>JBGPLI010000210.1:0-9292 GCA_041486445.1 Bryobacteraceae bacterium
ATCTCGGACTGGACTACTTCAACCGACTCCACAAACACCATTTGGAAAAAACTCTGGTCAAACGTCTGGAAAGGCTCGGTCACCGCGTGATCCTCCAACCTCGGGAACACGCCGCCTAGAACCTACTTTCAGGGGAGCGGACAAGTACGCGACCATCTGTAGCTTGGCGGCAGCAACAAAAATTTCGCAACCAAACCAAACAGACGGCATCCAACAGACATAAAGTTGGGGTCAGTAGAAAGTCAAGTAAAGGAGATTTGTTTTATGAGGTTAGTCACGTTCGTTTCAGGATTGGTTCTTGCGTTCGGGGTGGTGGCCAGTGCCCAGGAGCACGCCGCGACGCCCGTCGCCGAGGTGGGCGTTAACTACTCGTTCGCACGAATCAATCCGGGCGGGAGCACGCCGTCTTTTAACCAGAACGGCGGCTCGGCCTACGTCGAGTACAACATCAACCGGGTCGTCGGGGTGGTTGCGGACCTGGGCGCGTATCATGACAACAAAACCACCGATCTTTTCCGCGACAACACCACGTTCAGCTACCTGTTCGGACCGCGGTTCAACTGGAGAATGTCCAGAGTGACGCCGTACGTGCAGACGCTGGTCGGCGGCGCGAGGTTCTCCTCGGTCGCGAACCCATTGACGAAGAGCGAGAATGTGTTTGCCACGGCGCTGGGCGGGGGCCTGGATGTTCAACTGTCCAAGCATTGGGCCGTGAAGCCGGTGCAGGTGGAATACTTCATGACCCAGCTTCCGGGCGCGGCGACGAACTTGACCTACGCGCAGAATAACCTTCGTTATTCGGCGGGCGTGGTGTTCCGGTTCGGAGAGAAGTAAGATCTCACAGGCTGAAGTTCTGTGCCACAGGTGGCACGGGCTTCAGCCTGTGGATGTTTTCTTGAATTGCCTGGCCAGCGACTCGATCTCGTAGGACGCCGCGATCTTGTACTCGGTCGTGTACATCTCGTGGTTGCGTTCCACGTCGGGCAGGCGATACACGTAATTCGCCATCAGGCCGGCCGAGCGCTGCATGCCGGCCGCGGAGGTGTCGCCGAGCCAGTTCAACCGCTCCAGGCGCGCTCCGTTGCGGAGATGGAAGCGAGCCACCGAATCGCGCGGCTCTTTTCCCTGCCGGGCGTGGAGCAGATAGTAGGCGCACAAGGGGAGCAATTGCTTCTTCAACTCCGCAGAGAGCGCCTGGTCCTCGAACCATTGGGGCGCCTCCAAGCTCGACAGATCCATCAACTCCGGATTTCGCTCGAGCCATTCGCGAAATCCGACCACGGGCGAGACCGTGGCAAACCGGCGGAGGCGCGGGAACTCCCGGCCCAAATCCTCAGCCACCTGCTTGATCAGCAGGCTCCCGAACGGCACGCCGCGCAGGCCTTCCTGGCAGTTGGTGATCGAATAAAACATCGCGCAATCGGCCGATTCGGGGCTGAGCACGGGAGAATCGGGATCGAGCAGCGGCTGCACTTTTTCGCTCATGCCGCGCGTCAGCGCCACTTCGATGAAGATGATCGGCTCATCCGGCAGCGCCGGATGGAAGAACGCGTAACAGCGGCGGTCCCGCTCCAGGCGGCGGTGCAGATCGTCCCACCCCTGGATCTGATGCACGGCTTCGTACCTGATCAGCTTCTCGAGAATGGTGGCCGAGGTGCCCCAATCGATGCGCTGCAATCCCAGAAAGCCGCGATTGAACCAGGACGTGAGCAGGTGCTCGAGATCCGCGGAGACCGGAGCCCATTCCGGATGGCCGCCGTTGCCTCGCAGGAGCTCGCGCCGCATCTCGACCAGGATGCGGGTGGCTCCGCGCGCCATGTTCAGACGCCGGAACAACTCCTGGCGCGGGGGCTCGACCACGTCCTGTAGCCGCGCCAGAGTCTCCGGAGACGGGTCCTGCCGGTAGGCGTCGCCGGCGCGCCCGACCTCCTCCGGATCGGGTGAGAAGTCTCTGGCCAGCACATCGAAAAATTCGTCGCGCGCCGGGGCATCGAGGGTCTGGTACGCGTCCAGGGCCTCGCTTGCCAGACGGCTGCCGGAGACCTCTCCCCGCGCCGAGAGCAGGCTCCGGCACAGATCGATGGTCTTGCGGGCGGTCTTGCGGGCAGCGTTGCGCGCGGCCTTCTCCGGCGTGCCGTTTTCGCGCGGCCCGAGTCCCAGAAATTCTGCCAGTCTGACCAAGTTCGATTTGCCCTTCGCAACCGGCTGCTCGTTCACATCCGATCCATCGGCAGAAAGCTCTTCGGCATGCATATATAGTCGAGACGCCCACTTGTATTGTACTATCGGACTTGTCCCAGCCGAGGTGCAAACCGCATGACATTTAAGAAAATAAATGAGGGCGTCAGCCGCCGCGAGTTCGCCTCGCTCGCCGCCGCCGGCTTGGCGGCGGCGCTGGCAAACGGCCAGACCGGCGCTACTGACGCCACCCTCGATATCGCCGAGTGGAGCTACTTCTGGGTGGGCGTGGAGCGGGCCGAGCTGGCTCGCGGCACGGTGGTCAACGGCAGGCAGATGTACGTCGAGTATCAGATCCCGGCCGAAGTCAGGCATCCGTATCCGATCGTGCTGGTGCACGGCGGCGGAGGGCAGGGTCTGGACTGGATGGGCACCCCCGACGGACGCCGCGGCTGGGCCACGTTTCTGTTGCAGGAAGGTTACACCGTGTACGTCGTCGACCGGCCGGGGCATGGCCGGTCGCCCTACCATCCCGAAACCCACGGCGCGTTTCCCGCGCAGGCAAACACTCTGGAGAGCATCTCGGGAAGATTCACGCCGCCCAACGCCAAGACCACCGGCGCGAACGAATTTCAGCGCAAGTATCATAACCAATGGCCGGGGACAGGAGAAGTAGGCTCGTCCGATCTCGATCAGTTCGTCGCCTCGCAGGGAGGAGCTTACGTCAGCGGCGCCGGACCCGACGTGGCCCACGCGGTGTGGCGCGAACGCGGAGCGATGCTGCTCGACAAGATCGGGCCCGCGATTTTCATAACGCAGTCCGCGGGCGGACCGTTCGGCTGGCTGGTGGCCGAGATCCGGCCCAGCCTGGTGAAGGCGATTATCGCGATCGAAGGCGGCGGCCAGCCCTTCGCCGGAGCGAACGTGTGGGGGATGTCCACGATCCCTGTGGCGTACGATCCGCCGGTGTCGGACGCGGCCGAGATCAAGACCGTCACGGTCACGCCGTCAGAGGCGGGCGTCGCTCCCTACAAGCTGCAAGCCGAGCCGGCGCGCAAGCTCAAAAATCTTCGCGGCATCCCCATCGTCGTGGTCACTTCGGAGGGATCGTTTGCCTCGCCTGGCAATCCCGGGGCGGTCGCGTACTTCAAGCAGGCGGGCTGCACCGCCGAGGAGCTTCGCCTGGCCGATCACGGCGTGCACGGCAACGGGCACATCATGATGGGAGAGAAGAACAACCGGCAGGTGCTCCAGCCGATCCTCGACTGGATCGACAAGAACGTCTCGACCAAGAATCCTCCCAAGCCGCGGTTGAGCGAAGGCAAGCGCACCAACGACTCGACCACGATGAAGCTCGCCGATCAGGGCTACTTCTGGGTTGGCACCGAACACAAGAAAGTATCCTACGGCACGATCCTGACCGGCCAGATGTATGTGCAGTACCTGATCCCCGCGCAGGTGCGTCATCCCTATCCGGTGGTGCTGGTGCACGGCGGCGGAGGCTCGATGCTGCACTACATGGGAATGGGCGACGGCCGGTCGGGCTGGGCCCACTACTACGCGCAGGAAGGATACAAGGTGTACCTGGTGGATCGTCCGGGCCACGGGCGTGCGCCCTACCATCCGGACGCGCTGGGGCCGATGTCGCCCATTCCGGCGTACCAGGGCGTGACTGCGGACTTCATGCGCGCCGCCACGGGTCCCAATCGCAAGTGGATGGGAACGGGCGACGTGGGCGATCCGCTGCTCGACCAATTCCAGGCGGGCCAGAATGCGGCGCCGCAGGACAACGTATTCGCTCACAAGCTGTGGGCGAGCCGGGGCGCCGAGCTGCTCGAAAAAATCGGACCGTCGATCATTGTGGTTCACTCGGCGGGCGGACCGTTTGGCTGGATCGTGGCGAATGAGCGGCCGAGGCTGGTGAAAGCCATCGTGAGCGTGGAGGGCGCGGGCGCACCTCTCACGCCGCAGACTCCCTGGGGACTCACCGACATTCCGCTGGCCTACGACCCGCCAGTGACGGATCCATCGCAGCTCGCCGACGGCAAGGTTCATAAACTCAAGAATCTACAGGGCATCCCGATCGTGTATGTAACCTCCGAAAAGGGGCGGACCCAAGGTCCGGCGGTGGTTTCGTTCCTGAAGCAGGCCGGATGCCAGGCCGAGGACCTGCTGCTCAAGGACAAAGGCATCCTCGGCAACGGCCATTTCATGATGGTGGAGAGTAACCGCAGGCAGGTTTTCGACGCCATTCAAGCTTGGCTGGAGAAGAACGTCAAGACTTGACGATAGCCCTTTTGTGCCATATGCGTACGGGGTGTTTCGGGGTAAGATAAAATGCTGAGAACCATCCAGTTGAGCTGCACCTAGAAGAAAACTCCATGAACCTGACCGCGTTGTTCATCCAGCGGCCCGTGATGACCGCGTTGGTGATGATGGGAATCCTGCTGTTCGGAGTCCAGGGTTACCGCGCTCTGCCCGTCAGCGATCTGCCGAACATCGACTTCCCCACGCTTCAGGTGGAAGGCAGTCTGCCCGGCGCCAGTCCTGAGACGATGGCGTCGTCGGTGGCAGCGCCGCTCGAACGCCAATTTTCGACGATCGCGGGTCTCGAAAACATGACCTCGTCGAGCTCGCGCGGCCAGACCAACGTCACGTTGCAGTTCGCGCTCGAGCGCAATATCGACGCCGCGGCGCAGGACGTGCAGAGTGCCATCTCCGCAGTGGCTCGAAAACTGCCGGGCGGCATGCCGGCCCCTCCCAACATCCGGAAACAGAACCCGACCGATCAGCCGGTCATCCAGTTCTCGATGAATTCGGTGAGCCTTCCCATCACGCTGGTGGATGAATACGCCGAAACTCTGGTTGGGCCCTCGCTCTCTACCGTCGACGGGGTCGCTCAAGTGAACATAGGCGGCCAGGCGAAGCACGCCGTCCGCGTGCAACTGGACCCCACCAGATTGACCAAGCGCGACATCAGCCTGGACGATGTGCAGAAGTCTCTCAACGAGCACAACGCCAATCTACCGACCGGAACCTTTTGGGGACCGCATCAGGCGTTTAACGTGCAAGCCGACGGCCAGCTCCTAAAAGCCGATGCCTACCGGCCGCTGATTGTGGCCTACCGCAACGGCGCTCCTGTTCGGCTGGAAGAACTGGGGCAGGTGATCGACAGCATTGAGAACGACAAGAACATCCAATGGTTCGACCGCAGCCGCACGATCAACCTGCAGGTGTTCCGCCAGCCAGGCACCAACACCGTGCAGATCGTGGACCGCATCCATGCGCTGCTGCCGCAGTTGCGCGCTCAGCTTCCGCCCGCGGTGAAACTGGACGTTTTCTACGACCGGTCGGAGTCCATCCGGGCGTCGGTCGGCGATGTGAAGTTCACGCTGGTGCTGTCGATGTGCCTGGTGGTTCTGGTCATCTTTCTTTTCTTGCGCAACGTTTCGGCCACCATCATTCCCAGCCTGGCGCTGCCGCTGTCGGTGGTCGGCACCTTCGCGGTGATGTCGCTGCTCGGCTACTCGATGGACAACCTGTCGCTGATGGCGCTGACTCTGGCCGTAGGTTTCGTGGTGGACGACGCCATTGTGGTCCTGGAAAATATCGTGCGCCACATGGAACTGGGACAGACGCCGTTCGTGGCCGCACTCGAAGGGGGACGCGAGATCGCGTTCACGATTCTTTCGATGACGCTCTCCCTGGCCGCGGTTTTTATCCCGGTGCTATTCATGAGCGGCATCATCGGGCGTTTGTTCCACGAATTCGCGGTGGTCATCATGACCGCGATCCTGATTTCCGGGTTCGTCTCGCTCAGCCTCACCCCCATGCTGTGCAGCCGCTTCCTGAAGCCGCCGACCGATCGGCATAACTTCTTGTTTCGGGCTACCGAGCGCGTATTTGACGCCTGGCGAAATCTCTACGGTTGGACACTCCGAGGGGTAGTCCGTCATCGCTTCATCTCCCTGATAGGCGCGGCCGCGACGCTGGCCGCCACGATTTATCTTTACGGATTTGTCCCGAAGGGCTTTATTCCCAGCCAGGACACCGGTCAGCTCAATGGCAACGCGCTGTTCCAGCAGGATGCCTCCTATGACGAGATGCTCAAGATACAGCGCCAGGCCTCGGACGTGCTCGCCGAGGATCCCAATATCGAGCACTATACGATTTTTACCAATGGGCCGCGAGCCAACGGCTATTTGAACATTCGGTTGAAGCCGCGCACGGAGCGGAAGCTGACTCCGGAACAGGTGATCGAGGAGTTGCGCCCGAAGCTGAATGCGATTCCGGGAGCGCAGCAGATTCTGACCAATCCGCCGCTGGTGCGCATCGGGGGTTACAGCAGCCGGGGCTTGTATCAGTTCACGATGCAGGGAATCGAACTGAAGGGTCTGTACCGCGCCGGTGCGGATATGGAGAAGCGCATGAAGGAGATTCCCGGCCTGGTGGACGTGAGCAGCGATCTCCAGATTGCGAGTCCGTCATTGACGCTGGATATCGACCGCGACCGCGCCTCCGCCCTGGGCGTCACCGCGGGGCAAGTGGAGAATGCACTGTACAGCGCTTTCGGAGGGCGCCAGGTCTCCACCATCTACACGCCGACCAACGATTACCAGGTGATCATGGAATATCTGCCGGAGTGGCAACACGATGCCAGAGTGCTGTCCACGGTCCACGTCCGGGCGGCGGGCGGAAGGCTGGTTAACATCATGGCGGTGACCAAGCCTCGGAACACCGTCGGTCCTCTGTACATCAATCACCTGGGACAGTTGCCCGCGATCACGGTGTCCTTCAACCTGCAGCCAGGCGTGTCGCTGGGAGATGCGGTCGACCGCGTCCAGGAAGCCGCTCGCGAAACCCTGCCGGACACGATTCGGACCATGTTCCAGGGCACCGCGGCCGCGTTCCAGTCGTCCCTGAAGGGCATGGGAATGCTGCTGGTGATGGCGATCCTGGTCATCTACATGGTGCTGGGAATTCTTTACGAGAGCTTCATTCATCCGATCACGATTCTTTCGGGCCTGCCCTCGGCCGGCGTCGGCGCGCTGGCCACGCTGATGCTGTTCCACAACGAGCTGAACATTTACTCCTTTGTCGGAATCATCATGCTGATCGGCATCGTGAAGAAGAACGCCATCATGATGATCGACTTCGCGCTGGAGTCTCAGCGCGTCCACCGCCTGTCGCCGGCCGACGCGATCGTGGAGGCCGCCCTGGTTCGCTTCCGGCCGATCATGATGACCACGATGTCGGCTCTGGTCGGCACTCTGCCCATCGCACTGGGCTTCGGCTCGGGCGGAGAAGCGCGGCGTCCCCTGGGCCTGGCGGTAGTGGGCGGGCTGATGGTTTCGCAAATGCTCACGCTCTACATCACTCCGGTGGTCTATATTTATATGGAGCGCTGGAGCGGGCTGAGAATTCGCATATGGCGGAGGAAACCGGTATCACAACCAGTTCCCGAACCGGAAGCGGCGCTCCAGCACTGATCCCTCCAGCGAGGAGGACAACCATGGAAAATGACCGGCTGACCCGGCGCGGAGTGTTGCAACGCGCGGGCGGATTCATCGCGGCGACGGCGTTCCCTGTCGCGACCGTTAGCGCGGCGCCGGCTGCGAGTGAATCCGTGAGCCAGGTGACGGCCCGGCTCAGCGCCTACATGAGCGAGGCCGGCGGGCGCGCGCTTCCCGACCAGGCGGTCGAGAAGACCAAGCATCACATCCTGGATACGCTTGCCGCGATGGTCTCCGGCTCCGATCTGCCTCCGGGCCGCGTCGGTATCCAACTCGCGCGCGCACATGCCGGGGAGAAGATCGCGACCGTAGCCGGATCGAACGTCGTATGCGGTCCCATCGAGGCGGCGCTCGCCAACGGGATGCTGGCCCATTCCGATGAAACCGACGACTCCCACGCTCCCTCGCATTCCCATCCCGGCTGCGCCGTAGTGCCCGCCGCGCTGGCGGTCGGGGAGCAGTTCGGGATCGACGGAACGCGGTTCCTGCGGGCGGTGACGCTCGGCTACGACATCGGTCCGAGAGTGACCGCGACTCTGGGCGGCTTGCCGTTTCAGATGGCGACTCACTTCGCCGCCCACAGCATCGCCAGTAATTTCGGCGCGGCGGCGGCGGCGGCAAGCGCCGCGGGTCTGAACGCGCAGCAGATGCGCTGGGTGCTCGATTATGCCGGCCAGCAATCGTCGGGCGTGGCTGCATGGCAGCGCGACACCGACCATATCGAGAAGGCTCTGGTCTTCGCCGGCCACCCGGCGCGCAACGGCGTTACCTCGGCTCTGCTGATTCAGTTGGGCGGCACCGGCGTCGAGGATATCCTCTCCGGGGCCGACAACTTCCTTCTGGCGTTCGCGCCCAAGGCCGATCCCTCGCGGCTAATCGACAAGCTCGGCGAGCGCTACGAGGTGACCGAAACCAACATCAAGAAGTGGACCGTCGGGTCGCCCATCCAGGCGCCGCTCGACGCGATGGAGAACCTGAGGAAGCGCCGCCCGTTTGAAGCGGACCAGGTGCGGACCGTGGTGGTGCGCGTCGCCACCAGCGAAGCCAAGACCGTCAACAATCGCGAGATGCCGGACATCTGCATGCAGCACATGATGGCCGTGATGCTGATCGACAAGACCGCGAGCTTCCGCGCGGCGCACGACAAGCCGCGTATGCAGGATGCCGAAGTGCTCCGCCAGCGCGCGAAAGTGCAACTGACGCCCGATGAGGAACTCGAGAAGCTCTACCCGCGGCGGATCACCATAATGGAGGTGACGCTCAACGACGGCACCCGCCTCGAGGAACGCGTCGAGGCCGTGCGCGGCACCTCGGACAATCCGATGACCCGGGAGGAGGTGGTCGCCAAGTGCCGCGACCTGTTCACGCCGGTCCTGGGCGCCTCCACCAGCGGGAAACTCATCGAACGGATTCTGAACATCGAGAGCGTGAAGAACGTGCGGGAGCTTCGCCCGCTGTTGCAAAGAGCTTAGACATTTCAGGGGATCCCCTTTGGCTGTCACCCTGTCCAGGGCTGGCCGATCTTGGTTTCGCTGCGAACCAGACAGCAGCGGCTGCATAACGCCAGGCAGCTCTCGCCCACCGCATCAGACCGGGCGCAT
>JBGPLI010000211.1:0-9277 GCA_041486445.1 Bryobacteraceae bacterium
CTCGAAGGCGAAGGCGCAGGCATCAAGTCCGTTACGTTCGAGGTCAACGGCGAAAATGCTTACGGGCTGCTGCAGTCGGAAATCGGCGTGCATCGCCTGGTTCGCATCTCGCCTTTCGACGCCAACGCGCGCCGCCACACGTCGTTTGCATCGGTCTTCGTCTACCCGCAGATCGACGACGAAATCAAGATCGACATCCGGCCGGAGGATCTGCGCGTGGACACCTTCCGCGCCTCCGGCGCCGGCGGCCAGCACGTCAACCGCACCGATTCGGCCATCCGCATGACGCACCTGCCCACCGGGCTGGTGGTGCAGTGCCAGAACGAGCGCAGCCAGCACAAGAACCGCGCCAGCGCGATGAAGCAGCTCCGCGCCAAACTCTACGAATTCGAGCTGGAAAAGAAGAAGGTGGAGGAGCGCAAGGTCGAAGACAGCAAGCTCGGGATCAACTTCGGCAGCCAGATCCGCAGTTATGTGCTGGCGCCCTACCGGATGATCAAGGACCATCGCACCAAGCTCGCACTCGGCGATGTGGATCGCGTGCTGGACGGCGACCTCGACGCGCTGATCCACGCCTACCTGGTGTTCCTCAAGACCGGCAAGACCGCCTCCGATAAAGATGAGCCTATCGATTAAGGATGCCGCGGATCGGATTCGCTCGGGCGAGGTGGTCGCGTTTCCCACCGAGACCGTGTACGGGCTGGGCGCCAACGCGCTCGACGCCTGCGCGGTGGGGAAGATCTTCGCGTTGAAGGGACGCCCGGCATCCAGCCCTCTGATCGTCCATGTATCGTCGATCGAAATGGCGCGGGCGCTGGTGACGGAGTGGCCTCCTCAGGCAGAGGAACTGGCCCGGCGCTACTGGCCGGGTCCCTTGACGCTGGTGCTCCCGAAAGCCCCCGCGGTTCCCGATATCGTCACGGCGGCGCTGCCCACGGTCGGCGTGCGCGTGCCCGCGCATCCGATCGCCCTGGAGCTGATCGAGACGGCGGGCGTTCCGATTGCCGCGCCAAGCGCCAATCGCTTCGGCGGCCTCTCGCCGACCACGGCCGATCACGTGCGGCTGGCCTTCGGCGACGCGGTCGAAATCCTCGACGGCGGGCCCACTCACGTCGGCATCGAATCGACCGTGGTGTCGCTGGCCGGCGGAAAGCTGACTCTGCTGCGGCCCGGCATGATCCCGCTGAGCGGGATCGAACAGGCGTCAATGCCTGCGGACGGCGCCCACGCAGCGTGCGTGCCGCATCCGTCGCCGGGCATGCATCCGCGGCACTACAGCCCGCGGACGCCGCTGCTGCTGGTGAAGAGTCCGTCGGATCTTCCGGACCGCAGCGGCGCCTACGTGTGGCGGGAGACGTCCGGAATTACGGCGCGCAGCCTGCGGATGCCGAACGAGCCAGCCCGCTACGCCGCGCGCCTGTACTCGGTGCTGCATGAGCTGGACCAGGAGAAATGGCCCTGGATCGCCGTCGAGGCGCCGCCGGCTACGCCGGAGTGGTCGGCGATCCTGGATCGCCTGAGAAGGGCGGCGGCCACCCGGTGACCGAACCCTTTAAGCACGGACGCGAGCTGATCGAGGAAATCGACGGCACCATCAGCGTCACGCCCACGCTGTGGTGGCTGGGTCACAGCGGCTTCGTGATCCGCTTTGCGACCATCACGTTTTACATCGACCCGTGCCTGTCCACGCCCGCCGGCCGGCCGCGCCTGGTGGCCGCTCCGCTCACCGGCGGCGAGGTGCGCCATGCCGACATGATTTTCTCGACGCACGCGCACGCCGGCCACCTCGACGGACCTGCCATTGCCGCCATGCTCGAAGCGTCCAGGCGCGCCAAGCTGGCGCTGCCCAAGAGCGCGGCATCCCAGGCGCACGAGGCTGGGATTCCTTTCGATCGCATGACCACCACCGACGCCGATCTGCGCATCGAGTACTTCAAGGACAACCTCTATGGCCGCGTGTACGCGGTGCCGTCGGCGCATCCCACGCTCGACTGGACGCCCGCCGGCGGCTATCCCTATCTCGGCTTCCTGATCCGCTTCGGACGCTGGACCATCTATCATGCCGGCGACGGCGTGCTCTACGACGGCCTGGTGGACCGCCTGCGCCGGTTCAGCGTGAACGTGGCGCTGCTGCCCGTCGGCGGCCGCAATTTTTCGGTTTCCGGCGCCGCCCAGCTCGCCTCCGATATCGGCGCAAGCTGGATCGTCCCGATGCACTATGGCACCCTTGGCGAGGATCGCGGCGAAGAGAGCAGCTTCGTCTCCCACATGCTGGGCCACCGGCCCGAGCAGCCGTTCAAGGTGTTCCAGTGCGGGGAAAAGTGGACCGTGCCGGAGGACTAACTCTACCTCCGTGTTACCGTGACCGCCGCGCTGGCCGACTTTGACGGATCGGCGACGCTCACCGCCCTCACGGTGACCGTGGCCGGTGAGGGCACAGCCGAGGGAGCCCGGTAGAGACCACCTGTGCTGATGGTTCCCACCGTGGAGTTGCCGCCTGTGATGCCGTTCACCTTCCAGGTGACCGCTGTATTGGAAGTGTTGGTCACCGTCGCCGTAAATTGCCGCGTTCTTCCGACGCGCACGCTGGTGCTGGTGGGGGAAATCGTGACGCTGACTGGCGGGGGCGGAGGCGGCGGATTGGTAACGGTAACCGAAGCGCTCCCCACAGCAGAAGACACCGCGTTGCTGGTGGCGTGCGCGGTCACCGTCGCGGGCGAAGGAACCGACGCCGGCGCCGTGTAGAGACCGGTGATCGAGTCGATGAAACCAACCGTCCCGTTTCCTCCGACGGTTCCGTTCACGTCCCAGGTGACCGCCTGATTCGGGTTGCCGGTCACCGTCGCGGTGAACTGCTGCTGCGTGTTGACCTGGACGCTGGCGCTCGGCGGGGCTACGCTCACCGAGACGCCGCTTTGCACGGCCTGGCCCGAGTCCGGGTTCACCATCAGGACCGTGGCGTCCACTGCCTCGAAATTCGACCCTGCAATGGTGGTCAGCGCGTGCAGATCCGTATTGTCCCAGCGCGCATCCGGCGCTCCCGAGATGAACCACGACGAGCCGTTGTCGGCCAGCATCATCCCGTAGGTCTTGAGCGCCGTCAAAATAATCTGGTTGGTGGGCGAAAATCCCGAAATATTGAAACTCGCCTTCAGGCGGAAGCGAGCGCCCATGGGCGGGTACTGCGTGCCGGTGAGCGAGGATGCGTAGTGCCGCGCGGGCCACACGTACGCCCTCTGCGTCTGGGAAACCGTGAAGCGGAGGGCGTGGCGGATCCCGCCCGCTGCGATTTCGTCATACCGTACCAGCCCCGCGAAAATAGGCAGTCCCGCCGCATCGCCCGAGGTCCAGGTGGCCGGCCGTAGCGCGTTCGACAGCAGGTTGAAGATGGCGCCCGAGTCGCCTTGCCAGCTCGCAGTCTGCGGGAAGGCGTAATAGATCTCGTAGAGGATACAGTTGCCGGTGTCGGCCGAGATCACGTGGCGGTCGCCGGTGCTGGCGCTGCCGCCCTCAATGGGCGCGTTGAGCGGGATCGCGTAGGGCCCGGTGTCGCTTTCGTCCTGATAGGTGAACGTGGCCGGATACTTGGTCTGGTTCCCGGGAACCGTCACGTAGGGGATGCCGATGGGGCCGCCGTTATAGAGTCCCGATCCGAAATCCGGATGGAGCGGCGAAGAAGCGCCGATGGTCGTGACCCATGTGGAAGAACTGGGGTGCACCGGCAACTGGTCGATCCGCGTGTTCCAGATGCTGTCGGCCGGGAAGACCGCGCAGGTGCCAACCGTGGGCGTCTGGGCAGCCGCCAAGCCCGCCAGCCCGATTAAGGCAGCAAAACGAACGACACATTTCACGCCTGTTTCCTCCGAGAACACTAGAATATGGCGGAAAGCCGTTCCCGGCAATCGGGTCTTTGCCTGACGTACGTATAGGACTCTTTACTCCTCGGCGTGCCACCCCCACCAGCGTTTTCGCGAGGGAAACAGGCGGATCAGGAGCATCCCCGCAATGAACCCTCCCACATGGGCGAACCAGGCCACACCGCCGCCGGTGTAATCGGTCCGGGCCAGCGATCCGACCCCGCTCAGAAACTGGATGCCGAACCAGTACAGCAGCAGGAAGGCGGCCGGGATCTCCATGGTGGTGATGAACACGAAGATGGGGACCAGCGTGACGATGCGCGCGCGGGGGAACCGTATCAGGTACGCCCCCATGACCCCGGCGATGGCCCCGCTCGCCCCGATGGTGGGCACGGGCGAGTACGGATTCAGAATCACGTGCATCACGGCCGCCGCCAGTCCGCACAACACGTAGAACAGCAGAAACCGGCCGCCGCCAATCAGGTCTTCCAAATTGCGGCCAAACACCCACAGGAACAGCATGTTTCCGATCAGGTGCATCCAGCCGCCGTGCAGGAACATGGAGGTGAACAGCGAAGCCACATGAAAGGGCCGGCTGTCGGGTACAATTCCCCACCGCTCCACGAACAGGTTGAGCGAATAAGGGTCCAGCACCGCCTGATACAGGAACACGAGCGTGTTCAGGGCGATGAGCGAGCCGGTCACGGCCGCCGCCGCATATACGCGCTCGGTGGAGCGAAGAGGGATCATGGGACGGTACGCAGCTTAGAAAGCTGAACCCCTAGTTCTTCGCGGGCGGCATCTCGTAGAGATAGATTACGTGCCCGCGGCGGTCGTCGGTCTTATCGACCTTGGCCGGTTTCCAGCCGGGAACGGCGTAGTCGTGCGAAACCACGCGCGCGCCGGGCTTGAGGTATCGCTCCAGGCGCGGCCGCAGCTTCTCGTTGAGCGACGTCGCCAGATAGATCGTCACCACGTCGGCTCCGGTCAGGTCCGCCTCGAGCAGGTCGCCTTGAATCACGCGCGCCCGCCCGGCGAGTCCTTCCCGATCGATCCGCGCCGAGGCCTCCGCCGCCAGCTTCGGTGAAATCTCGATGCCCACGGCCTTGGCCTTGTACTTCTCCGCCGCCGCGATCAGGATGCGTCCGTCGCCGCAGCCGAGGTCGTACAGCGTCTCCCCCGGTTTGACGCCGGCCATCTCGAGCATCCGGTCCACCACCCGCGCTGGCGAAGCGACATAGGGGGCCAGCTTGTTCGAGTAACGGGGGTCCTGGGCAATGGCCGGCAGCGATGCCAGCACGAAAGCGATGGTGACGGCCCAGCGCATCTTGGAGCTTATGGGGCGGCGGCTCCCGAGGCTTTCCGCCCACGCTTTGATTTTACTATACGCGAGACCATCTCGGTGACCGAGAACCACAGGTCGCGGGGGCGCGAGATGGTGTATTCGGTTCCCCGGAACACGCGCACCGCCCGGCCGATCGAATCCCTCCAGGGCGTGGCTTGCGGATTCAGGTTGTAGTTCATGTAGAACACCGGATAATCGAGGTCCTCGGCGAAGGGCTTGAGCGTTTCCTGGGGCACCGCCTCTTCGAGCATGATCTTCGGGCCGGCGAAAATCAACGCGTCGGGATGGTCGTCCGAGCGCATCTCCTTCTTGATGAGATCGGTGAGAAACTCCGTGTCGCCGTGCTTCTGCGACAGGCGCTTCAGGTCCACCGTGCCCAGCTTGATCGAATGCAACGCTTCGCCCAGCGCCGGGAAATCGATCCGGTCGGCGCTCTGCTGGCGGTAAAGCACTCTCTGCTCCTGAATATTGAAGGCCACCAGCGAGAACTTGGCGAACTGCGGCTCCCGCGAGATTCTCCGCAGGATGGAAACCAGCGCCAGCGTATCCAGGGGGCGCAGCGTGGCCGAGTCGAAATTCTGCGGCGCGAAGTTCACCAGCAACTTTACGTTGATGGGCGGCGCGGCCGGCGCGCGCGTCACCGGCGGATCTTCGGTGAACTGCTCGGACAGCGCCTGCTCGGCCACCGCTGGCGGAATGGTCAGCTCGATCTGTTTGTCCCGGGACGGCAGCACCGCCTCCGCGTCCCAGTAGAAGGAGCATACGCGCTCGGCGCGGTCGCGCAGCAGCCAGTCCACGTGGTAGTTGCCCTCGCCCAGGTCGAAGGCGCCGTTGAGGGTGGCGTCACCCTTGGCATCCTCATCGAGCTTGGGCACGTGAAAGTGCTGAACGAAGTAATAAGGATCGTCCTTGCGGTTCTGGGGCGTCGCGCGGAACAGCACAGTGAGTTGGTTCTCTCCACCGGCCAGCTCCGCCAGCGGAATGGTGATCTCATATCCGGTGTGGAAGCGGAGGTCGAACCCGAGCACCGGTTTCGAGGGAGAAACGCTGCACGGCACGTCCTTGCGAACGTCCTGCGCCTCGAGCACGGCCATATCCGAGTTGTAGATGCGCAGCGGACCGTCGGAACTGCTGATGGGGATTTGCGCCCAGGCCGGCGCGGACACAATCAGAGCCAGGCTTCCCAGCGGAGTCATCGCCCGTGGCAACCGTATCCTCCGGCTCATCTCAAGACCTCTCCGTATTATCGGTGAACCGCCGAAAATTACAATAGCAGAATTGCCACGTCCGTGTGTGGTAGAGTGCAGAATCATGGCTAGCCGCAGTGTCAACAAGGTGATTTTGGTCGGGAATCTCGGACGGGATGCCGAGACTGCCTACACCGCGTCGCAGATCGCGAAGACTTCGTTCTCCGTCGCCACCAGCCGCCGCTGGAAGGACCAGCAGACCGGCGAGTGGAAGGAGGAAACCGACTGGACCAACGTTGTGCTTTGGCGCGGAGAAAACGTCGCCCCGTATCTGACCAAGGGCAAGCAGGTCTATGTTGAGGGCCGTATTCGCACTCACAGCTACGATGACAAGGACGGCAAGAAGGTATGGAGGACCGAGGTCGTCGCCGAGGACGTGATCCTGCTCGGCGGCAGAGGGGAAGGCGGCGGTTCTTCCGAGGAAGGCTACTCGCAGGAGCCCATGCGCAGCGCTCCCCGTGCGCGTCCCGCCGCGGCCCCAGCGGCGCCTCCACCCTCGAATGAGGGCGTCACCGACGACGACGTGCCGTTCTAAGCGTTACGCCCCCCGCACGCCCCCGGCGAGAATCGTGATCTCCTTCCCGTCGTCCTGGCGCACCACCAGGAACCCCGACGGATCGAGGCCGCAGGTGACGCCTTCGATGTCGCCGGCTTGAACGCGTCTGCCTTGCGCGTAACTGGAGGCCTCCGAGAACGCCCGCACAACCCCGCCCGCCCCTTGCCCGGTCAGGATCTGACAGCAGGCGTCCACCGCCCGAGCCAAAGCTACCAGAAGATCCTCGCGCGAAACGGAGCCCGCCCCCGCCAGGCGTAACGATGTCGCCAGCGGCTCGATCTCGCTCGGAAACGTCGTATGGTGAACGTTGATGCCGATCCCGGCGACGATCGCCTCGCCTTCCAGTTGCGCGAGGATACCGGCGCACTTGCGCCCGTCGAGAAGCACGTCGTTGGGCCAGCGCAAATCCGGCGCCAGCCCGGTCACTTCGGCGATCGCCTCCCGCGTGGCGAGTCCGAGCGCCAACATGACGATCGGCAGCGTTGCTGCATCGAGGGGCAATCGCAGCACCATCGAAACGTACAGGCCGGCTTCGGCCTCGGAGTACCAGCGGTGGCCGTGCCGCCCGACCCCGGCGACCTGCCCATCGGCGCCGACAATGGTTCCCGCCGCGCATCCCTCGCGCGCCATGCGCGCCGCCAGCGTCATAGTCGACGTGACGCTTTGAAACCATTCGATCTGCCGATCCGGCAGCCGCGCGCGGACCGAAGCGACGTCAAAGGGCATATATGCCGCAGTTGATGTCCACCGCCGTGGCCGAATGCGTGATCGCGCCCGAGGAGATGAAATCGGGGCGCGCCTCCGCGTACGCGCGGACGTTGGCGAGCGTCACCCCCCCGGAAATTTCGATCTCCGCCCGATGGTTGACGAATCGAATCTCGGCGGCGGCCTGCTCCGGCGTCATGTTGTCGAGCAGGATGCGCGACGCGCCGCCGGCGAGCGCCTCTTCGATCTCGGCCCGCGTGCGGACTTCGACTTCGATCGGTTTGCCAGCCGCACCCGCCCGCTCGATAGCCACCCGCACACCGCCCGCCAGGCGGATGTGGTTGTTCTTGATCAGCACCGCGTCGTACAGGCCCATGCGGTGATTTTCCACTCCGCCGGCCGCCGCTGCCATCTTTTCGAGCACTCTCAGCCCGGGCGTGGTCTTGCGCGTATCCTGTATGCGGACGGGAATGCCGTCCACCGCGGCGACGAATCGGGCAGCGAGCGTGGCGATGCCCGACAACCTCTGGAGAAAATTCAACGCGACCCGCTCGCGCGACAGCAGCAGGCGCGCCGGCCCCCGGACACGAGCGACCTCCTCGCCCGGCGAAGCCCGGTCGCCGCTGGCCTTCTTGTATTCGATCGCGTCGAACAGCAGCCCCAGCAGCTCCACTCCCGCGACCGTGATCGGCTCGCGAGCCACGAAGCGCGCCTCGGCCATGAGATCGCCCGGAATGCACGCGTCCGTGGTGATGTCGCCAGCGCCCACGTCCTCGGCCAAGGCGTCCTCCACCGCGCGGCGCACGTCCGGATGAGCGATGTCGAACTTCATGTTCCGGCGAGCGCGGCGCGGTTCTTCTCGAGCTGCCCTTCGTACTCGGCTTTCTTCGCGCGCATGGCCGCCACCACTTTTTCCGGCGCCTTCTTCAGGAACTCTTCGCTCTCCAGTTGCCGGGACGAGTTGGCGATCACTTTCTCCAGTTGCTCGATCTCCTTCTCGATCCGCGCGCGATCCACCGCCTCTTCCCGCGGCGCGAGAGCTCTGCGCTTCTCGACGATCTCGGCCTGCACGATGGCCATACTCGCTTCGGCCTCTGGATCGGCCGCGGCCGGATCGAATTGCGGATAGCGTTCGAGCGCGATGGAGCCCTCGTGCCCGCTGCGGTGCCAGAGCTCTTCGGTCAAAAACGGCATCAGCGGATGCAGCAGCCGGAGCGCCTTCTCGTAAACCTCGAATGCGCAGCTCCAGTCGGACTCTTTCTTCTTGAACTCCAGGTACCAGTCGCAGAACTCGTCCCACCAGAAGTGGTACAGAGTATCGGCGGCTTCGTGATACCGGTGCTGTTCAAACGCCCGGTTGGCGGCCTCGGCGCACGCGTTCACCCGGCTCGCGATCCAGCGGTCCGCCAGCGATTCCGGTTTCCCCGCGCCCTCCCGCGGCTTGCTGAACAACAGCCGCGACGCGTTCCAGATCTTGTTGGCGAACGCCTTCTCGGCGTCGATCCGGTCCTCGCTAAGCGCGATATCTCCGCCCGGAGCCGCGCTCACCAGCAGCGCGAAACGCACC
>JBGPLI010000212.1:0-9171 GCA_041486445.1 Bryobacteraceae bacterium
GTTGCGATTGGCCGCTTCCGCGCAGGCGTTCAAACGGCTGGCGATCCAGCGGTCGGCCAGCGAAACTGGCTTGTCCGAACCCTCGCGCGGCTTGCTGAACAATAACCGGGACGCGTTCCAGATCTTGTTGGCGAACGCCTTCTCGGCGTCGATCCGGTCCTCGCTAAGCGCGATATCTCCGCCCGGAGCCGCGCTCACCAGCAGCGCGAAACGCACCGCGTCGGTCCCGTACTTTTCGTTGATCGCCAGCGGATCGATGGTATTGCCCTTGGTCTTGGACATTTTCTGGCGCTCGGCGTCGCGGACCAGCCCGTGAATGTGGACGTGGCGAAACGGCACCTCGCCCATGAATTCGATGCCGAGCATGATCATGCGCGCCACCCAGAAAAAGATGATGTCGAAGGCCGTGACCATCAGCGTGGTGGGATAAAAGGCGCGCAGATCCGCCGTGTCGTCCGGCCAGCCTAGCGTCGAGAACGGCCACAACCCCGAGCTGAACCACGTATCGAGCACGTCGGTTTCCTGCTCCAGGTTCTTCGAGCCGCACTTCGCGCACGCCGCGGGCGCCTCGCGCGCCACCATCATCTCCTTGCAATCGCCGCAATACCAGGCCGGAATGCGATGGCCCCACCAGAGCTGGCGCGAAATGCACCAGTCGCGGATGTTGTACATCCACTCGAAATACGTCTTGGTCCAGTTGGCCGGCAGGAACTGGATACGGCCGTCCTCGACCGCCTTGATCGCCGGCTCGGCCAGGGGCTTGATCTTCACCCACCATTGCGTCGAAACCAGCGGCTCGACGATGGTCTTGCAGCGCTGGCATTTTCCGAGGCTCAGCTTGTATGGCTCGATTTTTTCGAGCAGCCCGAGTTTTTCAAGCTCCGCCACCACCTGTTTCCGCGCCTGGAACCGATCGAGTCCGGCGAAGCGGCCCGCCTCGGCCGTCATCTTACCGTTTTCGTCGATCACTTTGATGCTGGCGAGATTGTGACGGCGGCCAGCCTCGAAATCGTTGGGATCGTGCGCGGGCGTGATCTTCACCGCCCCGGCGCCAAACCCGAGCTCCGCCATGTCATCGAGGACGATCGGGATATCGCGATCCATCAGCGGAAGGCGCGCGGTTTTCCCGCGCAGCTCCGGGGCGCGCGGATCCCTCGGATTGACCGCGACGGCAGTGTCGCCGAGCATCGTCTCGGGCCGCGTGGTCGCCACCACCAGCTTCACCGCACTTCCATTCACCGGATAGCGCATGTACCAGAGGCTGCCCTCGGTCTCCTCATGCACCACTTCCAGGTCCGACAGCGCCGTCTGACAGCGCGGGCACCAGTTGACCATGTACTGCCCGCGATAGATAAGGCCTTTTTCGTAGAGGCGCACGAAAGCTTCGCGCACCGCGCGCGACAGCCCGGCGTCCAGGGTGAACCGCTCGCGCGACCAGTCGCAGCTCACGCCGGCGCGCTTCATCTGCTCGACGATGCGCCCGCCGAATTGCTCCTTCCACTGCCAGACGCGCGCCTCGAACTTCTCGCGGCCGAGGTCGCGGCGCGTCAGCCCCTCCGTTTTGAGCTGATTCTCCACCATGATCTGGGTCGCGATGCCGGCGTGGTCGGTGCCGGGCAGCCACAGCGTGTTGATGCCGCGCATCCTTTGCCAGCGCACCTGTGCGTCGATGATGGAATGCTGGAACATGTGCCCCATGTGGAGCGACCCGGTGACGTTGGGCGGCGGAATCACCAGCGAGAAATAGGGCTCGCCGGGCCGGGCCTCGACGCGGAACAGCTGGGAATCCACCCACCAGCGGGCCCAATGCGGTTCGAACCGCTGGGGCTCGTACACTTTATCGATTTCCATGGGGAAATACGATTTTAGCAGCCATCCGCTCCCTGACGGTCGCGGTTCTGAAGGAATTACTGAACCGCGCGCGTTAGCAAGCGGAGAGTGCGTGTAGCAGGCACGGTAAAATGGATGCTATGAACTACTACGGAGCAAAGGACCTGGCTGCGAGCTTTCGCACGGTCCGCAAGAACACCATCACCATCGCCGAAGATATCGGCGAGCAGCAGTACGGCTTCCGCGCGACGCCCGAAACCCGCACCATCGCCCAGACGCTGGTGCACATCGCGCTGAGCACGACGTTCCCCGAACAGATCCACGCGGTGGAGCGCCGCACCACGCTCGTCGGTCTAGATTTCCCGGCCCTGTTTGGCAAGATCGTCGCCGAAGAGCAGAAGTCGCGCAACAAGGCGCAGATCGTCGCGCTGCTCAAGGAGAACGGAGACCGGTTCGCCAACTGGCTGGATACCGTCACCGATGCATTCCTGGGCGAGGCCGTCGCCATGCCGCCGGGAATGACGCCCGCCAGCAAGACCCGCTTCGAGATGATCCTCAGCGCGAAAGAGCACGAGATGCATCACCGCGGACAGCTCATGCTGATGGAGCGGATGGTGGGCGTGGTGCCGCATCTGACGCGCGAGATGCAGGCCCGCATGGCTGCTACCGCGCCGGCCGCGCCGCGGTAACCGTTTCCACCAGCGCCAGGAGCCTGGCGCCTTCGACAGGCTTGTTGATGTAGTTGTCCATCCCGGCGGCTAGGCACCGCTCGCGATCGCCGCTGGCGGTGCGGGCGGTCAGAGCCACGATCGGCGTGTGGCCGCCGCTCTTTTTCTCCCGCTCCCGGATCGCCGCGGTGGCCTCCAGGCCGTCCATGTCCGGCATCTGCACGTCCATCAGGATGATGTCGAACGGCTCGCGATCCAGCCACTCGAGCGCCTCGCGCCCCGTGGCCGCTACAGCCACGCGATGGCCGCGCTTTTCGAGCAGGCGGGTCACCAGCCGCTGATTGACCGGCGTATCCTCAGCCAGCAGGACGCGCAGGCCTGCCTGCGCTGGCGGCAGGATGTTCGCGGCTTGCACCAGTCGCTGAAGGCTGCCCGCGTCGGTGGGCCGCGCCTCCTCTGCGGCGGTTCGGAATCTCGCGGTGAAGCGGAAGGTGCTGCCCCTCCCGGATTCGCTCTCGACGCGGATCGCGCCGCCCATCATCTCCACCAGCCGGGAGCAGATCGCGAGCCCCAGGCCGGTTCCCCCGTATTTCCGCGTGGTCGAGCCGTCGGCCTGGCGGAACGCCTCGAAGATCAGCTTCTGTTTGTCGGCGGGAATCCCGATGCCGGTGTCGTGAACGGTGAAGTGAAGAGTCACGCTGGCGCCCTGCCCCGCCTCCAGGGAAACCGTCAGTTCCACCTTTCCCGCCGCCGTGAACTTGATAGAATTGCCGAGCAGGTTCATCAGGATCTGCCGCAGACGGTGCGGATCGCCCACGATGCGGTCGGGCACTTCATCGGAGACCCGGATTTCCAGTTTGAGGTTTTTTTCGTCCGCCGCAAAAGCCAGCATTCGTGCGGTCTCATCGACGCACTGGCGCAGAGAAAATTCGACCGGACTCAGATCCAGACGGCCCGCCTCGATCTTCGAGAAATCCAGGATGTCGTTGAGCAGCGCCAGCAGCGAGTTCGCCGATAGCCGCGCCGTGAGCAGATGCTCGCGTTGCTCGGCGGTGAGCGGCGTGGCCAGCACCAGGTCCGTCATGCCCAGGATGCCGTTCATGGGCGTGCGGATTTCGTGGCTCATGTTGGCCAGGAACTCGCTCTTGAAGCGGCTGGCCTGCTGCGCTTCCTCGAGAAGCCGCTCGATCTCCCGCTTCTGCTGCTCGGTTCGCGCCTGCTCCTCCAGCACCCGCTGCTTTTCGATCGAAAGATCGCGCGTGCGCTGGTTGACGGCGGTCTCCAGGTGATGGCGTTCGGCTTCCAGGCGGTAGGTGCGCCGCTGCCACATCAGGCGGCCGATCCCCAGCGCCACCAGCACCGATGCGATGCGGAACCACCACATCAGCCACCACGGCGTGAGGATCTGGAAGCTGATCCGCGCCGGCTCCGCGCTCCACTGTCCCCGCGCGTTGCGCGCCATCACTTCCAGCGTGTACTGGCCCGGCGGCAGCTTGGGATAATTCAGCTCCCGCTCGTTGGTCTCCACCCACTACTGCGTGCCGGTGAGGCGGTAGCGGAACAGCACGCTCGACTCCTGCACGAAGGTCAGCGCGGCGAAACCAACGTGCAGAGAATTATCGCGGTACCGCACCACCAGGCTGGATCGATCGCGGCGGGCCAGGTCCACCGTGCGGTCGCCGAATCTCACCGACGTGAACACCACCGGCGGAGGGACGTTCGCCGGCACGAACGCAGACGGTAGAAAGCGCGAGAGGCCCCGGCTGGTGCCGATCCACAGGCTTCCGTCGGAGTCGGCCAGGAATGCATTGTTGTTGCAGTCGTCCCAGATCAGGCCGTCGGATCTGCTGAAGTGGCGCCAGCGCACGCGATCGAAAACGTCGGCGCCGCGATCTGTGCCGATCCACAGCGCGCCGAGCCGGTCGAAGCCGAGAAACACTGCCTTGTCGGAATGCAGCCCGTCGGCTATCGTGAAGTGCTCCGCCCGCACCCCGCCTGCTTCCTGTGTCGTGAGGCGCGTGACCCCGAAGGCATCGCCATAGGCGATCCATAGGGAGCCATCCGGATCTTCGGCCATCTGTGACACCACGTCGGACTTGAGACCATCGCGGGTGGTGAAGCGCGTCCAGCGGTCCTGAGCCAAACGCGCCAGGCCGCGATCCCCCGCCGCCCAGACCTCCCCGTTGCGGCCGGCGATGGTCATGTGGAAACTTTCACCCGGCTGGGTGCCGGCGGGAAATTGTTGTTCGAAGCGAGGCGTAGAACCCCACGGCGCCGGCGCGGTGCTGCGGAACAGGCCGTCGCGCGTTGCCGCCCAGACCCGCCCGTCGCGATCCACGCCGATGTGGAGCACGTCGTTGCTGTTGAATCCCTGGGCCGCGCCGATGGAACGCACCTGTCCGGTCTTAGGGTTCAACTGGCGCAATCCGCCCGGTGCTCCGCCGATCCACAGGGTGCCGTCGGCAGCCGCCGCCAGCGTCCGGATCATGTTCACCCCTGCGATGGGCTGCTTCCGCCATTCGAGCTTCGCCCCGGTTTCGTCGGCCCCGGTTTCGTCGGCATAGTTCAATCCGAACTGGGTGCCCACCCACAGACGCCCCGTGGTATCGCGCGCCACCGACCAGATCGACTCGCGGCTCAACCCCTCGGCTTCGCTCCAGCTCTGCCATTCGTCATAGCCGAGCCACCGCGCCAGTCCCGAGCCGAGCAATCCCAGCCAGATCGAACCCTCGCGATCCTGGACTACCGAGGAGATGTCGCTGGTGGTCAGCCCTTCCTGCGAGCCGATCAGTTCCCATCTCTCGCCGTTCTGCCGCGCCAAGCCCCGGTACGTCGTCGCCAGCAGGCGGCCCAGCGGATCGAGCGCCAGCGTCGGATAGGTATTGGTCGACTCGGGCAGTCCGCTCCGGGGCTGAAACCGCCTGGCGCCCGAAGGGCGGACGAACAAGGAACGGTCGCTGCGCACCCACAGGTTGCCGTCGAGGTCCCCGAGAATCGCATCCCACTTTTCGAGCGGCAGGCCCGCCTCGGTCCCGGTCTCGCGGCTTTGCCCACCCTCGTAACGGCACAGGCTGGCGCCGCATCCGTACCACACGGCCCCGGAGGCGTCCACGTACACGCTGGCAGCCTCCTCGCGCGTGACGCGCGGAGGGCGCGGAACCAGGGTGAACTCGATTCCGGAAGGCGTTCGCGTTCCGATCGCCAGGCCCCGCTCGGTCGCCAGGTACAGGCGCCCTTCCCGGTCCGACGCGATGCCGGCGCGCCCGACGATGCCCCGCGCCACGCCCAGCGCGACGGTCTCAAACCGGTCGCCGTCGTGCCTGGCCAGGCCGGTGCGCGTCCCCACCCACAGCGTGCCGTCGATGGATTCGTGCAGCGACTCGATCCGCGCCCCCGGCAGTCCTTCATTCTTGCCGAACCCGATGAAGTGGTTGCCGTCGTAGCGGTACAGCCCGTTCTGCGTGCCTACCCACAGAAACCCCGCGCGGTCCTGCATCACCACCTGAACGGCCAGGTTATCGAGGCCCTGCTCCTCGGCGTAGAACTTGAAGTTATAGCGCTGGGCGTGCAGGACGCCGGCCAGGGCGATCAGGAGGACTAGGCTACGCCGGTGCATGAGGGAGTACACCTTACCCCTTATTTCGGTGGTTCTTGTTGATTTGATTAGGGTAACGTCATTGGATTATTGCGACCGACTGACTGTGGCGCGCGCACTCCTGCGTGCCGTGTCGAGACTCGTCTCGACACCGTTCTGCTGGCGTGTAGGCAGGAATGCGGGTCTACAGCACCTCCAATATCAGACACTTCAAATAGTGTGTCTCCGGAACCGTCAATAGAATCGGATGATCCGCGGCTTGCGTGCGGCGTTCCAGCACTCGCAGCGTCTTGCCCGCATCGAGCAGCCGCAGCGCGCGCAGGTTGATCTCCTTGTAGCCTCGCGCGGCCCCGGCCAACGCCGGGCGCGACTTGGCGAACGGCGGGGGGTCGAGCACGACCATCGCGTACTTGCCCTCGATCCCCGCCAGAAATTCGAAAACGTCCGCCTGGCGAAACTGAACGTTGGCGATGCCGTTCGCCCGCGCGTTCGCCTCGGCGGTAGCGAGCGCTGGCGCGGAGGAGTCAATCGCCTCCACGAACTCGGCGCCGCCCGAATTGAGCTTCGACGCGTGCAGAGCGAAGCCTCCGGTGCAGGTGAAGCAGTCGAGCACCCGCCCGCGGGCATATCGAGGCCTTGCTCCTCGGCGTAAAACTTGAAGTTTTAGCGCTGGGCGTGATGGACGGCGGGGGCCGCAAGGGCCCCGGCCACGGCGATCAGCAGGACTAGGCCACGCCGGTGCATGAAGGAGTACACCTAATCCCTTATTTCGGTGGTTGTTATTGATTTGATTAGGGTAGAGATCACCACGCCGCGAAGCGTCGCGGCTACTTTCGCACGTCGAACGGGTTGATCAGGGGAACTCCGAACACGGAAAAGTCCCGGGTGTTTCGCGTCGCGACGGTGAGCCGGTGAACGCGGGCGGTGGCCGCGATCATGGCATCCTCCATGAGCTGATCGGGCTTTCGCTGCATTAGTCTCGCCCATTCCCGGAACACACGGGCGTCCGCCGGAAGGACTTGATACGAGGTGGATACCTCATCCACCCAGGCTTCGAGTTCCTGGGCTCTTGCCCTGTCCTGCCGCCGCGTCAACTCGATCCCGGTTTGAAGCTCGCCCAGCGTGACGGCCGACAGAAAAATATCCGCCTCCTCGATGCCCTCCAGCCATTGCAAGACTCCGCCGTGCGGCTTCGGCCTTCGGAGCTCGGACACAACGTTGGTATCCAACAAGTACATGGCACATACAAAGCTAGGCAAGGCGGAGAGGCGGCCGCCTCCGGATGGCGCGGCGAGCAGGGGCCAAACTCGGATGTCGCGGCGTTGGAGCGAGCAGCAGTTTCTTGAGGCTCGGACGGGCGGCTGCTTGCAGCCGGCGCCACTGGTCTATCGGCACCAGTACGGCGGCTTCGGCGCCCCGGCGGGTCACTACCTGCGGACCCTTTCGGATGCTCGCTTCGAGAAACTCGCTGAATCGGGCCTTCGCATCCTGCACTTGCCAAGAGCTCATGAGGAAATCCCTCTGACTAGTTATAGCACTAGTCAGGATGGGTCGCTGGTCTCGTTCGCCAGCTTGCTCGCCAAGGGACGATCCTGGCCTAGCAGCCCGTGGCAGAAGTAGCCGTTTTCAGGCGGTGGCGCAGAAGGGATGAGTCGCGAAAGAAGTGGTTGTGGAGACGACTTTGCCGCGCAAAACATGCTGGAAGCGACCCAAGCGGCCGGGAATTTCTCGGGGACGCCAAAACAACCGCCAGAAGCGCGCCAAGACCGTCGAGCAGAGCCCCTGAAGTTGCCGGGGCTTGCCCACTCCGAGAGTTTTCCGCAAAATCAGCGAAAGATTGAATCCCGCTGCATGCACCAGCAAGCGCTTCAGAATATTTTCTCGACCCCGCAGGTGAACCCGCCGCATGCCGCCGGTTTCATACAGGTGCGCAAAGCTTCTCTCGGTCAACTCGCTGCGCAGTTTTTGTAGCCGCTTGCTGCGCGCCCCACGCACGCGCCGGCGATTGCCGTACACCCGCTTCTGCTCCACCGCCTTGCCTTCCCCGTTCCAGTTGCGCGGTCCGCGTTCCGGCTCCGGGATGTAGCTCCGCACATCCTCGCCGTGCAGTTGCTGCAGCACCGCTCCACTGTGATATCCCTTGTCGGCCACCACCTCTTCCACGCCCCGTTCGTTGATCTCGCGCGAGGCCGACTGAGCTGCTTCCAAGGTCTTGTGAATCGTGGTAGTGTCGCCGTCGTTAGCCGGTTGCAGGGTCACGGCCAACAACGCGCCGCTCGATAGATCCACCGCATGCTCGGCTTTGTGCGCCAAGTGCGTCCGCCCATCCTTCATCTTGGTAATCCGCGCATCCGGATCGCTAGGACTCTTCCATTCCCGATTGGAACCCTTCTTCTTGCGCTTCCGGTCAAACCGCGCCAACTGCTCCCGCGTCGGATTTTCCCACCCCGCCGCTTGGGCCAACTCCTTCAGGTATTCGTCGTAACTTTGCCCGTTATCCCGCCGTACGATGCTCTTCAGGGCCGCGTTGGCTTCCAGCGTCGTCGCATCGATCGACACCGTCTGCCCGCACAGCAATCCTTCCTCTACCAAGATCTTCAGCACCCACCGGAACACCGCCTTGTGCGTCTACACCCAATACAGCCGCCGCGTCCGCGAGATGGTCGAGTGATCCGGCGTCTCTTGATCCAACGCATACCCCAGGAACTTCCGCAGCGATAACGAGTCCGCACTCCGCCAGGCGATCCCGCGCTCCGAATCCAATCCCTCGAAGTAGCCCACCAGCAGCCCCCGGAAGTATACCCCCGGCGCCAGGCTTGGCCGTCCGTACTGGCTCTTCTTGTAGAACTTCCGGCACACATGCTCCACCCGCTGGTCGAACTTGTGCTTCTCCAGAAGCGCATTCAGCCGATCGTAAAACGCGTTCCCAGGAGTCCTCACCACATCGCTGGTGGCGATCCACAACTCCTCCTGTTGCTCTCGCTTCCGGGTTCCCATTGCCATAACAGTACAGACGTACAAAACATTCCTGAGGTCACATGTTTTGGCTCAGAAACTGACTACTACCACGGGCTGCTA
>JBGPLI010000213.1:0-9016 GCA_041486445.1 Bryobacteraceae bacterium
CCAGCGAAGAGCTGGCGATGGCCGAGCCGCAGCCGAAGGTCTTGAACTTGGCCTCCTCGATGACTTGCGTCTCTGGGTTGATGCGCATCTGCAGTTTCATCACGTCGCCGCACTCGGGCGCGCCGACCATGCCGGTGCCCACGTTGGGATCGCTCTTATCGAACGAGCCGACGTTGCGGGGATGGTTGTAATGATCGAGTACTTTGCTGGAATACGCCATAGTTGTTCCTTAATGAGCGGCCCACTGGACCTTGCTCAGATCGATTCCTTCCTTGAACATTTCGTACAGCGGGGAAAGCTCGCGCAGCTTCTTGACCACGTCCACCACCTTCGCCGTCACGTAATCCACCTGTTCCTCCGTGTTGAACCGGCCCAGGCCGAAGCGAATGGAGGAGTGCGCCAGATCGTCCCCGGCGCCCAGCGCCTTCAGCACGTAGCTCGGCTCGAGCGTCGCCGACGTGCACGCCGATCCGCTCGACACCGCCACGTCGTTGATGCCCATCAGCAGCGACTCGCCCTCGACGTAGGCGAAGCTGATGTTCAGATTGTTCGGCAGCCGGTGCTCCATCGTGCCGTTGATGTACACCTCATCGAGCGAGGCCAGCAGCCGGTCCTTCAGCTTGTCGCGCAGATACGCCAGGCGCTTGGATTCCTCGGACATTTCGGCTTTACAAAGGGCGCACGCCTCGCCCAACCCGACGATGCCAGTCACGTTCAGCGTTCCGGAGCGCATGCCGCGTTCGTGCCCGCCGCCGTCGATCTGCGCCGTGAGCTGCACGCGGGGATTGCGCCTTCGCACATACAGCGCGCCCACTCCCTTGGGTCCGTACATTTTGTGCGCGCTGATCGACATCAGGTCGATGTTGTCTTTCGTCACATCCACGGGAATCTTGCCCGCCGCCTGCGTGCCGTCGGTATGCACCAGCACGCCGCGCTCCTTGGCGATTTTGCCGATCTCCGCGATCGGCTGCACCACGCCGATTTCGTTATTGGCGTACATGATGCTCACCAGGATGGTCTTGTCGGTGATGGCGGAACGCAGTTGGTCCAGGTCGATCAAACCGTCGGTCTGCACCGGCAGGTACGTTACCCGCACGCCTTCCTTCTCCAGGCGCTTGCAGGTGTCCAGGATCGCCTTGTGCTCGGTGGCGGCCGTGATGATGTGGTTGCCCTTCTCGGCGTACATCTCGGCGACGCCCTTCAGCGCCAGGTTGTTCGATTCGGTGGCGCCGCTGGTGAATACGATCTCCTTCGCGTTCGCGCCAATCAAATCGGCCACCTGTTTGCGCGCCTTTTCGACGGCCTCTTCGGCCTGCCAGCCAAAGCTGTGGTTGCGGCTGGCGGCGTTCCCGAATACGTCTGTGAAGTAGGGGCGCATCGCCTCGAACACGCGCGGGTCCAGAGGCGTGGTGGCGTGGTTGTCCATGTAGATCGGCAGTTTCATCGTATTTCGGATAGCCTCGTTAATTGGATGTTCGGCGTCGCTGCGTGGATGGCGGGAATCGGCATATCGTCGCGCGACAGATCGGAGATCGAGATGCTCGACAACAACCGCAGGATTCCCTCATGCACTTTCCGCAACGGTTCGCGCACCGGACACAGAGAGCCCTGGTCGCATTGGGAGTGCTCGGTGAAACACTGCGTCAGAATGATCGGCCCGTCGATGGTGCGGATCACTTCGAGCGCGGTAATCTCGTGCGGGTCCCTCGACAGACGGTATCCACCATTGGTGCCTTGTTCGGAGACCAGAAAGCCGCTCTTGGTCAGCTTCTGGAGCACCTTCGAAAGCAGCGCCAGCGGAATGCCGTACGCGTCGGCAATATCCTTGGCCGAAGCGCTCCCGCGAGGGTTGCCGGCGGTCCTTGGCTCGACCGCCAGGTGACGCAGGGCAATCAGCCCGTAGTCCGCTTTCTTGGTTAGTTTCAACATCGGAGACCGATTCAGTCCTATATTAACACGGCCTGAGAAATGTGTAAAGCTGCCTCTGGTATCTGATGCTTCTAAAGGAGCTTAAGGGAAGCCTTCCCGGCCGGACCATCGTAGAGCAACTCTAGTGACCGGATCGATTTGGTCTTGCCCTTGAACGGGAAGAAGAGCAAGCCGCCGGCGGGCGCCACGTGCTCACCCTCGGGCATAGCCGAGCGCTGAATGCGTTCCTCGACCGGCATAGCCGGCTCCCGGCTTTGGTCTCCGGGATTTTCGGCGTTGGGAA
Source organism: Bryobacteraceae bacterium (assembly GCA_041486445.1). Lineage (GTDB taxonomy): Bacteria > Acidobacteriota > Terriglobia > Bryobacterales > Bryobacteraceae > Palsa-187. Next base: position 2,213 of record JBGPLI010000213.1, read on the forward strand.
CCCGAGGCGGCGGCGGGCCGCGACGTGCGCCGGGATCGCCGGGGAAGCGCTCGACCGGCGCCGGTCCTCCGAAGATAATCGGCCCGGCGGATGCCGTCAGCGTCGGGCGCTGCTCCCAGTCCGGGTACTTCAGCGATGCGCCTACAATTCCGGGCGCCTGGCTCATGAGCGCTCGCTTCTGTCCGTTGATCCGCAGCGTGAACTGTTCGGCCGACATTTTCACGCGCGCCAAATGTGGCCCGAACAACGCCGCTTCGACGACGAGGTAATCGTTGGTGAAGTAGCTGCCCTCCGGAGCCGGGATCGAGTGGACCAGGTACTCGGCCCCGAGCGTGAAATCGCCTGAGGTCGCATGCGCCGGATAGTCAGAAGCGTTCGGCTTGGGTGTGGTGCCCTGCGCGTGAAGCATCGCCGCGCCGAGCAACGAAAGAATCGCGACGCCCATAAGTCGAGTATAGCCCGTTTCCCGGACACAACACTTGTGTTGCATAATAGGAAGGTGACGAGCCTGGAGTTGAAGCGCTGGCTCGCCCGGCAGGGATGCCGATTTGCTCCTGGCAAGGGCGGCCACCTCATCGTGCGGCTCGGGGACAGAGTATCGGTCCTGCCGATGCACGGCAAGGGTCATGAACTCCCGAAGGGAACAGTCGAAGGCATCAAGAGGCAGCTCGGTCTAAAGTGAAAGGCGGTAGGTTATGCTGCGCTATCCGGTTAAATTTGAGCGTGAGGGGAAATATGTACTGGCTTCTTTCCCGGACGTGCCCGGTGTCCACACGTTTGGCAAGGACCATGCCGAGGCGCTGGCCAGGGCCGCCGATGCGCTTGCAACAATGTTCATGGCCCTGATTGACGATCGCAAACCCATCCCCGCCCCCGGGCCTGTCAGACGTGGATCGCACGTGACGCTTCCGGCCCTAACCGAGGCCAAGCTTGCGCTCTACCGCGAGATGCGTTCGCAAGACGTGGGGAAAGCCGAACTCGCCCGGCGAATGAATTGTCATCCGCCGCAAATCGACCGCCTCCTCGACCTCAGTCACGCTTCCCGCCTGGATCAACTCGAGGCTGCCTTTGGCGCATTGAACAAGCGAATGAACATTGAAGTCCAGGACGCCGCGTAACTGCCACCTGTCATTCCACCGATAGAGACAAATCATTTTTGACTTGCACGATACGAGGCCCCGGCGCACTGCCGCACTCGGGCAGAGCGCGTCCGGCGTAGTAGTTGAGTCCGTACTGCCAGTCGCGCCGAATGTTGTTGACACAGGCCCGGCTCAATGCCTGATCGGGGCGGCTCGCGTTGGCGCGCCAAAACCCGCGAACCGAGACGCGCTGTTCAAGCTGTCGGAAGCTGGTGCGCTTCACATACACCACGCCGAAAAAAATCCCTGCGACGATAGTCAGAATCGCCAGCGCCGGCTTCTGCCTCCAGCCCAACCACCACGCCGCTGCTGCCACAACCACGAAAGGCAGCGCCGGCTGAAACACAAAGTGCGCCGCCCGGATGCCCGCCAGGAGCGCATCGGGAAGCATGGCCGCGGCCGGCGGCAGAGCTATCAACATGAGCGCGCACGCCGCCAGCCACCACTGCGGCCCCGGGGCCGTTTCGAGCGCCACCGCGAGAATCACCGCCAGCGCCGGCATTAGTGGAAGAGCATAGCCCGGCAGCTTGTTCTGCGCCACGGAAAAAAACACCAGCCCGAAGACGAACCAGGCGGCGAGAAAACGCACGCTCACCTCCTGGTAGGTCTTGCGGCGGAGGAGCAAGGCGGCCAGAGGCGTCCAGGGAAACAGCCCCGCGAGAATCACCGGCAGGTAGTACCAGAGCGGCTGCACGTGCTGAAGCGAGGGTGAGTAGAAGCGCTCCACGTGCTGTTTCCAGAAAAAATCGTCCCAGAACGCCGCGCCGTTGCGAGCCAGGCACAGCGCGTACCAGGGCGCCGCCACCACGATACAGCCCGCTATCATGCTCAGCCGTTTTCCGCGCGCGATCAGAAACGCGGGAGCGAACAGCACCACAGGCACCAGCCCCTTGGCGAGCATCGAGGCCCCCAGCAACGCACCCGCGAGCCAGCCCCGCTTGCGCCGCGTTTCAAACACCGCCAGGAACAGGGCCGCCACCAGCGTCACCGTCATCGGCAGATCGGTGAGCGCGGCAAAGCTGTAGGCGAGCCAGCCGGCCGACGTCGAAAGAATCGCCGTGGCCGCGATGGCCGTGCGCTCCGAGAATTCCCGCTTGACGGTCTGGAAGAAGAACATCAGGAAGGCCACGCTCGCCAGCGCCACCGGCAGACGCGCCGCCCATTCGTCGGGCAGATGGAGGAGGCGTGCGGAGGCGGTCATCCAATACAGCAGCGGCGGCTTCTCAAACCAGGGCTGGCCATCGAGACGGGGCGTGATCCAGTCGCCCGAAGACGCCATGGCTCGGGCCACAGAGGCGTAACGCGGCTCGTCCGGCCCCAGGAAGCCCACGCTTCCCAGGCGCAGCAGATACAGCAGCAGCAGGGCTATAATGAGCGAGCGTCCCAGCAAGTCTCCAGTATAATGAGGAGGAGCATGAAAACCGCCACCTTTTTGCTTGCTTCGCTCTTGACGTGTCTCGTCGCGCTTGCCCAGACCAAGCCGCCGGTCACGCCCGCCGGAAAATCCGCGCTCGATAAGGCCGCGCTCGAAGAATACCTGCGCCACGTCGAGTTGTGGATTCCTCAAGTGACGGTAAAAATCGACGATCCCAAGCCGTCGGCCGTGCTACCCGATTTCATGGACGTGGGCATTCACCTGTCCTACAACGGAGCCACCAAGGACGAGTCTTACTACGTCTCGAAAGACGGCCGGAAGATCCTCAAGGGCGACGTGTACGACATGGCGAAGAGTCCGTTCCAGGGCAACCTGGACAGGCTCAAGACGGAGTCGGCGCCACGCTTCGGAGCGGCGGGCGCGCCCGTGACGATGGTGGTGTTCGGGGATTTCCAGTGTCCCAATTGCAAGTCTGAGGCTGAAGTGTTGCGCAAGAATCTTCCGGGCGCGTTCCCGGACAAGGTTCAGGTCTACTTCAAGGACTTCCCGCTGCAGAGCATCCATCCGTGGGCGTTCACGGCGGCGCTGGCGGGGCGTTGCGTTTACCAGCAAAGCCAGGATGCGTTCTGGAAATTCCACGACTGGGTGTATGAGAACCAGAGCTCGGTCACGCTCGAGAACATCAACACCAAAGTCCAGGATTTCGCCAAGGAAAAGGGCGTGGACGGCCTGCAACTGGGCCGGTGCCTGGACACCAAAGCTACCGAAGCGGAGGTGAATCGCAACATCGCCGAGGGCCGGGCGCTGGGCGTGGCCGCGACGCCGACCACCTACATCAACGGACGCAAGATGGAAGGCTCCATGGACTGGGGCACGATGGAAACGCTGCTGAAGCTGGAGGTCGAGCACCAGGCCAAAGCTCCCGACGCCGGCGAGTGCTGCACGGTGACGATTCCTAGGCTGGGGAAGTAGAGTGCCTCGGCACTTGCTGTGGCTGATTCCGCTGGCGCTCGCCGCGGCGCCGCCGCCGGCCGCGGTCAACTCGCAATCTTACCTGGCGCACGTGCGCTACCTGGCGTCGCCGGAGCTGAAGGGCCGCGCGACGGGAAGTCCGGAGCTGGAGAAGGCGGCCGGCTACATCGCTTCGCAATACAAGTCGTTCGGGTTGAAACCGGCCGACGGCAGGAACTTCGAGCAGGAGTTCCCGGTCACCATCAACGCGCACCTGGGCCCCGGAAATCATTTCAAGTTCAAGGAGCAGGGCAAGGCCGGCGCGCTCGAACAGGGCCGCGATTTCCTGCCGTTCAATTTCTCCTCGAGCGGAAAGCTGGCGGCCGAAGTGGTGTTCGCCGGTTACGGGCTGACCAACGCCGAGCTTCACTACGACGACTATGAAGGGCTCGATGCGAAGGACAAGATCGTGCTGGTGCTGCGCCACGAGCCCCAGGAGGCCGCCACCAAGACCGCGCATGCGAGCTTCGCCGAGAAGGCCGTCAACGCGAAGATGCACGGCGCGCGCGGGGTGATCCTCATCAACGATGTCTACGCGCACCGGGACAAGGAAGACGCGATCGAGAAATTCGGCCGCGCCGCAGGCCCGCGTAATGAGGGTGTGTTCTTTGTGCAGATGAAGGCGGAGACCGCCGAGCGGTGGCTGGCCGCCGAGGGGCGCAACCTGCGCGAGATCTCCGAGGAAATCGACAAGGACCTGAAGCCGCGATCGTTCCCGCTCACGAAACTGACGGTGGAGCTGGAGGTGGACGTCCGCCAGGACATGAAGACGGTCCACAACGTGGCGGCCTACCTGCCGGGCGAAACCGCGGAATATGTGGTGATCGGCGCGCATTACGATCACCTGGGCCTGGGCGACGAGAATTCGCTGGCGCCGTCGCAGGTCGGGACGATTCACCCGGGCGCGGACGATAACGCCTCGGGCACCGCGGGCGTGATCGAGCTGGCGCGGTGGTTCGCAAAACAGCCGAAACAGAAGCGCGGGATTCTGTTCCTGAACTTCGCGGGCGAGGAACTGGGTCTGCTGGGCAGCGCCTGGTACGTGAATCATCCGATCCTGCCGCTGGAGAACGCCGTCGCCATGATCAACCTGGACATGATCGGGCGAATTCGCGACGGGAAGATCTTCCTGGCGGGCTCGGGCACGGGCTCGAGCTTCGCCGGGCTCATCGGCGAGGTGAAGCCGCCCGCTCCGCTGCGCGTCGATCTTTCCGAGAAGGCCGGCTACGGCGCGAGCGACCACACCTCCTTCACCACAAAACAGGTGCCGGTGCTGTTTTTCTTCTCCGGATTGCACGCCGATTATCACAAGCCCAGCGATACCGCCGATAAGATCGACAGCGAGGACGCCACCAAGCTGCTGGATTACATCGGAGAGCTGGCGGGCCATCTGGCCGACGGTTCCGCGCGCCCGCAGTATGTCCGCGTGGTTGAGCCCGACCACGTTCCGACGGGCTCGGGCGGAGGCTCGGGCTACGGTCCCAACTTCGGCAGCATTCCCGATTTCAACGAGCCGCCCAAGGGCGTGCGCTTCGCCGACGTGCGCGATGGAACGCCGGCGGACAAGGCCGGCCTGCGCGCGGGCGACATCCTGATCGAGTTCGACGGCAAGGAAGTCGGGAACCTCTACGACTTCACCTACGCCCTGCGGGCTCACAAGCCGGGCGACGTGGTACTAGTAAAGGTGATTCGGGGGTCCCAGACGATTGAGGCGAAAGTACTGCTTACCGAACGGCGGTAATCTGGCATACTGAGCTTGCCGATAAGGGAGACAATGACGACCGCCCGGACTCTTCCGCCGTTGATCCTGCATCCGTTCGCCGACGCGGCGGGACCGGACAAACTAGTGGAGAGTTCGCGTGCCAGCCTGATGCTCCAGGGTCTGCTGCCTTCAGGCGAGCGCAGCACGGATGAGTTGGATCGCGCGCTGCTCGACGGACGGTACTGCGAAATCCGCATGCTGTTCTACGTGGGAAAGGATCTGCTCCGGTGGATCGATCAGTGCCTGGAGCACCTGGAGCGGCAGCCGGAGTTTCACAACGCCGGCATCCGATACCAGAGTTTTGCGGCCTACCTGGTGCACCATACGCCGGCCGCCGTGCAGTCCAAGCTTCGCAAGTGGGGCGTGGCGGATTACAAGGCGATCTTCATGCGCGCGCTGGGACTGAACGCCATCTTGAGCGAGGTGCCGCACCGGCAGGCGCTGGCCGACGATTTCGTTCGCAATTACTACCGCTACGCCGACCAGATGTTCCTGTGCCGCCAGGGCCAGGCGAAGTTCACCGACATCTCGGGCTTCGGTTTCGAGTTCGACATCTACGCCTCGGGCGAATACTCGCGCATGCTCGAGCGCGAGTGGGCGGAGAGCTGAGGGAGCCTTACCTCACCGTCGGGTACTTGATGCCGAGCTGTTCTAAATACGTGTTGTACTTCGACGGATCGTAATAAAACGCCTTCATCTTCGACCGGAACGTCTCCATGGTTTTCTGGTTGAGCCAGATGGCCGGAGTGTCCGTGGCGCGCAGAAAGCTCTTGTACTTCACGTCCTTGATCTGGACGTTGTTGTAGTAATCCCACGCGCTTTTGACCAGCTCGGGCTTGAGCAGGATATCGAGCATCGTCAGCGCCTGCACCTTGGCCCCCGCGATCACTCCTTTGTGCGCGATGGGCGTGGCCATGGAGATCGCGTTCGCCCAGTTGTGGCCGGGACCGCCGGGAATGTTAGACGGATAATTCAACGTGATGGTCGGCACGGTCCACGAGATGTCGCCGATGTCGTCGGAGCCGCCGCCGGTAGGACCGACGCCCTGGCCGTCGTCATCGGGATCTACAGCGCGTGGGACCCTCAGCTCGGCGACTTTTTCGGCGAGCCCTCGCACGGTCACGCCGAGTTCTTTCTGATACGCCCGCGCCAGAGTCTGGTCCTCTTGGGACCATTGCGGCAGTCCGACCTTCTTGATGTTCTCGTACACATCCTCGGCGATGGGCTTGTTGAAGTGGCCGGGCCAGGCGCTGCCCAGCAGGCGCGACGTGTACGTCGTATCGGTCATCATCGTGGCGGCCTGCGCCATGTTGTCGCCGATGCGCCACAGGTTCATGATGTGGTCGTAATCGGCCTCGCGCAGGTAATACCAGACGGCGGCGTTGGGCGGAACGACGTTGGGCTGGTCGCCGCCGTTGGTAATCACGTAGTGGGAGCGCTGCGCCAGGCGCAGATGTTCGCGACGGAAGTTCCAGCCGATGTCCATTAGTTCCACGGCATCGAGCGCGCTTCTGCCG
>JBGPLI010000214.1:0-8967 GCA_041486445.1 Bryobacteraceae bacterium
CGCTTCGTGCGCCGCCACCTCGCGGAGGATCGGGAGCTCAACGCCCTCACCTTCTGGGAGGCGCGCGCGTGACCCGTCATGTGGTGATCGGCACGGCCGGGCACGTGGATCACGGGAAGACCTCGCTGGTCAAGGCGCTCACCGGCATCGACACGGATCGTCTCGAGGAGGAGAAGCGTCGCGGCATCTCCATCGACCTGGGGTTCGCGCATCTCGACCTGAATCCGAACCTGCGCATCGGGTTCGTCGACGTACCAGGCCACGAGCGATTCGTTAAGAACATGCTCGCAGGCGTGGCGGGCATCGACCTGGTGCTGCTGGTGATCGCCGCGGACGAATCGATCAAGCCGCAAACACGCGAGCATTTCGACATTTGCCGGTTGCTCGGAATCCGGCACGGGCTGATCGCGCTGACCAAGTCCGACGTGGTCGATCCGGAGCTGGTCGCGCTGGCCCAGCTCGAAGTGCAGGAGTTCGTGACAGGGTCGTTCCTCGAATGCGCGCCTGTCATTCCCGTAAGCTCGACCACAGGAGCCGGCCTCGACCAACTGCGCGTGGCGTTGGAGCGCGCTTCGGCTGCCATCGCCGGCAAGGACGCCACGCGCCACCCGCGCCTTCCCATCGATCGCAGCTTTTCAATGAAAGGACACGGCGCAGTGGTGACCGGCACGCTGGTCTCGGGCAGCATCGGCTTGCAGGATGAACTGGAGCTGTATCCGGCGGAGAGGCGCGTGCGGGTGCGCGGCCTCCAGGTGCATGGCGCTCCGGTCAGCCGGGCGCAGGCAGGCGAGCGCACCGCGGTGAACCTCGCCGGCATCGATTCGCCGGAGGTGCGGCGCGGCATGACGCTGGCCCCTCCCGGATTGTTCAGAGTCACGCGCCAGGTGGATGCCGCGTTCGATCTGCTCCCGGGAGCGCATCCTTTGAAGCATCGCGCGCCGGTCCATTTCCACGCCGGGACGGCCGAAGTGGAGGCGGAAGCGCGTCTGATTTCCTCGCTCGAGCCGATGCGCCCGGGTACTCGCGCTCACGTGCGTTTTCTGCTCCGCGAGCCGCTGCTGCTGCTGCCCGGAGACCGTTTCATCGTGCGGATGTTTTCGCCGGTGGTCACCATCGGCGGCGGCACGGTGATCGATCTCGCGGCGCCCGCGCGCATGCGCCGCGCGGATTTGGACCGGCGTCTGGCGAAGCTCGAGGTAGCGTCGCCCGCCGGGCGCGTGGCGATGCTGGTGGCCGAGTCGGTGTACGGAATGAGCGTGGCCGACGTGGTGGCCCGAACGGGACTCCTCGGCGCGGAAGTGGAGAGCATCGGCCAATCCAGCGGCTTCCTCTACCTGCCTGGCACGTGGCTCGCCAGCAGCGCCTGGGCGGAGCAGAAGCTGGCCCGCTTTCGGGAAATCCTCAAGGATTTCCATCGAAAGAACCCTTTGCAACCCGGCCTTGCCAAAGAGGAATTGCGGAGCCGCGAACTGGCCGGCGCGCCGCCGTTCCTGCTCGACGCGCTGCTCGCGCGTACTAGGGATATCGTTGCGGAAGGCGAGCTGATCCGGCTCGCCACCCACCGCCTGGCGCTCAAACAGGACGAGGAGCAGGCCCTCTCGCAAATCGAGACGCTCTTCCGCGCTGCCGGCCTCGCGGTTCCCTCCACGCCGGAAGTGCTGGCGAAATCCGGAGTGGAGGCGGCCCGCGCCCGGTCGCTGCTCCAGGTCCTGCTTCGCAACCGCAAACTGATGCGCGTGGGCGAGGACCTGGTGTTCCACGCGGCCGCGATCGAGTCGCTGAAGCAGATGCTCGCCGCAAAAAAAGGCCAGCGCTTTTCCGTGCCGGAGTTCAAGGAGTGGACCGGCGTATCGCGCAAGTACGCGATCCCCCTGCTCGAGTTTCTGGATCGGGAACGGGTCACGCGGCGCGAGGGTGACGCCCGGATAGTGCTCTGAAGTCGCATTGCTAACGCGGGCGGTTCCGTAGCGCTCTAAGAGACACCAAATTCCTGGCTGTACTGCTCATGCTCCCGGCGCAGCGTGGTCATTAAATCGAGGAACTCCGGGCGGTTGTGCAGGCCCCTCAAGTGCGGGTCGCCGTGAAAGAGAAGATAGTTGGGAAGGCCCATTTCCGCACAGCGGTGCAACAGCGGCATCGCCTTCTCCGGCTTGCCGCACATGGCGTACACCGCCGAGGCACTATGCCAAAGATGATGGGAGTGGATGAGAGTCTGCTTAGATTGCAGCGCTCGATCCGCGAGTTCTTCCGCGCGGGCGAAACGGCCGTCGCGCGCGGCGATGATTCCCTCCACACTGAGAAAAATCGGTTCTTCCGGCTGAATTTGGCGGCCCACCCTTATCTTCTCGATGGCTTCTGAATGGCGTCCCATGTAAGCCACAATCGTCGGAAAGAAAATATTCGGCAAGACGGCGACCGGATCGGCCCTCAGGGCGCGAGCGGTGAAATCGTAAGCCTCCTCGTAATCTCCACGATACTGACAGGTCTGGCCCAGGCATAGCAGTGTGAATCCGTCGCCGGGGTTAGCCGCGTCCGCTTCTTCCAAGCCCCGGCGAGCCTCCTCGTAAAGGCCGAGATGACATAATATGAGCCCGCGCCAAACTTGCGCCTGGGGGAAACCCGGATTGATCTTCAAGGCCGCGTTCAATGCCCTGAGCGCCGGCCGGTTCTGATAACCGCAGGATGGTGTCCACAGCAGCTGGCCCCGCGCACAAAACGCATCCGCGTTGGCCTGGTCGAGATCCAGCGATTTCGCCACGGCGGTCTCCGCCTGCGCAAGCCATCTCGGATCGCTGTCGAAAGTCACGCCCATCTGAATGCAGGCTTGGGCCAGGTGCGCCCACGCGCCGGCGAAATTGGGATCGAGAACCGTCGCGCTGGTCAGCATCTCGATCGCCGTCTGCGTGTCCCATTTGTTATAGCGCGAGATCCGGTCCGCCGCGCGCAGGTACAGCTCATAGGCCAGCGCATTCCGCGTGGGCGGACCGGCCGCCTCGGCTGGCTTGGGCGGTTGAGGAACCAGAGTGCTCGAGACGGCTTCGGCGATTTGGTCTTGAAGCCCGAACAGGTCGTCCATCGTGCCATCGTGTTTGCTGGAGTGGAGCGTAACCGCATCACTCGCCCGATGCGCCGCCACCAGGACTCTCAGCCGTGGTCCCATCTTCTGGATGTTGGCCTCAACCACCAGGTCTACATTCATTTCGCGCGCGGCCACGTTCCATTCGGTTGGAGATTGCGCGTATCGCATCATGCTCGCCGTGGGCCGCACCAGGAGCTTGCCCGTCGCGCCAAGCCGATTTACAACGGCGTCCGCCAAAGCCGCTGAAAGGAACTGGTGTTCCGGATCCGGCGTCAGCAAACGGAAAGGGAGCACAGCGACGGACAGCCGCCGGGGGAAACTTCGTACCGGCTCTTGGCGAAGTGGATCGGCGGCTCGCGCCTGCCTTCGCAGGTCCACAACCATCTCTCGCATGAACTGGTAGCGGCCGGCGGGATCTTTCTCGAGAGCTTTTTCGATCGTTCCCCGCAGGGCTTCGGGGATGTCGCCACGCAGTGGCTGCGGAGCGCCATGAATGATCGTTTGCAACACCTCCAGATCGGTGGCGCCTCGGAATGGACGCTCTCCGGAGAGAGCCTCATACAACACGACGGCGAAGGAAAAGATGTCGCTGCGCGCGTCCAGCGGCTCCCCCGAAGCCTGCTCCGGCGACATGTAGGGGATCGTACCCAGGACGATTCCAGGACGTGTATAACCTTCGGTGAGCGTGCGGGTGATGCCGCTCTGGCCGGGTCCTAGCAGCTTGGCGAGGCCGAAATCCGCCAGCTTGGCGTAACCGCTTTTGGAGACCAGGATGTTGGCGGGCTTGATGTCCCGGTGCAGAATCGAGGCGTCGTGCGCGGCGGCCAGCCCGTCGGCCACGCCCACCAAGAGCTCCACGATTTGGCGCCATGTGCGCGGTTCACGGCACCAATCGCGGAGCGTTCCTCCGTCCACAAACTCGGTGACCAGGTAGTTGGGCCCGACATCATAGAGCGTGCAAATGTGCGGATGGTTCAGCGCCGAAATGGCGCGCGCCTCGCGTTCGAAGCGTCCGCTGAACTGCTGAGCGCAGATCTTGATGGCGACTTTGCGGTCGAGACGGGTGTCCGCGGCGCGGTAGACTTCGCCCATCCCGCCCGCGCCGATCCGAGCCTCAATCTTGTAGGGACCCAACTGCGCGCCCACGGCCAATTGCGTGACCGTCGAATCGGAGACCAGGTTCAGAGTGGGAAGCGAGACTCCATCCTGCGCCAGCAGCGATTCCACCTCGCGCCGCAGCTCGGGATCGGCTTTATCCAATGCCGCGCGATCCTCCCGCGCCGCGTGATACAACTCTTCGATTTGGCGCAAGCGTTCCGGATTCATGGCTGCTGCTGTGGCTTAGAGTATCATTTATTTTTGTAAATCGCCCTTGACAAATAGGCGAATATACGGCGAACATAGGGCGTGTCCGAACTTGTCGGCATCGCGCGCATGGCGGCCGAAAGCCCACTGCTCGAGGCCAAGCAGCGCGTCGAGTACTTCCACCTTCCGGCGCGCAGCTTCTTGTCGCGATGCGACAATCCGCGGCTTCCCTTTTCGTGGACCATCAACCCATACCGGGGCTGCGAGTTCGGATGCAAGTATTGTTATGCGCGGTACGCGCACGAATTCATGGAATTGCGCGACCCCTCGGACTTCGAGCGTAAAATTTTTGCGAAACAATTCGACGAGGCGGGGTTTCGCGAAGAATTGCGGCGCATTCCTGGCGGCGAATCGATCGCGCTGGGGACCGCCACCGACCCCTACCAGCCGGCCGAACGCCGCTTCCTCGTCACGCGCGCGATCCTGCGGGTTTTCGCTGCGACCGCGGGCTACCGCCTTGGCATCACCACCAAGTCGGATCTGATTGTGCGCGACCTCGATCTTCTGCGCGAGATCGCACGCCGGCACTATCTCACCATCGCAATCACCATAACCACCGTCGACCGCCGCTTGGCGCGGCTACTCGAGCCAATGGCGCCGCGTCCGGATCTGCGATTCGAGGCCGTGAAGAAGCTCAGCGGAGCCGGACTGCGGGCGATCGTTTTCTGCGCGCCGATTCTTCCGTTGATCAATGACACCGAGCCCAGTCTGGACGCGCTAGCCAAAGCTGCAGCTCGGGCGGACGCGCGCGGGTTCGCGGGCAACGTCCTGTTTCTGAAGCCGTGCGCCAAGCAGGTCTTTCTTCCGTTTCTGGAGGAACGGTTCCCAGCCCTGATTCGCCGTTACCGGGAGAGGTTCGCGCGCGGCGCGTATTTGCGCGGCGACTACCCGGAGCGAGTTCGCGAACGCATCCGCCAGACCCGCCAGCGCTACGGGCTCGATCTGCGCGATGAGCAGGCCGAGCCCGAACTCTGGCCACGCGAGGCGCAGCTAGCGTTGTTCGGTTAGCTTTTCCTTCAGTAAATCGAAAAAATCTCCACCGTCGATCGCTTGAATCCGGCACGGCGTCGAGATCAGTACGCCCCGCCAGTTCTCCGCCGTGGTGGGGGTGTAGGTGGCCGCGATTTCGTATTCCCCAGGCGGGTTGTGAATGTACTGCGACTCGAAATAGGAGGCCAGGCTCCCCTTCCCGGATTGCAGAAGCCGTGACTGAGCCGCGCCGCCGGGCTGCGACACCATCCATTCGACGAATTGTTCGGCCTTCCGCTGTCGTACGGTTCTGTCTTCCAAAATATCGACGTCGGCGTCGACATAATAGACGGCGAGGTCCTTTCCAAGCCCGGAGGAGTCCACCCGAAAGGCAACCTCGCGCCGGTCGTTCCCCACGATGCGCTTGATCGACAGCTTTATGTTGGGCCCGGGCCGGTTCCTGAAATAGTCGGGAGCCTGGTTCAGCGCCTGGATCTCGGGCTGCTCGAAGCGGTCCGCGACGCTGCGTGCCCGGATGCAGACCTGGAGCCTGATTCGCTCATTGTTCTTCACTTGCACGACGTGATTTGGCGCGAGATCCTGCGTGCCGGCCGGAGTCACGAGTCTCAGGAACAGAAACGGCGGCTGCTGAGCCACGGCCACGGCGCCTGCCGCTAACCCGAGAAGGAATCTTGGAAGTATCCCCATGATCTGCTGTCTCCATTTTAGCCATCCGGCCGCGGGAACCGCGAATATTGCCGATCACAGCATGGGGAACGGCTATCTGCCGCGGCTGGCTGGGGCCGCCTGATTGCGTTATGGCGCCACCTGGACGTCTGCCTTGAGGTCCTGCCATTCCGGAACAGCCACCGGCCGGCTGAGCTTCTCGATGGAGCTGATCATCTCCCTCGATTCAAATGGACCGAGATCCGCAGCCTTGAAGGAGAAGCGGCAGATGGGCGGTTGTCCCGGACGGGCGCTCGCCGACCGCAGCGTAACGAACACGTTCAGATCGGAAAGACGGGTGGAGGAATGATTCACCGCCAGGTAATGAATTTCCGACTTCTTGTTGAGGTCCACCACGATGCGGAATCCGGTGACCTCGATATACTTTGCCAGCGGATAGGATGCCTGCGCCACCGGGTTGTCCTCGATGGGCGGCCGCGGTTCGGCGGCCACCACCTTGGGATCGGCCACCGAGCGGGGCAGCACCGCGTTGACGGCGATCACGGCCAGCAGAAACAGCACCAAGGCGACCAGCACGCTCACCAGCCACCCCGGCACCCCGGCTCCGCTCAAGCGGGGCGGCGTCCGGAGCACGGTCACGACTCCGGCGCCTTCGAGAGACTCCAGAGCGGGCGGCAACATCGGGCCAGGCAGCGTGATGCGAGGACCGCAATCGGGCCGCAGGATTCGCGCCTTGAGCGCAACGGGCTGAACGGCGCGCCCGGCTCCCAGGAAATAGCTCCGCAGCGGAAAGAGCTTCAGCAGTGGTCCCGGAGCGGAGGGCTCAGGAGCAGGAAAGGGTTCGGGCGGGAGTTCCGGTTTGGCCTCCGCGGGAGGCGCGAGTAAGGCTACGGCGGCCTGAGGAGCGTCAGACGCCGGCGCCAGCGCCAGCACAGGAGCGGGTTCAGCAACGACGGCCGGCGCGGGAACGGCTTCAGGCTCAGCGTCCAAGATGCCGAGTGCAATGGCCATCTGGCGCAATCCTGCCGCATCCGGGGGAACCTGTGCGGACGGCTCGGAGGGCACATCGGCGGCGGCTACTGGAACGTCAAGGCCCTGCTCGGCTTCCCTCGCGACTGCTTTCGGATCGCAAGCCGGGCACTCCCGCTGGTTGGGCGGGATTTCGCGGCCGCACTCCGGGCAGATCCAGTGGAACATGTCTCCATCGTACACGGATATTGTTTTCATAGCCTTCGGGGACAAACCCTACCAGACACACCTAGGCACCTTAAGTGGGATCGGGATTCAGTCTCAGGGGAACGTCAGGTCGTTCTCTTGGCCCTCCCCCGTAGGAGGTAGTAGACGCCGATGGCCGCGATCAATACGAGGGACACATCCAGCACATACTGGTGGATCAGATCGGCGATCCGCCTCCCGTTTTCCCCAAGAAAATAGCCGAGTGTGAGGAAGGTAGATACCCAAACCAGCCCGCCCGACCACGCGTACGTCATAAACGCCGGGAAGCCTAGCCCGGAGGTACCCGCGACGATGGCCGTGAAATGGCGCACACCGGCAACGTAGTAGCCCACGAAAAGCGCCCAGTGCCCGATGCGGTCGAACCAGGCGTGAATCGTATCCAGCCGTTCCTGGGTGATGTGAAGGTACTTTCCGAAGCGGTGTACTACGCCCAGGCCCAGCGTGCGTCCGATGGCGTAGCTGAGGCTGATGCCGCACCAACTGCCCGCCAACGCCGAAAGCCAGGCTCCGACCGGATGCAGCTTGCCTTGGGAGATCAGGTAGCCGCAGAACACCAGCAGGGTTTCGTCCGGGATGGGCAGCCCGACAACACCCAGCATCAGCAGCAGGAAGATTGCCGCGTAGCCGTAAGTGGAGACCCACTGAAACACCGCGTCCATCGCTTCACGATAGCAATTGGAAGCCGTCGAGACCCACTCGCTCGACGCTCGTGGTTCAGTTTCGACACCGAACCGCGAACGCGAGTGAGCGGGTTTCGACGCCAGAGCCTATTCGGAATGGACCACGCGATTGGACACCGCGAAATACTCCAGGAACTTGTGCCTCTCCGCGGGAGCCGGAGGACGCCTTTCGAGCAGCGTCTGCGCAATCTCGTCGAATGACTTCCCTAGGGCCGAGTCCGGGTCGATCCACTTGGCCGCGTGCAGGGCCTGGTTCACGCGGATGTAGTCGTTGGGCAGCGTCTTCCAGACCGGCATCCCGAGCAGTTCCTCAACCTGATCCTTGCTGAAGAGGCATTTCTTGTGCCAGCGATTCAATACCACCGACACGCGGCTATCCAGATCCAGCGTCCGCAGGAAGTTCACTTTTTCGCGCGCCAGGTGCAGCGAGGGAACCTCTGGCGTGCACACCAGCAGCACGCGCTTGGATTCCTGCATCAGTTCGATCGAGTACCGCTCCATATTTCCGGAGAGGTCAAAGCACAGCGCGTCATAATTTCTTCGCATGAAGCCGACCAGAGCCCGGATCTGGGTGGCTTCGATGCGCAGACCGGGATTGATGCGGCCGGCGTGCAACACTTCCAGGCGCTCGAAGGGCGTGACCAGTTGGGGCCACAGATTCTCGTCGACCTCCAAAGACCGCTCGACGGCGTCAACCACCGAAAATTCGTTCTGGAGCTTGAGCATGAATCGCATCATGCCGGAATTCAGGTCGAAGTCCGCGAGCATCGTCCGCGTGTCGGCCTGGCGCGCCAGTGCGGCGCTGACGTTGAGGGCGATGGTGCTGGTTCCCACGCCGGCCTTGGACGGCAAGAACGAAAAGATCTGATTGGTGCAGCCGTGGGCGGCGGGCTTTCGCTCCAGCAGCGCGTTGACGTTCGCCAGGGTCTCCATCAGCGGCTGCCGCTCGAA
>JBGPLI010000215.1:0-8827 GCA_041486445.1 Bryobacteraceae bacterium
CAGAAGCGCGTCATGTAGCTGGCGGCCTGCTCCGGCGTGCGGCGCCCTTCCTTCACCCAATCGATCATCTTCTTGGCCAGCGACTGGCTCACCATGCTGTGGCCGCACATGGTCGCGAGCATCAGGACGTCGTCGGACGGCAGTGTTTCCGTCTTGCCTTCGAATCCCAGCGAGTAGCCGACGCTATGGCGCGGGATGCCCGCCGCGAAGCAGCACTGCTCCGCGCCTTCTACCGACGTCGAGATGTTGATGCTCCAGTCCCATGTCGGCGGCCTTGATGGCTTTTACGAAATCCTCGGCGGCTGGCCGGTTATCAAACACGGCGGCGGCTGTGGTCAACGTGTCGAGCCCGTCGATCACTTCCCGAAAATTCGGCGTGATGTCGCGATTCCAGTGCGCCGACGGATTCATCTGGCGCGAAGGCCGCAGCGCGCCGCCATGCGAGGCGTCGCCCAGGTTCACCGGCTTGAACGGCACGGCCATTTCCAGAAGCTTCTTCAGCTTGGGCAGCGCGCCCTGATCGTTCCTGCCACGCGCGCACATGGCAAAGACGATGTAGTCGTCGGCGAAACTTTCAGCGGGCCCAAAACGATGCAGTGTATTGGTCATGCCTGTAGCGCCCGCCCCAATCCGATATTTGTTTTTGCGCGATTAAAGGAGCTGGACGGCGTGTTGCCATGGCCCGGCAAAAAGCGCCGTCGGTGATGAGGTCGTTCGCAAACCTATTTAACTCAGCAGTGAGCTAGCTGTTCGCAATTACGCTCGATGGCGTCGATCAGGTCGACGGTGAGAGCCAAACGCCAAGGTTCGCAGGACCGGCTCTTGTCGATATCTACGATGGCCAGCTTGATCTTGTTGAGCCTGTCCGGAATGCGCCTTTTCAGCATGTCGCGGCTGGCCGCGGTTTCGTGCTCGATGTCGTATTCGTGAGGCTCTCTGGCTTCCGACGGACCAGTGTTCATATCGAAATCCTCTCAGCGATGTTACGCCGGGTCTTTCCGCGCGGTCGTTCTGTTCGCATCAGCGTTTGCAAGTTGAGAGTCCTCACATGCGCTCAATGTGGATTTAAGCATTACGCGCTCGATTACTATCGCGCCTCACACAAGAGCAACCTGCTTTACCGGGGAACAGGCCGCAGCCCGTGGACGACCTTTCCGGTCAAGGCAGACTGTCAAACCCGATCCATTGCCAAAAACTCCTGGATGTGCGGATGATCCGATTTCTCCAGATCCGCCACCGGACCGAAATAGATGGCGCGGCCCTCGAACAGAACCACCACGCGGTCGGCGACGTTGCGCATCAGGTCGAGATCGTGCGTCACTACGATGCCGGTGAGCCGCAGGTGATTCTTCAGGCGCAGCATCAGGCGGGTGAGGTGGTCGATCATGATGGGGTCGACCATGGTGGTGGGCTCGTCGTAGAGAATGCACTCGGGCTGAGCCGCCAGCGCGCGCGCGATGGCGACGGCGCGCTTGTGCCCGGTCGAGAGATCGCTCGGGTAGGCGTCCTTGTAGTCGAGCAGCTCCACCATGTCCAGAAGGCCGTCCACCACGTCCTCCTTGTTCTTGGCATCGTAATCTTCGCGCAGCTCGAGTGAGAAGAGAATGTTCTCGCCCACGGTGAGCGAATCGAACAGCGCGCCCGACTGGAACACCATGGTCACCTTCTTGCGGATGCGGCGCATTTCGGCCTCGTCGGCGAAGGTGATATCGGTATAGGCGACGTACACGCGCCCTTTGTCGGGCTTCAGAAATCCCATGATGTGACCGAGGCTGACGGACTTGCCGACGCCGCTGCGCCCGATGATGGCGAGAGTCTCGCCGGGATCCAGATGAAAGCTGATATCGACTAAAACGGGCCGGTCGAACGTCTTATAGACGTTGCAGAACTCGACGTAATGAGAGGTTTGCTCGCTCATCGCGCGCTCCACTCCTCGGGGGTGTTGACGTTTTCAAGCGCCGAGGGGTCGGCGGGGACCGCAGTTTCGAAGTGGAGGGTTGAGACAAAATCGTGCATTTTGAATATCTTACGAAGGATAGCCTGCTCGGCGGCGGCGAGGCACCGGCGATGATAGACGGCGCACAGCGGCTCCAGGCCCTTGGCGGTCTTCGGCACCAGGCAATCGGCGGTGGAGGATTCGGCGGCGCCAAGAAGCTCGCGCAGAAATTCAGTCGTCAGGCCGGGCATGTCGCAGGCGACAACCAGATTCCAGTCGGCCTCGGTGATGCTGAGAGCCGTATACAGCCCTCCGATGGGCCCGAGATTTTCAACGCGATCGGCTACGACGGGATAGCCCAGACCGGCGTAGCGTTCCGGCGGTCCGATCAGCGTGACGTGGCCGGCGGCGGCGCAGACTCGCGCGGCCACCTGTTCGATCAGCGTCCGGTCCCCGGCGGGCAGCAGGGCCTTGTCGCGGCCCATCCGGGAGCTGCGCCCGCCCGCCAGCACGAATCCGGACCGCATGAGATGATGGTAACTCTGGAGCATTGGCCCTTGGTGGATAGGAACAAAAAGGTGTATATTTGTTTTATTGTGGCATTTGCCATGCTGGCCGCCTCCCCCATGCGCGCCGAGGAGTCCTCGCACCAGACGTTGGTGGTGCGCGCCGATCCGCGCACGGGCCGCCTGGTACGCAGCGTCGTCCTGACGCCGGCCCCGGCCCCGAAATTCCAAACCAAGTCTGCGAAAGATTTTTCCGAGATGGTGGACCACGCGGCGAAAGCCAACGACGTGGACCCCCTGCTCGTCCACTCCATCATCAAGGTGGAGAGCGATTACAACCCGTACGCGATCTCCCGGAAGGGAGCCGAGGGCCTGATGCAGTTAACGCCCTCCACGGCGCGCATGCTCGGCGTCGCCAACAGCTTCGATCCGCAACAGAACATCGAGGCCGGCGTGAAGTATCTGAAGTACCTGCAAAGAGTATATAAGGATGACCGGCTGGCGCTGGCGGCCTATAACGCCGGGCCGGGCGCCGTCGAAAAATACAAGTGGATTCCGCCCTACCCGGAGACGCAGAATTACGTGTATCAGGTGGGCAAGCGCTACGGAGAGGCGCGCAAGGCCGCGGCGGAGAACGCCCCCGCGCCTGAGCCCGCCGCCGTTGCCCCGCCGGTCCCGGATAATGTGGAGGAGAGGCATCCGAAAGTAGAGCAGTTCGTCGACGAGAATGGCAGACTGCACCTCAGGACGACGCAGTAGCGCCCTGGTTCTGGCGGGCGCGTTCCTCACGCTGGGAGTGTCTCTTGCCGCGCAAAGCTCGAAGGCGCCGGGCAAGGTGACCGCGGTGCGGTTCTGGTCGCTCGGAGACATCACGCGTGTGGCCGTGGAAGTCTCTTCGGATTTCGATTATCGTTCGGACCGGCTGACTAACCCCGAGCGGCTGTTTTTCGACATTCATGGCGCCAAACCCGAGATGGTTGCCAAGGGGACGCAGGTGATTCCGGTGAGCGACGGGCTGCTCAAGCAGATCCGCGTGGCGGAAACGCAAGCCGGCGTGACGCGCGTTGTGCTCGATCTCGATCAGCACGCCGAGTTCACCGCGTCGCAGCTTTCCAACCCCGGCCGCCTGATCGTCGAGCTGCGGAGCAAGGACCGGCCCGCGCCGCCAGCGTCGCCGAGTGTGACCGGCGCGAAGACGCTCATCGATGCTCCCGTGCGGCCGGCCGAGCCGGACCTGGTGGCCAGTTCCGCGCCGTCTGCTCCCTTGAAACCTGCGCCCCGCAAGTTCGAGCCGCCTCCAGCGCACCCCGAGCCGGCGCGATTCGAGCCGAAACCGGAGCTGCTTCCGCCGCCGCCGATGGCGATCCTGTCGGTCCCGGCGCGCGTGCCAACGCCTCCGGCGACGCTGAAGCGCGACATTCCCCCGCCGCCGAATACGGTCTCGACGACGGAGCGCGCGGCCGCGCCGGAGCCCTTGCCCGCCAAACGCACTACTGGCGGAGGACAGTCGCTGACGCGCGTGCTCGGTTTGAAGCTGGGCCGCGTGGTGATCGATCCTGGCCATGGCGGCCACGACGCCGGCACGCACGGTCCTTCCGGATTATCGGAAAAAGAGGTCGTGCTCGACATCGCGCAGCGGCTCGGTTCCCTGCTCGAAGAACGGCTCGGAAGCGAGATTATTTATACGCGCTCCGACGATACGTTCATCCCGCTCGAGGAGCGGACCACCATCGCCAATGAGGCCAAGGCGGACCTGTTCCTCTCGATTCACGCCAATTCGTCGCCGTTGCGGTACGTTTCGGGCGTCGAAACCTATTATTTGAACTTCACCACTTCCAGGGCCGCTCTGGACCTGGCGGCGCGCGAGAACGCCAGCTCGGAGCGCTCCATCTACGATTTGAAGGACCTGCTTCAGAAGATCGCACTGAAGGACAAGATCGACGAGTCGCGAGAGTTCGCCTCCCGCCTCCAGACGGCCCTCTACGGCTTGTCGGCCAAAGGCAACGCAGCGGCGCGGAATCGCGGGATCAAGAAGGCGCCGTTCGTGGTGCTGATCGGAGCGTCGATGCCCAGCGTGCTGGCTGAAATCGGATTCCTGACCAACTCCGCCGACGAGACCCTGCTGCGCAAGCCGGATTACCGGCAAAGGATCGCCGAGGCGCTCTACAAGGGGATCGCCAGCTACGCCGATACGCTGAGTCATTTCCAGGTGGCCAAGCGGGATTGAGCCGCGTCTGCGACCAGAACAGATCTGGCGCATCCAAAGCAATATGACTCGTTCCATTTCCCGCATCGTCGAGGCGACCGAGACTTACGAAGGCGAGGGCTTCCTGGTCCATCGCCCCTTTCCCACGCGCGCACTTTCCGATTTCGATCCGTTCCTGCTGCTCGATGAGATGGGTCCCATGGACCTCAAGCCCGGCGAGGCCAAGGGGGCGCCGGACCATCCGCACCGCGGTTTTGAGACCGTGACCTACATGCTCTCGGGGCGCTTCGCGCACAAAGATTCGCAAGGCCACTCCGGCAAGATTGCACCGGGCGACGTGCAATGGATGACGGCCGGCGGCGGCGTGGTGCATTCGGAGATTCCGGATGCCGAGTTCGCGCGGGCCGGCGGCCGCATGCACGGCTTGCAACTCTGGGTGAACCTGCCCAAGCGCGATAAGATGATGACGCCGCGCTATCAGGAGGTGCCGGCGGCGAAGATTCCCGAAGCCAGGAGCGCGGACGGCAAGATCTTGGTGCGCGTGATCGCGGGCGAGTCGCTCGGAGCGCGCGCCGTGATCGACACACGGATTCCGATCCAGTATCTGCATTTCCAGATCGAGCCAGGGGCGTCGATCACGCAGCCGGTTCCGCGCAGCGACAACGCGTTCGCCTATGTGCTCGAGGGCGAGGCCGTGTTCGGCGAAAAGAAGGCGGGGGCGCACCAGATGGCGATGTTCAACGCCGATGGCGACTCGGTCACGCTCCAGGCGGGCGGCCGCGGGCCACTCGGTGTGCTGCTGCTCGCGGGCTCTCCGCTCAACGAACCGGTGTCGCGGTGGGGCCCGTTCGTGATGAACACGAAGGCCGAGATCAAGCAGGCCATCGACGATTATCAGAACGGGCGGATGGGCGCGATCACGCACTAAATCGGCTCGAACACCAGCTCCGTAGTCATCGCAATCGCCGCTTTGAGCGACCGGTAGATCGGACACTTGTCCGCGAAGATCCCGTGAGCGCGCTGCGCCGTCTCGAGCTGTTCGGCGGGCGCCTTCAGGTGCATGCGGACGTGAATTCGCTTGATCACCAGCACGCCCTCCTCGAGCTCGATTTCACCAACGGCCTCGGAAACCAGCCGGCTCTCGGATGCGTCGATTTTGCGCGCCTCCAGCGCGCCCCCGAAGGTTCCGGTAAGTCAGCCGGCGGCGCTGGCGACCACGTAATCGAGCGTCGTAGCGCGCGGCGGGAACGCGTCGGGCGAGACTTTGTAGTGCTCCGCGACCTCGTCGTGGACGCCAAAAATCGCGGGCTCTTTTTCGGCGGGAAGAAACGCGCGGCGCACCGGCCCTTTCACGCGTTCGATGCGAACCTTCGAGCGGTAGACGACTTCGGACATTAGCGAGAGTATACTACGGCGTCCCTCGCAGAAAGCCCGCGCCGATTTGCCCGTGGATATTCTCCGCCGGATGCGGAACGTCGCCGCCGCCGAACCAAACACGAACGCCGTCGCGCGCTACTTCTACTGACGGGTCGCACAGCACCTGCCGATTCCACGGCTCTCGGCCCGCGAGCGGCGGAAAGCTTGGGTCGCGCTCCCAATGGACGCCGTCGACGGACTTTGCCAGACCGATGCGGCGGCGCTCGCCCCGGTCGCGGCCTGTGTAGAGCATCCAGTACGATCCCGCCGACGACCACACCGCCGGTTCGCCCAGACCGATCTCATCGAAAGCTCCCGGCGCGCCGAGCTCCAGCAGGGGATTGGCGCGCAGCTTCTCCCAGCGCACTCCGTCGCGCGACCGCGCCACGCCCAGCCGCTGCCGCCGCGTGCGGTCCATGCCCAGATAGAACAGGTACAGCCGGTCGCCGGCGCGGATGACGTACGGGTCCGCGACGCCGCGCTCGTCGAAACTGCCTCGCGGACCCGGTTCCATCACGGCGTCGGGATGCCTGCGCCATGCGAGTCCGTCCGCCGAGCGCGCCAAGCCGATTCGGGGGGGGGCGCCTGCCTGATACCAATACAGAATCTCGCCGCCCTCGGCCAGCGCCGAGCCGTTCGCCGCGATGTAGGATCCTTCCCAACCCGACGGCGACAACACGCGCCCGCGTTTTTCCCAACGCGCGCCATCCGCCGACTCCGCTACGCCAGTGTGCCACGCGCGCCCATCGAAGCCGGAATACAGGTTGAGATAACGCCCGCGAAATCGAACCACCGACGGATTCAGCACGTCCACCGAATCCCACTCACCCGCGCCGCGCCCGAGCACCGGTTCCACCGACGGCTCCCATCGGAACGGCGCGCGCGGACCTCCGGCGTCCGGCGGAGGCAGCGTGAAGTCGGCGTAACGGCCACAGCCTGCCAGAGCGAGCGCGGAAACCAGCGCGAGACGCTTCACACCGGAATCCGGATCTGTAAACTGGCGCCCTGCCCGGGGCGGGATTCGAGCTGGAGGTCGCCGCCCAGCATTCGCACGCGACGCTTGATGCTCACCGGACCCTGCCGCAGCAGTTCCATCTCGTCCAGCGTGAAGGAACCGCTGAAAGGGAAGCCGGCGCCGTTGTCCTCCACTGAAATGTCGAGCCGTTCGGCGCGCTTGGCGATGGAGATGGCGATGCGCGTGGCGCCGGAGTGCTTCTGAATGTTGTTGAGCGCCTCGCGCACGATTTGCAGGATCTCGAGGGAGACCTCGGTCTCGTCGGGATCGTGAAAATCGCCGCTCGAAAACGTCGCGGAGATGCTGGTGTCGCGCTGGAACTGCTCCACCATGCGGCTCAGCGACGCGCTCAGGCTCACACCTTCGTCCACCGGGCGCATGCTGCGAACGAAGCTACGCAGCTCGCCCACTTGCGCGCGGCAGAGGTTCTGCAACTGGCGCAATTCCTCGGAGGCGGCCTCGACGTCGCGCGCCAGCAGCTTCTTCACGATCTCCAGGCGCATCTGGAAGCTGATGAAGCTTTGCAGCGGGCCGTCGTGAAAATCGGCGGCGATGCGCTCTCTCTCGGCCTCCCGTGCGCCTTGCGCCTGGGAACGGATAATGACGTTGTGCCGCATGGTGTGCGACAGGCGGCGCTCCAGGTACGCTTTGTGGAAAGAAAGCGCGATGACCACGGCGCTCGAAGCGATGACAGCCCACGCCAGCGCGTTCTGGCCGCCGGACTCGCCGGTCAGCACCAGCAGCAACGCGATCGACGCCGCGAAAATGACGACGATCGACACCCGCACCACGTTGTGCACCACCACGGCTGAGGCCAGCAAGAAGCCGAACACCAGCGCCGACATCGGGCCCGCCGGCACCGCCCAGGTCCACAACGCGAAGTAAGCCGTGTCGACCATAAGCGCGATGAGAGCCAGCCGGGCAGAATCGAAACTCACCTCGGCCAGCGTTCCCGCGGCGAAAATCGGATATGCGGCAAGCCCCGCCAGCACCCACGCGGAGCGGCCGCCCACGATGAACACATACCAGGCCAGACACGCCACGGCAAGCACCGTGCGCGCGACGCGGAGGGCCAGCCGCCCCCGGTATGGCACCATGTCAGCGCCTGTAGAGGTACAAGCGGTGGCTGCGCCCCTCGCCGTCGTCGTCGACGTCTTCGATCTTTTCCGGTTTCCAGGCGGAGAACTCGAAGTCGTGCGCAACGATGCGCGCGCCCTTCTTGAGCTGCTTCTCGAGCATCGGGCTGACCTTCTCGTTGCCGACGGGAAGCAGGTACACGGTGAGCAGGTCGGCGGAGGAGTAGACCTGCTTGGTCAGGTCGCCATGGATAATGCGCGCGGTGGCCGCCAGGCCCAGCGTCTTGATGCGCGCCATGCTCTGGTTGAAGAGCGAATCGTCGAACTCGACGCCGGTCGCGTCGGCCTTGAACTTTTGCGCGGCCATGATGACGATGCGCCCGTCTCCGGAGCCGAGGTCGAACATCTTCTCGCCCGCCTTCAGGCCCCCGAGTTGGAGCATCTTCTCCACGATGATCTGCGGAGTCGGGTAGTACGGCGCGAGCTTCTCGATCTTGTCCGCCTGCTTATCTTGCGCGGCAAGAACGAGAGCGACGATGCAGAGGAAAGCAATTTGGAAAAGTCGCATCAAGGTTCAATATATACTATCACTGCTGTCCGGTTAAAAGTCGAACAGGCTCAACTGGTTGCCAGGATCGAGTAATTCTTCTTGGGAGTCTGACTCGTGGAGCG
>JBGPLI010000216.1:0-8789 GCA_041486445.1 Bryobacteraceae bacterium
CTGGCGGTGATGCTCTTCAGTTACGTGGTCCGCTCGGTGTACATGGAGAGCTGCAGCATGTTCGTGCGCGGCGGCGTCTACGTCGTGGTGCGGGACAGCATGGGCCCCACCGTGGCCAAGCTGTCGGTCTCCGCGCTGGTGGTGGACTATATTCTTACCGGTCCGATCAGCGTCGTAAGCGCGGGACAGTATCTCGGCCGGCTCTTGAATGAGCTGAGCGAGTCGCTCCAACAGGGCTGGCACACAGACCCGAACGCATTCTCAGTATTTTTCAGCGTCGCGGTGACGATCTATTTCTGGTGGAGCAACATCAAGGGCGTTCCCGAATCGAGCACGAAAGCGCTTCACATCATGAAGGTCACCACCGTGATGGTGGTGATCCTCCTGATCTGGTGCCCCCTGACCCTGGCGTTGCGCGGCGGTGGACAACTGCCGCCCCTCCCCACGCCCTCCACTCTTCACCTGACGAACGAATCGCTGGGATGGCTGAACGGCACGTTCTGGGCGCAGCTTTCCTTCGTGGTGATGATCGTCGCCTTTGGACACTCGCTGCTGGCCATGAGCGGCTTTGAGACGCTGGCGCAGGTCTACCGCGAGATCGCCTATCCCAAACTGAAGAACCTGCGGATCACGGCCAACATCACGTGCACGTATTGCGTGATCTGCACGGGCGTGATTTCCGTGTTCGCGGTGATGATCATTCCCGACAGTGTCCGCAGCATGTACTACGACAACATGATCGGCGGCCTGGTGACGAACCTGGCCGGACCGTCCCTGCTGAAGCTGGGCTTCCACGTCTTCGTGGTGATCGTAGGCGTGCTGATTCTCGCCGGGGCCGTGAACACTTCGCTGATCGGGGTCAACGGAGTTCTGAACCGCGTGGCCGAAGACGGAGTCCTGCTGGACTGGTTCCGGAGGCCTCACCGGAAGTACGGAACCACCTACCGGATCCTCAACATGATGGCCCTGCTCCAGATTGCGACCATCGTGGCGAGCCGTGGCGACGTTTATCTGCTGGGCGAAGCGTACGCGTTCGGCGTGATCTGGAGTTTCGCGTTGAAGGCCCTGGGGGTGTTCGTTCTCCGTTATCAGCGTCACGATCAGGAGTACAAAGTTCCGTTCAATCTGTTCGTGCGCGGCAAGGAGTTGCCCATCGGCCTGGGAGTCACCACACTGATGCTGTTCCTGGTGGCGATCGCGAACCTGTTTTCTAAGAGGATCGCCACCGTCTACGGCGTCTCCTTCACGATCGTGCTGTACATCCTGTTCATGATCTCCGAGCATGTCAACGCCGGCAAGAAGCGCGAGCAGCGATCCGACCTGGAGAAATTCAACCTGGACCACCAGCCTCAAATCGATTCATCGAGCCTTCAGGCGCGCCGCGGATGCGTGCTGGTGGCCGTCCGCGATTACCACCGCATGTGGCACCTGGAAAAGGTGCTCGAAAAGACCAACCTCCGGCGGCACGACATCGTGGTGATGACGGTCCGGCCGCTCTCCTCGGGCGCCGCGGAATACGATCTGCGCGACGACCAGCTTTTCGCAGGCTACGAGCAGGAGCTGTTCTCGCACGTCGTGACGCTCGCCGAAAAGCAGGGCAAGCGCGTCGAATTGCTGGTGGTGCCCGCCGTCGATCCGTTCGTCGCAATGGTTCAGACCGCCACTTCGTTGCAAGCGTCGCGATTGGTCGCGGGCGTATCGGCCCGCATGGCTTCCGAGGAACTGGCGCGCCGCGTGGGTCTCGCGTGGGAAAAGCTGCCGGAACCGCGGCATTCCTTCTCTCTCGAAGTCATCAGCCCGGACCGCCCCTCCGAGTACGTGAACCTGGGCCCGCATCCGCCGCGTCTGTGGCCGGAAGATGTGGACCGGCTCCACCGGATCTGGCTGCGGCTCTCCGAACAGGAGGGTCTGGGCGCGAAGCTGCACCACCGCGACGTGGTCGGGATGGCGTTGCGCCGCCTGGAGGAAGAACTGGACGGCGGCGCCAGACACGAGATTCTGGGGGAAGCGGAAAATACCGTGCGGAAGCGCGACTAACCCATAATGATAGAGTGATGCGCGAATTTGCCGCGGCCGCGGCGATCGTTGCCATCTCGACGCTGGTGTCCCTGGTACTGCGCCCTTATCTGGTTCCCACGAATCTGGCGATGGTGTACCTGCTCGGCGTGGTTGCCGTGGCGACGCGCTGCAGCCGCCGCGTCTCGGTGGCCGCCTCCTTCCTGGGCGTGGCCGCGTTCGACTTCTTCTGCGTTCCCCCGTACCTGACGTTCCGCGTCAACGATTACGAATACCTGATCACCTTCGCCGGAATGCTGGTGGTGGCGCTGGTCATCAGCACGCAGACGGCGCGCATCCGCAAGCAAGCGGCGAATGCGGCGGACCGCGAAGCGCGCACCGGGACGTTATACCGGTTGTCCCGGAGCCTGGCCGGACAAACCCGCGTTTTCGACGTGGCGCGGACCGCGGCGGAGTGCGCCGAAGAAGTGTTCCGGACCCCGGTCGTCATTTTCCTCCCGGACGACGGCAAGATCACGTTCCGGCGGCGCACGGCCGACCAGTTGCCCGTGCCTACGACCGAGGAGACCATCGCCCAGTGGGTGTTCGATCACGGCCGGAAGGCGGGCAAAGGCATGGAGAGCCTTCCCGAGGCCACGGCTCTCTATCTCCCCCTGCGCGGCGCCCGAAAGACCGTGGGCGTGATGGGCGTGCTCCCCGGCGCCGATGCACGCATCTTTGTGCCCGAGCAGCTCCAGCTCCTGGATGTCTTCGCGAACCAGACCGCGCTCGCGATCGAGCGGACCCTGAGCCAGCACGCGGCCGAGGAGACTCGCGTGCAGATGCAGACCGAACAGATGCGCAGCTCGCTTCTGAGCGCGGTCTCGCACGATCTTCGCACCCCGCTCGCCTCGATTACCGGCGCGGCGTCCACGCTGCGATCGCAGAACGAGAGACTGCCGCCGGAAACGCGCCACGAGCTGCTCGACAGCATCTCGGAAGAAGCCGAGCGCTTGAGCCGGCTGGTGGGCAACCTTCTCGAGATGACCCGGTTCGAGGCGGGCGGGGTTGAGCTTCGCCGCGACTTCTACCCGCTCGAAGAAATTATCGGCTCCGCGCTCCAGCGCGTGGAGCCGAAATTGAAGGGGCGGCAGGTGACAACCCACCTGCCCGACAGCCTGCCTCTGGTCCATGTGGACGACGTGCTGCTGGGACAGGTGATCGTGAATCTGTTGGAGAACGCCGTCAAGTACAGCCCTGCGGAGACGCCGATCGAGGTGGCGGCGGAAGCCGGGGAAGGCGCCGTCGTCCTGGAGGTTCGCGACCGCGGGCCGGGGTTCGCGCCGGGCGAGGAACAGCGCGTCTTCGAAAAATTCTATCGCGGCAGACCGGACGGCGCGAGCGGCGCCGGCCTGGGCCTCGCCATCTGCCGCGCGATGGTGGAAGCTCACCAGGGGACCATCGAAGCGTTGAACCGCCCCGGCGGCGGAGCCGTTGTCAGAACTCGTCTGCCTGTGGGAAACGCGCCATGAAAACCCTGATCCTGGTGGTGGAGGACGATGCTCAAATCCGGCGATTCCTGCGCGCGACGCTGGCCGCCGAGGGCTACTCGTTCCAGGAGGCGCTCACGGCCGAAGAGGGCATCGCGCAGGCCGCTGCGAGGCAGCCGGACCTGATCCTGCTCGATCTCGGCCTGCCGGATCGCGACGGTCTGGAGGTCATCCGCCGCGTGCGCGAATGGAGCCAGACGCCGATCGTCGTGCTTTCCGCGCGGGGGCAGGAAAAGGACAAAATCGCGGCTCTCGACCTTGGCGCGGACGACTACATCGCCAAGCCGTTTGGGGTGGGCGAGCTGCTGGCCCGCATTCGCGCCGCGCTCCGCCGCTCAGCCGCCCTCGTTCAGGACGGCCCCGGCACGGTGTTCCGCTTCGGCCGCGTCGAAGTGGATCTGGACAAGCGCGTCGTCCGCGCCGGTGGCCAGGAGGTTCACCTCACGCCAAACGAATATAAGCTGCTAGGGGTGCTGATCAAGCATGCCGGAAAGGTGCTCACGCAGCGGCAACTGTTGAGCGAGGTGTGGGGGCCGAATCAGACCGAGCAGGCGCAATATCTGCGGGTCTACGTCGCCCAGCTCCGGCGGAAGCTCGAATCCGACCCGGCGCGGCCCAAACACTTGCAGACCGAGCCGGGGGTCGGCTACCGGCTCGTGGTCGAGGTGTAGAAACTAACCGCGGCAATCCAGGTGCGGTCCGGGGTTTTCTAGTCCGATTAATACGAAGCTCTCTTGAAGTACCAGAGCCAGAAGTATTGGTCTCCGGCACCGTGGCGGTACCGCGGCTCGAATCCGCAGCGGTAGGCCATCGCCATCGCCTGGGCGTCCGACAATGGCACGCCTTCCCAGGTCTCGTCCGGCGAGCTCTCCACGCTCAGGTCGCCCTGCACCTGAAATTTGAACAGCGCGCCCGGGCGCAGCAGGCGGTGGACTTCGCGCACGTAGCTCTCGATGATGGCGCGGCTGGGGATATGCTGGAAGACAATCATCGAAAAGGCGAAATCGAACTCGAGCGGGGGGACTACCGCAAGGTCGTAGCCGTTGTTTTGATAGACGTGCGCGTTGGGCAGGTCCGCCAGCGCGGCACGCGCCCGTTCCACCATCTCGCCGCTCACATCGACGGCATGCACTTCACCGAACCGCTTCGCCAGCGCGCGCGTCAGCCGCCCGGCGCCGCAGCCGATTTCGAGAACGCGCATCTCCTCGGGAGCTTTGCCCTGGCAGATGTCGCTCATGTCGTTGAGAATATGTTCGGAGATGACGCGCTCGCCGGAAGCGAAAAAATCCTCGTCGGTCCAGTCGGTGCGGCCCGTGGCGACATAGTAGCGCGCGTTCTCGCGGGCACGGGCGTCCCATTCCCGCCGCATGTTTTCGAGCTGCTGCTCCAGGCTGATTTTGCGCGCCATTTCCGAACCAGGGGTGTTGGTGGACGGCATGGGATTCGAACCCACGACCCCGGCGTTGCGAACGCCGTGCTCTCCCAGCTGAGCTAGCCGCCCACGAGAGGTCTACGGACCCAATATATCACGTCGCCCCTCGGACATCATTTTTTACTTGCTCCTGGAGCCAAATCGAAGGACACTGGGGTTTCATGGCTACCGCGAAACTTTTTGACGGCGCGCCGGTCCGGGAGCCGGCCGACCGCTGGACCACGGACGAGGCAGCCGAGCTCTACGACGTCGCCCGTTGGGGCAAGGGCTACTTCTCGGTGGGCACGAACGGCCATCTCTGGGTTCATCCGGAGAAGGATCCCAACCGCGGCCTGGACCTCAAGGAGCTCGTGGACAATCTCCAGCTCCGCGGCATCTCGCTTCCGATCCTGATCCGTTTCGGCGAGATCCTGAAACATCGCCTCGGGGAAATGCACCAGGCGTTTCAAAGCGCCATTTCCGAGAACGGCTACAAGAGCGGCTATTGCTGCGTGTACCCGATCAAGGTGAACCAGCAGCGCGAGGTGGTCGAGGAGGTGTTCGAGTACGGCCGGCCTTTCAAGTTCGGCCTGGAGGCCGGCTCGAAGCCCGAGCTGCTGGCCGTGCTGGCCATCGCCGACAACGAGACGCCGATCATCTGCAACGGCTTCAAGGACGACGAGTACATCGAGATGGTCATGCTGGCCAAGAAAATCGGCCGCCAGATCATCCCTGTGGTGGAGAAGTACACCGAGCTGGACCTGATCCTCAAGCATTCCGCGCGCGTGGGCGTGCGCCCGGTCATCGGAGTGCGCATCAAGCTGGCCAGCCGCGGCTCGGGACGCTGGAAATCGTCGGGCGGCTACCGCTCCAAGTTCGGCCTCACGGTCACCGAAGGGTTGCGCGCGCTCGATCAATTGAAGGCGGCCGGCATGGAGGATTGCCTCCAGCTCCTGCATTTCCACCTGGGCAGCCAGATCACCAACATCCGCCAGATCAAGGCCGCGGTGATGGAGGCGGCGCGCGTCTACGTGGAGCTGCGCCGGGCCGGCGCGGGCCTCGCCTACATGGACGTCGGCGGAGGGCTGGGCGTCGACTACGACGGCTCGCAGACCGACTTCGAGTCGAGCGTCAATTACACGCTCGAGGAGTACGCCAACGACGTGGTCTACCACATTCAGAGCGTGTGCGACGAGGCCGAGGTGCCGCATCCGACCATCGTCACCGAGAGCGGCCGCGCCATCGCGGCCTATCACAGCGTGCTCGTGTTCAACGTGCTCGGCGTCACCGGCTTCGGCGATCACGAGGCGGTGCCGGAGATCGGCGACGACGTCGAGCAGCCGGTGATCGATTTGAAAGACACGCTGCGCGGGCTGAGCAACAAGAATCTGCTCGAGAGCTTCCACGACGCGCAGCAGGCCCTCGATTCCGCGCTGAACCTGTTCAGCCTGGGTTATCTGCCGCTACAGCAGCGCAGCATGGCCGAGAGCGTCTACTGGCAGATCTGCCGGCGGATTCAGAAACTGGCCAAGGAGCTCGACTACTTTCCCGAGGAATTGGAGGGCCTGGACGGCCTGCTGTCGGACACCTATTTCTGCAACTTCTCGCTGTTCCAGAGCATGCCGGACAGTTGGGCGGTGAATCAGCTCTTTCCGATCATGCCCATCCATCGCCTGGAGGAGGAGCCGTTCCGCCACGGCATTCTGGGCGATATTTCCTGTGATTCCGACGGAAAAGTCGACCAGTTCATCGATCGCCGCGACGTGAAGAAGACGCTGCCGCTGCACACTTTCAACGGCGAGCCGTATTTCCTCGGCTCGTTCCTGGTGGGCGCCTACCAGGAGATTTTGGGCGACCTGCACAACCTGTTCGGGGACACCAACGCCGTGCATGTCCGGCTGGATGAAAACGGCGCGGTGATTCTCGAAGCCGTGATCCGCGGCGACACCGTGCGCGAGGTGCTGGACTACGTGCAGTTTAAGTCCACCGCGCTGCTGGAGCAGTTCCGCCGCGACGTCGAGGCGGCCGTGCGCGACGGGCGCATCGGTTATGAAGAGTCCGGCCTGCTGCTGAGGTTTTATGAGGACGGGCTGAACGGGTATACGTATCTGGAGCAGTAACCCACGCGCAACAGCGAAAATTCGCCTGTCCCCACGGCTGTTGCCGCGATTGCGGCAACAGCGGCAAGTACCGCTTGCTGTCGATCCAGCCGCCGGCCTAAACTAGAAAGCGATGGAGGCTGAGTCAAGACGTCACTAGGTTTGAGAAGTTGATTCGAGAAAGTTAGTGCCGCCATGCCTCCGGCGGCTGCGGGTGTAACAGCGAGAACACCCGAGGTTATGGCTACCTTCCCTCGAACACTTCTCCTGCGCAAGTCTTATTAGCTTGCGATTGGGGAGGTGTTGGGAAAATGAGGATTTGTTGGCCACGGTACATTACATCACCGACCTTCCCCTTCGCGATATGCAAAGGAGAAGGGAAAAGGTGATCTCGAAACCGCAGCAATTCCTTACGACCGAAGAAGTGGCCCGCCGCCTGCGCCAGAGCGCCCGCACCATCACGGCGTGGGCCTGCAGTTGGGCAGAGAGTGGCGGACTGGAAGGCATCCCGGGCACAAGGATCGGACGGCGTTGGCTGTTTGACGAGGCGACGATCGACGACCTGCTCGCTGGTAAGCGCCCTGTCAAGACTTTTTCTGAAGCAAGAAGAGCCTGAAGCGGCAACTGCGCCTTCTGCCGCAACGGCGGAGTGATTGTCAGGCGACCTCATGGCATTCTGCTCTTGCCGAACATTGGCAAAGGAAAAACCATGAACTACCCAGACCCTCAACCGCCCGCTGTACCGAGCCGTTCTCACGGCCATCATCGATTTCACTCTCTCGCTGCTCCTCGCTCTGTGGCTGGTGGGTTAATTAAGACCAATACTGTTCAGTTACCGCCTACCATGCACAATGTTCAGCCGCAGATGAACGCAGATGGACGCTGATAATACCTTCATTTTGAATCGGCGTTGATCGGCGTTTATCTGCGGCCATTGGTTTCTGTTGACTCGAGATCAGCGCCACTCCTCTTCGTCGATCCGCTCAAACTCCCTCTCGATCACCCGCTCGATCCGCTTGTTCTCCTGGTGAAGATCGCGCAGGCCGCCAAACGCCTTCATCCACGGTGGCGCTTGCGGCTTACCCGGCCCCGCGTCGGAACCCTTTCGTCGTAGTTGTTCCTTCACGGCTTCCGTGAAGAATTGTTTGAGAGATATCCCACGTTGCGCGGAGAGTGCCTTGGCTTGCTGGAAAAGGGGGTCGGGGATTTCGACGGTTGTCCTCACAGAGCTCTTGAGCTTAAGACGGCCGCCGCTTCTTGTGGCCGTTGCCGCCCTGGAGGGAATCGAGCCAGCGCTCGAACTTTTGATCCGTGCGTTTGTGCTGCGCCGCCTGTTCCTTCTGCTGCTCTGCCAGTTCCTTCAGCGTTGCCGCGACTTCAACGAACATCGCGTCGGTGCGACCCTCGTGACGCGCGACTTCGGCGAACCTTGCGTCGGTGCGCTTCTGCTGGGCGGCGATCCCCTGCTCGATTTTTGCGAGCCTTTTCATCCCCAGCTTCATCAGCGTCTGGAGCCCATGAATGCGGCGATCCGCTCTCGCGCCGCGCACTTCCGCCTGCTGTTGCGCAGCGGCAACTTTCGCAAGGTTTTCGACGATGAATTCCATCGCCCGTTCCATGTCCATAAGTACCTCTCATTCTACTCCAGCAACTCGCGACTTTCCCCACCCATCCCCCTACCCCCCAACCACTTCTCGGCAGCGCCCGCCTCCCTTATCCCGCCCCGCCCGCTAC
>JBGPLI010000217.1:0-8781 GCA_041486445.1 Bryobacteraceae bacterium
CTTCGCTGGTGGGCGGCGTGCGCAACTACCAGAACCCGGCCGTCGGCGATCTGCTGGTGGGCGTGCTGGGGGAGAACTCGGCCAACCGCGACAAGCTGCGGCAGTACATCACGGATCTGGCGGCAACCAAGGAGCAGGAGTTCAAGATCGTCGACCAGGAGGCGCAACGCTGCCGCACCGTGCTGACCCGGCCCGCTCCGCCCAGGCCCGCGCCCGCCAAAAAGACCACCGCCGCTCCCAAGCCAGAGCCGAAATGAATGAGACCCTGACCTTCACGTGCAGCATCTGCGGCGAGCCGTCGACCGACATCTGCGTGTACTGCACCAAGGACGCCTGCCCGAATCATCGCTGCGAAAAATGCCTGCGGTGCAGCGACTGCTGCCAGTGCGAGCTGCGGCGTAAGCAGGATTAGCCGGCTTGCTGGGCGGCTAGATCGAGAGCCTTCTGGCGCCAGCGCTTCGCGTCTTCCTTGCGGCCGGCTTGCTCTTCCGCGCGGGCCAGAGTTTCCATTGCCTGCGCCGCCCTCTCGCCGCCCTTGCGCTCCAAGGCGGCGACGGCGGAGGTCAGCAGCTCCCGCGCGGCGGATGTGCGCCCCGCCCGCAGGTACAGCCCCGCCAGACGCACCTGCGTATCGGCCTTCTCTGCCGGATTGCCGCCGACCTGCCGCTCCTTCAACGCAAGCACGCGCTCATACTCGCCGGCCGCGCCATCGAGATCGCCCGACTCCTCAAGCGACGCCGCCAAGTGGGATAGATCCCGCGTGGCCTCGTGCGAATCCGCGCCCGACACGGCCCTGTGAATGTGCAGAGCGCGCCGCAGATGGCGCTGCGCCCCGGCGTGGTCGCCCTTCTGCCGGTAGAGCATGCCCAGCTCGGCCAGGCTGTTGGCCGTCTCGACATGTTCGGCACCGAATGCCTGCTCCGACAGCTTGGCGGCCCGCTCGAGCGCTTCCATGGCATCGGCGTCGCGGCCACTGTTGAGGAGCGCCGTGGCCAGCTTGCGGGCGCATGTCGCCAGCCGCGCGTTGTCGGGCTTGGGCTGCGCGGCTTCCAGATTCGCGATCTCTCCGGTGGTGCTCTCCGCTTCCGGGTACTTGCCCTGCTCGAGCTGTACGTCCACCAGCGCGTCCAGGCCCCGTGAGCGCAGGGAGTGATCCTTGGCCTGGACCGCCACCTCGATCGCCATGCGGATGGTTTGCTCGGCTTCGGTCAGCTTGCGCTGGCGCAGGTACGCCTTCTCCAGGCTGAGCAGAAGGTCGAAACGGCGCTTGGGCGAGTGACGCCGCTCGGCCAGGGCCAGGTTGAGATGTTTCTCCGCCTCGCTCCAGTTGCGGCTTGCCAGATGCCTCTCGCCTTCCACTCGGTTGAGATGGCGCTGGCGATGCCATTCTTTGACGTGCGGCGTCACCCAGGCGGCAAAGCGGATGGACAGACGGAAGATTCGTGTGAGGCTGAGCATGGTCTCAAGCGTGGATCGGAAGCCGGGGATGGGGACTTTAGGACCACTCAGGCCCCGTATTCGCCGTTCGCTTCCAGTTGCAATCCATTTGCTGTAATCTATTTGATATCGATAATTGCTTGGCATATCTTAGATGATCAGAGGCAAATGAGTTGCAATAGAGTCTTGGCGATCTTCCTGTTTCTGCCGGCCTGCTGGGCTGCGGAAGGCCCCTTTATCATCACCTACACACACCAGATGGAAGAACCGCGGAATCTGGAGGTCACCACGAAGAACGTGACGGGCAAACCGGGAGATGGGAATCGGTTCGTGGGTTCCGCGCTCGAATTTGAATATGGCGTGAACGGCTGGTGGACCACCGAGTGGTATCTGAACGGGCAAATCACCAAGAGCGACAGCACTCTGTTTACGGGGTATCGATGGGAACACCGGTTTCGGCTGCTCCCGCGCGAGCACTGGATCAATCCGGTGCTGTACGTGGAATTCGAGAACATCAGCGGGGCGGACAAGGCCCTTTTGGAAGTGGTCGGGCACGATGGCGAGGAGGATCTCACGGCCCCGAACTCCGAAGCCCGTGCGGAGAAGAAGCGGGAGCTCGAGGCCAAGTTGATTCTGGGCAGTCATTTCAAGGGCTGGACCATCGCCGAGAATTTCATCGCCGAAAAGAACATCAAGCATGAGCCGTACGAGTTCGGCTACGCGGTGGGGGTCAGCCGCCCGCTCGCGCTCGCAGCCCGGCCCGACCGGTGCAACCTGTGTCCGGAGAACTTCCAGGTGGGCGTGGAGATGTATGGGGGCTTGGGAACGCACGACGACTTCGGATTGCGCGAGACGTCCCACTACGTGGCACCCACGGTCGCCTGGACGCTCGCCAGCGGCACAACCTTCAGAGTTTCGCCCGCGTTCGGGGTTACCGACACCAGCGCCGGCTTTCTGCTGCGGTTTGGCGTGTCCTACGAGTTCGCTCAATTCGGGCGGAGGCGACGATGAAAGCCCTCGGGTGTTTCGTTCTCGCGGTGACGTGCGCCTGGGGACAAAGTCCCGTACAACGGGCGCCCGCGAGGGCCGCAAATATACGCAATCCAATGGAAGGCGACGAAAAGGCTCGGCGGGCGGGCGCAAGACTGTTTGCGCGGGAGTGCGCGGAGTGCCACGGATCAAACCGCGAGGGGTACGGGAACGCTCCCCCGCTTCGCCGGACGGAAATCTACCAGGCTCCCCCAGGCGCGCTGTTCTGGGTGCTGCGCAATGGATCGCTCGCCCGCGGGATGCCGTCGTTTGCCCATCTGCCGGAGCCGCAGCGCTGGCAGATCGTGACTTTCTTGGGTACACCCGGTTTTCCGTAGATCCATCTGAAGTAGTCGGAGCTATCAAGATCCTTGTTCGAGGACACCGAATAAGCTGTCGGTCTCTGAATCATTCTCTGGGATGCCGACTATTTGTCCATGTGCCGCTTGCGTTCCGAGTCTTCAGCGAGGAGTTCCTGTATGAGAGATTGTGAGACGCGGAAGTTCGTTGCCGCCAGTCGGGTCAGCGCTGTCGGAAGATCCAGGAGTTGACGCAGGCGGCGGCCCTGAGTACGCCGAGCGTTCCGGTATTTGGAATGTCACGCCGGTTCGCTTCCGTGCGACCTGCCGCTGTCGGCTAGTTCGGCGAGAACCTCCGGAGGTACGAGTACCGTGCCGTACAAGCGGCGCAGTATCTCGATTTGGCCGATCAGAACCAGATAATTGAGGGGTGACGTGTCCGCGACGACAACCGTCATTTCGAGAAGACAGCGGCGGTTTTGCTATCCCTGACCACCTCTTCCATCGTGATCGGCAGGAGCACGCCGTGCGCCTTAAGGAACCCGTCCATTTCGTAGCGGGATTGAATGCCCAACATCTGACGCGCTTGATGTACGGTCAGCTTGCCGGAACGAACACCCTCGATGGCCAGGGCCTCCAGCGCGGCGCGAGTGATGCCGCCGGGTTCGGCAGCGAACTGCCGGGCGACGTCTTCGGGAACATCCAAGTGAACCTGCATGCCGGGCCTCTACCAGTATTATGGCGCAGGCGCTTCCTTTCCGATGGAGAGGTCCTTCGCTGGCAGCACGAACGGCAGGTTCAAGAGGGTAGGATTCCTGTCTTCGCCGTTGGGTACAACGAGTGTTCCGTAGTAGACTCGAATCATGCAGCGATCCGAGCGCCTGACCGCGATCATCGAACGGGAAGACGATGGCTTTGTGGCGCTGTGTCCGGAACTCGATATCGCGAGCCAGGGTGCGTCGATTGAAGAGGCGCGAGCCAACCTGGTCGAGGCGCTCACGCTATTCTTTGAATCCTCAGACCCATCCGAAATCGCCCGGCGGTTCCGAAGCGAAGTCTTCGTGACGCAGGTTGAGGTACCGGTTGGGTAGGCTTCAAGCCATGCTGGAACTTCGCGATGGTCCTGCTACTCCTGAAAGGCGCTAGAGGGCCCGCCGCGCGCTAGCCTTCGGCTGAGGCAAGCAGGGCAAACGCACGTTTGCTTCTCGGAATGCTTGTGCGCCAATCCGTGTATGACGCCCTCGGCTTCGTCGAATCTCGACGCGATGATGTCGAAATACTGCGCATCTCCCGCGTTGAATCGCCGGAACACAGCATGAGCAACATGATCGGCCACTTGAACAAGGCGTGAAGCGCGTGAGTCGACGAACATGGGCGTGTCGGCGAGATTCCGGAGCACGCCCCACTGGGTACCAACTCTCCGGAAGTCCCGACTCAATCGCTGTAGTGATGTCTCCTGTGTACTTCGATCAAGAATTAGCAGCCCGCGTTGTCGGTCACCTTGTCTGCTCTTCCGGGCTAGAAAAAAATCGAACCGCTGGCAGAGATCTTCAAAGGCGAGGGCAACGCAGTCTTGGTCTGAACGCAACGAGCCTTTCTCGATCGCGCAAGCGAGACAACAGGCCGAATCGTAACTGGTCCGCGCAACATTGAAGACGCTCTTCATCACTCCCCGAGCATCTTCCTGTTGGAGGCTCTTCCAAGGTGCCTCGCGCCTCGAGAATATCGATGAGGCGTGAAATTCCACGCTGGACGGATTTTGCGCGTCGAAACCTGCTGCAAGTTTGTCGAGCTCGCGGGTGAACCAATCGGCCTGTGCTTCGTAGATGCAAATGCCCCCAAGGACGAAGTAGTCTTCTGCCGGATTGCTGGGCGAGCCAGCGTCGTCCAGATAGAGCAAATACATAAAAGAAAATGCAGCCGAGTGAACTTGCGTTCAACGGACCGCTGTGCAGCCCTCTCAACCGCAACATCAAGACAGCACGTTTTGGGAGTGTCGTGCTTTCGGTAGCAGGCAACTGCGGCGCGCTACTTGACCTTCGCCTGCGCCACCTCGACCGGCGGCGTCCCATAAGTGTGGAACGATTCGATGGTCTTGAGCCCCCAGGCCTGTCCCTTCTTGCGCTCCTCTTCCGACCACCGGATCGGTTTCCAGTCCGGCGCCAGGATCAGGCGCGCGCCGGCGTTGGCGATTTCGACGCGATTCCCGCCCGGCTCGTAGACGTACAGAAAAAACGTCTGCTGGATGGCGTGCTTGTGCGGCCCGGTCTCGATGTAGACGCCATTTTCCAGGAAAATATCGGCCGCGCGCAGCACCTCCTCGCGGCTATCCACGGCGTAGGTCAGGTGATGGAAGCGGCCTCGCGTACCGGTGTGGTCGCGCGTGTAGGCGAAGTCATAGCTCTTGTTGGTGCAGGTCATCCACATGGCGGCTTCCGACCCGTCGTTCATCACGATCTGCTCGGTCAGACGGAAGCCGAGGTAGCGCTCGAAGAACTCGCGGTTGGCCTGGATATCGACGGCGAGCCCGTTGAAGTGGTCAAGCCTCCTGACGTTGACGCCCCGCGCCGGAAAACGCTGCGCCTGGTTCTTGAGCGACGGACGAAGGTCGGGCGGAGCCGTGTACCACTCGGTCTCATAATACAGCTCGATGTTGTGGCCGTCCGGATCCTGGCACACGAAAGCGGGGCCGTGTCCGAGGTCGCCGTCACTCCATCCGATGTCGAAGCCGGAACCTTTGAGCGCCGCGACGCGACGCTCCAGCGCCTGCGGACTCCGTGCGCGGAACGCCACGTGCCCCATTCCGGAGGTCTTCGAACCGGTCAGCTTCAGCGAATAGCGCTCATAATCGTCCCAGCCGCGCAGGTAGACGGAATCGCCCTTCCGTCCGCTCTCGGTCATGCCGAGCACGTCGACGAAAAAATGGAGGCTCTCGTCGAACTTCGGGGTGAGAAGCTCCAGGTGGCCCAGATGAGCCAGGTCCATGATCGGTTCGCTGGGCATCTATTTCCACGGTATCTCAACCAAGACGTGACTTCCTGGTGTCGCTGCTTTCACAGCCGCAACCACCGATTCGATATGCAGTCGTACAATCGGCCACTGCGGATTGCCGAGCACGACGATGGCAATCTTCCGTGCCTTCAAATTCTGCTGGTAGGTAAGATTCTTGTCGGTCGTGAGCAATAGGTCAAACCCGGCTTTCTCGGCTTCGTCAAGCAGGTCTCCGTTCGACAGGGTTTCCCATCCATGCTGTGCCGCCGTTTTTACCATATGCCCCTTAAGAAACGGTCGGATTGGCACAGGTGTCCCTTGGTCGAACAAGACCAGCATCAGCGGTTGAGCACGGGAACTTTAAGGCTTTGGGCGGCGAAGTCTATAACCGCGACAACCTGCTCCCGCGTGAGACCATCGAACCATTCGAGGATATCGTCAATACTGGCGCCTGCCTCCAGGTTCTCGAAAATCGTAGCGACGGGCATGCGAGTGCCGCGCAGCACCCACGCGCCGCTCACCTTTCCCGGTACGCTTTCTACCGCCGGACATTGCGACCAGTCAAGCACTGCCATAAAACTATTCCTCGCCAACTGTGCTTCCTCATTATACCGGCTGATAAGCTGAAGGCATGGAATTTCTCGAATCGAGTTTGATCGAACTGATCACGCAAACCTCCACCAATCTTCCTCCGGACGTTCGCCAGGCGATGGGCATCGCCATCGGTGCGGAAACACCCCACACGCAATCCTCGCAGGCGCTGAACATCATCGCTTCCAACATCGATATGGCCGCCGAAGACGAAGGGCCGATCTGCCAGGACACGGGGATGCCCACCTTCGTCGTGCACACGCCGGTGGGCGTGAATCAGATCGAGGTCCGCAAGGCGATTCAAGCGGCGACGGCGGAGGCGACCAGGCGCGGCAAGCTGCGCCCCAACTCGGTCGATTCGCTCACGGGCAAAAACAGCGGCAACAATCTGGGCGAGGAAACGCCCGTGATCCACTTCGAGCAGTGGGAGCAGGACGAGATCGAGGTGAAGCTCATCCTCAAGGGCGGCGGCTGCGAGAACAAGAACATCCAGTACTCGGTGC
Source organism: Bryobacteraceae bacterium (assembly GCA_041486445.1). Lineage (GTDB taxonomy): Bacteria > Acidobacteriota > Terriglobia > Bryobacterales > Bryobacteraceae > Palsa-187. The sequence goes on from JBGPLI010000217.1 coordinate 6,851, forward strand.
CGTGCGAGCTCGACCACCTGGGACGCGCCGACCGCAACCTGGAGGGCGTTCGCAAGTGCATCCTGCACGCGGTCTGGCAGGCGCAGGGCCAGGGCTGCGCGCCCGGAGCCGTGGGCGTGTGCATCGGCAGCGACCGCGCGCACGGCTACACGCTCGCCAAGTATCAGTTGTTCCGCACGCTCGACGACGTGAACCCGGCGCCGGAGCTCGCCCGCCTTGAAGCCGAGATCATGGAGGAAGCCAATCGCCTCGGCGTCGGCGCGATGGGCTTCGGCGGGAAATCGTCGCTGATCGGATGCAAGATCGGCGTGGCGAACCGTCTGCCGGCGAGCTTCTTCGTTTCGGTGGCCTATGAGTGCTGGGCGTTTCGGAGGCTGGGCGTGCGCCTGGATGCGTCGAGCGGCGCCATCACGGGCTGGCTGTATCGCGACCCGTCGCGGAAGGTGGAAAAGATGGCGCACGGCGAGGGTTTCCCGCTTACGGGAAGAGAAGTCGTGCTGCACCCGCCGCTCACCGAAGCGGCCGTGCGCGCGTTGAGAGTCGGCGACGTGGTCCTGATCACCGGCGATATGTACACTGGCCGGGACGCCGTCCACGCGCATCTTGTGAAGAATCCGCTTCCGGCGGGAGTGGATTTACGCGGCGCAGTGCTCTATCACTGCGGACCCGTGATGCTGAAACAGGGCGAGACCTGGGCGGTGAAAGCGGCGGGACCCACCACCAGCAGCCGCGAGGAACCCTATCAGGCCGATATCATCGGCAACTTCGGCGTGCGTGCGGTGATCGGCAAAGGGGGAATGGGCGCGAAGACGCTGGCGGCGCTGAAGCAGCACGGCGCCGTGTATCTCAACGGCATTGGAGGCGCCGCCCAGTATTACGCGCGCGCGGTGGAGAAGGTGCTGGGCGTGAATTTGCTCGAGTTCGGAATTCCCGAGGCGATGTGGCAATTGCGGGTGAACAATTTTGTGGCGATCGTCACCATGGACGCCCACGGCAACAGCCTGCACGCCGATGTGGAGCGGGAGACTGGGGCACACCTGGAGGAATTGCAGAAAGTCTAGTTTAATGCAGTCACTTCAAACCGGACCGAATAAACTCCCAATCGCCTTTAATCGCCTCGTCCGCGCTCGAATACTCCTTCTTGCCGTACAAACGCCGGTATACGACGAAAGACCCCGTTTTCCCGCTCCATTGATACGCGTCGTACTCAAATGGGCTGGCACAGTAGTGACACCGGAGCTCCAGGGGAACGCCGGCTCTCCAGTTCCGGTCTGCGATCACTATAAACGTCCGGTCACCGAGTGTCAACCAATCCAGTCCATGCGTGCCGGAGTTATAGAACATCTTCGGTGCGATGTCCGTGAAAGTAGCTTTCGGCCTGTCGTATAGAAGGATGTGCTCAACCTTGATAAAATCGGATGCCCCTTGAGAGCTGGAATGGAATAGGATCTGCGGAATGCCATCGCGCTTCAGGTCCTTGGTTTCGAGGTAGTCGTCCATGTAGAATCGCGTGCCTTTGATCTCGGGCAGCCTGGCTGCTTCCTCCACAAAGTCGTATATCGCTCTGCCGCCCTGCACAATGAGGAGCTCAACATCATTCAGAGGCTGGCCAGCTCCGCCCATGCCGGTCGGCTCCAAAGATTCCAGCAGTACGACGTTCGAGAAACCGGCATTGGTATCGAATGTCGCCCTCATTTGCTTGATGATCTTCCATTGACGCTCACCGTAGCGAACAGTTGATCCGTTATTCCCGAATTGAGGAACCGGTTCAGTCGGGCTCCCGCCTTTCTGGGAATTGCCCGGTAGATCGTAGAAAGTAGCGACTCTCACGCTCCGAGCCTGCTAGGCTCAGAGCGAATTTTCTTTTGCCGAGAAAAAGGAGAGAGTCGCTATGAAGAAACCATATCAGATTGAGTCGCAGCGAGCTGTGA
>JBGPLI010000218.1:0-8724 GCA_041486445.1 Bryobacteraceae bacterium
CGGCTCGTCAAGCTTGATGCCTTCCGCCTCGATCTTCTTGATGAAGGTGGGGTGGTCCTTCACGTCGAAGCCGATGTGGTCGAGCACGCGATGTCGGGTCGGAGCCTGCGCCTTGTCCACCTTGGCAAACCGGATTTGTACGCCCGGGATGTCCACGACAGGCGCATTGTTGCGGGTGCCGGCCTTCCCACCGAAGGTCTTCGCATACCAAGCCTGCGCTTTGGGGATTTCAGCGTCCGGCAGGGATAGATGGACATGCTCATTGCGGATCGCCACGCCTTGCGTCTTGTCTTCCAGGATTTCCATGCGCACGCCGTCCGGCGTTTCGACATAAGCCTGGTCCAGCCGGCCGTTGCCGCCCGGGAGCACTTTTACGCCCGCGGCTTTCCATTGCGCCACGCGCTGTTGGACGTTGTCGACGATGAAGCCGACATGGTTCACCACCGAACCCTGGGTGCCGCCATTTCCTTTCTCGGTCCCGAGGACCAAATTGATATAGAGTCCGGGGAACATGATCAGCGGATTTCCGCCGGGCATGAACAACTTGCCGCCCATGGCAAGAAAGAGCTTTTTGTTCGCTTCCACATCCTTCGAAGCGAGGTGCCAGTGACCCATGGTCACCCCGGTCTGGTTGAACGGGGCCGGTTGCGCGGCCGCGGTGCCTGCCGTCAGCGCCGCAGCGAGCAATGAAGCTACGAGCGTATCTGTTTTCATGGATACCTCCCTGTTGAGCTGGATTTTGAAAGTTGCGGGACCATGCGTGAACGCTCAGGGTCTGCGATTGTATTTCGCGTCGCCCTCGGTCTGACTCAAAACCAAATGCGTCACCCTGCCGTTTGCGTCCAGGAGGAACTCCGCGGCAGCGCCGGTTGAAGCAAACTTCGTCTCGGATTGCGGAATGAGAGGAAGAGCGTTCAAGTATAGCTGGCCATCGATCACGATGAGGGTTTGGGTCCTGCCCATGAAACCTGAGACAACCGTGGACCCCTCGCGAAACTCAAACGTCCCGGTGTACTTTGCGAGAGCGGCCGGGCTGAGTTGCACGCTTGTGTTCACCTTGGGCGTCAGGCGAACGGTATCCCGTTCGCCCTCGTTGCACACGTTCTCAAGCATGTCCGTATCCGCTGAATAGTTCACCGCCAGCGAGATGCTCAGTGGCTTGGTCAGCGTCTCGGGATCGTCGAAAGTGATCTGAAACTGCACGTGTCCGAAATCGACACGACGGAATCTCTCGGTGACGCGCAGCTTTTCCGAATGAGGGTGGCCTGCCCGATCGAGCCAACTCCGGTCGTTGAACCCCGCGCTCTCGACCACGAGCGTGTCGCCCTCCCAGTGACCGACCGAGTACCCTAACCAGGTCGGGTTCGGATCGTCGGGCAGTTTGCGCCCATCCACATAGATCTGCCGGTAACGCGCGGCACCCTCGTAAAGCAGCCCCACCACCGTGGGGGACTGGATGATCCGGTACGTCGCGTTAAGCATCTCCGAAGGGCCCCCCGGAAGGCAGTTCGTAACGGGGTCGTCCCGCCTGAAATCGGCGACGCGCTTCAGGAACAGGGCCTCCGCCGCTGGCCGGAAGATGCTTTCATCCTTGAGGTTTTGTATCAGGTCGAAACGGTAAGGGTTGGTTTCGGGCCGCCACATCCCCGACAAATCCGGCTTGCCATCGGGCGTCCGGGGCGCGGCAGCCGTCAGGTTCGGTTTACCGTCGGCGGTCCGGGGAATCCCCGGCGTGCGGAAGTTGAGCCATTGAGCGCACAGTGGAATTGGGAGCAGCCATAAGGCCGCCGCGATCGCGATTCTGTCCATGAGGCTTCCTCCTCTCGGCTGACCGTCCCCACAGTGTCCGTGAACTCTCCCAGGTCACATTATACGGCATCAAGACGCGACTTCCTCCAGCCGGATAGAAGTAGCGCTTGCGCGATGTCATCCCAGTCCGCGAGTGGCTGCCGATCACAACGCCTTCCGCGAGTGCCCTCAATCGTTTGCATCTATCCGCTTGCCGCACCCTGCTACTCTCGAATCAGAAGAACTTCCTGGCCAGGAAGCGTCGTATTGCGGTGGTGTTGAAGCCCCGGAGGCCCTGAGAAGCCTTGCGTCGCCACTTACGAGATGGCGGCGACGGGGAAAATTTCGAATCGATTCGATAACTTCCGGTGGGACCGGCTGCGGCCGGCGACATCGGATTTCTAAGAGCAGCGCATCGAAGCGGGCCCCACAGGGGACGCCATACAGCGATCCCAGATCCCCCGCGAGAGGCTGTTCAAACCATTGGCGGCCGGAACACGCACGGCGATAAGTCCGAGAGCCCCGGCCGCCCACGACGAAAAATCAATCGCCCCTACAGCCGTGGTGTGCGCTTTCACCTACTTGAAATGGGAACGGTCCTTCTCATTTTCCAAACAGATGTAATCCAGGAGTTCCGTGTTCAGGACAATGAACTGCTTGATTGTCGTGGTCCACGGAGCCTTGTACGCCTGGGGATCCTTCACCGTCACTTCGATCTCCATGTTCCCGTAGTTGACGCGCCGGAATCGTTCGGTCACGCGGGCGGCATCCGTGATGGGCGTGCCCGAGCGATCGAGCCACATCCCGTCGCGGAGGCCGTTGGTTTCCACCACCAGCGTGTCCCCCTCCCACCGGCCCGTTGAGTAACCGTTCCATGTAGGCTGCGGATCTTCGGGAAGAGGCCGCCCGTCGAGGAAGATCTGGCGGTAGCTGGCGTTGCGCTCCAGCAGCATGAGCATCAGTTGCGGAGACTGGACGATCTTTCGAAATGTGGGATGCAGATGCATGCGCGGAACGCCGGAGGGAAGGCACTTGGTTTCGTGATCGTCCTTTCCGTTCGACGCCACCCGCTCCTGGCGCAGCGCGGCCGCCCCCGGTTGAAGCGGCAGACCGCCTTTGATCTCCGTGGAGATGTCGAAAAACTGCGGGCTCGCGCGCATGTCCCAGCACCCTATGGGCGGACACGGAATGTTGTGATCGGCTTCCCAGATTCCGGAGAGATCCGGATGGCCGTCGGCAGTGCGCGGCGCCGGTGCGCCCAGGTTCGGCAGGCCGCTCGGCGTCTTGGGAATTCCCGATGTCGGGTAATTCAGCCACTGCGCGGCGAGCGGCATGGCGAGCAGCGCCGCAATCGCAAACAACCTCCCCGCGACACTACTTCCCGACCGCATGGGCGGAATCCCTCTCGTTATCGTTGCAAAAATAATCCAGCATCTCGGTGTCGGTCACCAGGACCTGACGCAGCCGCACGGTCCAGGGCGTGGTGTACGTCTTGGGATCGTCGACGGTGACTTCGATCTCCAGGTTGCCGTAATTGGTGCGCCGGAACCTCTCGGTCATTTTGGCCCCTTCCATCATGGGGCTGCCGTTGCGGTCCAGCCACGTGCCGTCGCGGAACCCGTTCGATTCAACCACCAGGACGTCGCCCTGCCACTTGCCCACCGAGTAACCGTTCCAGTTGGGTGAGGGGTCGTCCGGCAAAGGCCGGCCATCGGTCATGATCTGCCGGTAGGTCACGTCGCGCTCCGACAGGAGCACGGTGACAGCCGGCGTCTGAATGATCTTGCGATAGAGAGGAAAGGTCAGCAACCGCAGCGCTCCGGATGGCTTGCACCAGGCGACCGGGTCGTCCTTACCCAGGTCCGCCGTGCGCTTCTTCACCAACGCGGCGGCCCACGGCTGATAGGGCAGACCGCCCTGGAGGCGCGCGCCCATGTTTGCAAATTCCCCGCACGCGGCGATCCCAAGGGGTGCACAAGGCGCCCGTTCAGGCCGCCAGATTCCGGAGAGATCCGGATGGCCATCGGCGGCGCGCGGCACCGGTGCGGCGAGGTTCGGCTTGCCATCGGGGAGCCGCGGAATTCCCGGAGTCGGGTAATTCAGCCACTGCGCCCAGGCGGGCACGCACAGCGTCAGCGTCGCAAGAAGAGTGATTCTGCCGATGCGATGCATGAGCCAAGTGTTCCACATTTCGACGGCTGTCCGCTCCCTCACGGTCGCGGTTCAACCCTTGAGGCCGTCGAAGGCCTGTTCGATCTCCTGGCGCGCCTGCGGAGTGGGCGGTACCAGCGGCAGGCGCGGCGGGCCCCCGTAGTATCCGTTCAGATCCATCGCGTACTTGAGTCCCGGAACGCCGTACCGGGTGGTCACCAGTTGCGCGGCGCGCTGGATGCGATTCTGCCAGTCGAGCGCGGCGGCGGCTTCGCGCGTCCGGTGCGCCTCCCAGATGCTGATAGTCGCGTACGGCGCGGCGTTGGCGAAGGCCAGCACCGCTCCCGCCGCTCCCACCGCGAGCGAGGAAGCCAGCGTCGGCGCCGAGCCGGTGAGCACCTGAAATCCCGGCTTCACCTCGCGGATCATCTGGATCACCTTTTCGAGATTCCCCGAGCTCTCCTTGATGGCGATGATGTTGGGATGATGCGACAGCTCGGCCACGGCCTCGGGCATGATGTCGATGCCTGTGACTTGCGGCCAGTTGTAGATCATGACCGGGATCTTCACTTGGTCCGCCACGGAGCGGAAGTAGAGAGCCTGCGCGTCGGGACGGTTGAGCAGGTTCTTGTAGTAGTGCGGCGTCCGTACCATCGCCACCTTGTAGCCGAGATCGGCGGCGCGGTTGGTGAGCGCCACGGTCTCGCGCACGCTCTCCATACCCGTGCCCGCGATCAGGAGTTTTTCCGGAGCCGCATACTTGGCCACCCACTCCCATAACCGGACCTTCTCCGGCTCGGTGAGGTAGACGCTCTCACCGGTGGAGCCGCAGACCACGTACCCGGCGAGGCCGGTCTGGTTCCACTTCTCGACATTGTGGCGGACCTTGATCTCCCAAAGCTCGCCCGCATGATTGAACGGCGTGGCGATGGGCGGGAAAATGCCTTGCAGCTTCATACAGAACCGCGACCGTAAGGGAGCGGACAGTCCGGCTCCGCCAGCTACGTCGTGTAAATAATAACCAGCGTGTACAGCGCCAGCGACTCGATCAGCACCAGACCGAGAATCAGCGCGAAGCGGATTCCCGCGCCGGCGCCCGGGTTGCGCGCCATGGCTTCGGCGGCTCCGGCGGCGGCCCGGCCCTGCCCCAGCCCGCACAGACCCGAAGCGATGCCCATGCCGATGGCGGCTCCCACTGGCTTCCAGTTGGTGGCCCCGTCCGCTCCCTGGGCGAACACGGGACTCGCGGCCAGCAGCAGCACGGCGGCGATCAGAAACAACATTTTCAAACGCATTTGTTTCATCTTCCTTTCCTATGAAGTGGCGGCCAAGGAGGTGGTTCCCATCCGGTCCTGGGGGGCCGGCGGCTCACACTTGGCCGCGATAATGCCGGTATTAATGTTCATGCTCGGTCGCAATACTCACGTAAATCATCGTCAAGAGAGTAAAAATGTAGGCCTGCAAAAACGCCACGAACAGGTGCAGCCCCATGAAAACCGCGGGCGCAACCAGGTACGTCAGGCCCAGGAAGGCCGTGGTCACCTGCTCGCCCGCGAACATGTTGGCGAACAGACGGATGGTGAGCGAGAGCGGGCGCGCCAGGTGGCTCACCAGCTCGATCGGAACCATCAGCGGAGCGAGCAACGGAATCGGTCCGGCGAAGTGCGCCAGGTATTTCATCACGCCGTGCTCCCGGAATCCCATGGAATTGTAGTAGACGAACGTGCACAGCGCCAGGCCGCAGGGAACCGAGGGCGTCATCGTCGGCGACTCGAAGGTCGGGATGAGCCCGATCAGATTCATGAACAGGATGAAGACGAACAGCGTCCCGAAATAGGAAACGTACTTGCCGCCGTGGTGGATGCCGACTTCGTCGGTCGAGTTCTTGAGAAAACCGTACAGAACTTCGAACAGGTGCTGGAGTTTGCCGGGCTTGTCCACGGAGAAACTGGAGCGCAGCACGGCGACCAGCACGAGCAGGATCGCCACTACCAGCAACTCCATCACGATCCAGTTTTCCCACGGCTTGGCGGGATTCCTGGCGGCGATTCCGAACAGGCCCAGGATCGAGTTTGCCGCGCCGGATAGATACTCGTTGAACAGCGCGGTGAGCCACAGCTCATTTTCGTGCATATATCAGCTCGTACAGGATTTCCAGAAGGACGGCGGCCACAGCGACAAACAGCCCCGCCAGCACGGCCGCCAGCGTGATTTCCAGAATTTTCACTATAGCATAGACGACCGCCGCGACCAGCAAATAACGAAGGCCGAGAATCGTCGCCGAGGCGCGCAGCGGAACCTTGGCCGAGCCTCCCAGCGCGCCCGCCAGATTCACCCACCAGCGAAAGTTGACGAACGAAATGATCGCCCCGAGCAGGAAGCCGGCCCCAGTGCGAGGCCCACGCGCCGCCGTCACCGCGATCGAGCCGGCCACTCCTACGACCGCCGCGATGCGCGTCATGCGCGTGAGCGCCTGTTCGTAGAAGTCGGCGGTCATTTGGGCTCGCGCGTCAGGTCCCGGATCAATTGCACGAACCCGGAGACGATACCGATCACCAGGAACACGATTCGCAGGAAGTGCGTCGAGAACAGGCGGTCCAGGCCGTAGCCGATGGCGTAGCCGACAAACGTCGAAGCGGGCAGGAGCATGGCCAGCGACAAATATCGCCCCACCATCACCATGACGTTGTCTTTCCTCTCGCTCTTCACTTGGATCCCAGAATCTGGCCGGCTTTCGCTGCGGTTTCGTTCACCAGAAAACCCATCTTCGGATGCGACGGTTCGAGATCCGGAGCGATGCCGAACTCATTGAGCGTTTCGCTGGTGGTGGGCCCGACGGAGGCGATCACGACGCGCCGCAGCCCGCGCCGCACGTCGTCTTCGATCCCCAGCTCGGCGGCGATCCGCAGCAGATAGGGCACCTGGATCGACGTCGTGAACAACACGACATCGAACTTACCGGCGGCCAGCCGCCGCGCGGCCTCTCTCAGTGGCTCGCAATCCTCGGGCAGCTTCCATTGATACACGGGCACGGGCGTCACCTCGGCCCTGCGCGCCCGCAATCCGTCCACCAGTTCCGAGGCCGGGCGGCCGTACTCCTGCACGGCGATGCTTTGCTCGGTTCGTCCCGCGATCGCCGCCAGAACTTCCCGCCACGTATTCGGCTCCGGCACGGCCACCGCGACCGGAACACTCCATTCGCGCATCACCGCCATGGGTTTCGATCCGCGAACCACCACGGCGAGCTTCCGCAGCGCCTCCGCGAACGCGCCCGCCGGCCAGCGCGTCTCAATCACCTGGCCGAGCAACCGCGCGCCGACGCCGGTGAGCAGGATCATCATGTCGAACTCGCCGCGAAATAATCGTTCGGCGAAGGCAAAAGCCTGAGGATTGTCGTCGAGCGGGGCCTCTCGCATGGACGGCGCCACAAATGGCTCGCCTCCCTGCCCGCGAATCAGCTTCTCGATTTCGGCCGCGCGCCGGCTCTCGAGCGACAGCACCCGGAGTCCGTCAAAGGGCATTGGAATCAGGTTAACAAGAGCGCGTTGAAGCGGAGGTTTGCGCTAAAGTAGGTGCGATGAGAAACGGACGTCCTCGGGCGCTACGATTCTTGCGCCTTCGCCTCGAAAACTGGAAAAATTTCACAAAGGGGGACGTTCCTCTCGAGGGCCGGGTGTTTCTGGTTGGCCCGAACGCTTCTGGTAAGTCGAATCTTCTGGATGCGTTTCGGTTCTTTCACGACATCGTTAGCGTGGGCGGTGGTTTTGAGGAGGCGGTGGATATCCGGCGCGGCGGCGTTACTCGGTTGAGGAGCCTGGCGGCGCGAAGGTATCCCGACATTCAGCTCGAAGTTCACATCGGGTCATCTTCCGCAAGCCCCCAGTGGGAGTACGAGCTTCACTTCACACAGGACAATCAGCGGCGCCCAGTTATCCGAATGGAGCGTGCTGCTCGCGATGGCCGGACTCTGTGGAAGAGGCCAAACGAAAAGGACAAACACGATCCTGAGCGACTCACTCAGACGTTTCTCGAACAAAAGAGCGAGAATCTGGAATTCCGGCAGGCGGTCGAGTTTTTTAAGTCGCTGCGTTATCTTCACGTCGTGCCGCAGCTGGTCCGCGAGCCGGACCGGTCCGTCGGGCGCAGCAACGATCCGTACGGCGGCGATTTCCTGGAGCAGATCGCAAAGACACCGGAAAAGACGCGTAACGCCTGGCTCAGGCGCATCGGCGCCGCGCTCCGGGTAGCGGTACCCCAACTCGAGGAGATCGAGTTCTATAGGGATGAGAGGAGGGGCACGCCGCATCTCCGGGGCAGGTACAAGCATTGGCGCCCGCACGGGGCTTGGCAGAATGAAGATCAGTTTTCCGACGGGACACTGCGGCTCCTTGGTCTTTTGTGGGTCGTCCTTGAAGGCTCAGGCCCTCTTCTGCTCGAAGAGCCCGAACTGTCCCTACATCCGGAGGTTATAAGGTACCTTCCGCAAATGTTCGCTCGAATGCAGAGTCGCACGGGTCGACAGGTGATTATGAGCACACATTCTCCGTCAATGCTTGAAGACAAGGGGATCGCACTCGACGAAGTACTTCTGTTATCACCTGGGGAGGAGGGGACAGCGGTCGTGGTCGGCAACGCAAACAGAGAGATCCGTGCTCTGCTGGAAGGTGGGTTGAGCGTGGCTGAAGCAGTTCTGCCGCATACGCGCCCGACCGCCGCAGCGCAGTTATCCTTGTTCGCTGCGAAGTCATGACCCTCTCAGCCGCTGTCGAAGGCGATCTCGATGAG
>JBGPLI010000219.1:0-8706 GCA_041486445.1 Bryobacteraceae bacterium
TGCTGGCAGGCTGAAATGCCCTATTGCGGTTTGCGGCCTCGCTCCACTGCACGCCCACTGCCCAGACTACCTCAACACACTTTCATTGGTCGTCGTGAGCCGAAGGATCATCTGTGACTTGCTGACGCGCGCGGTTCAGTATCAGTTGACGTCCGGCCGGTCGTCTCTCTCTCCGCGAAGGATAGCTGCTTCCTCCATGCTGAGGATATCGGATTCAGGATCTGGTTTTTGCAGCCTCCGCTGCGCCCTCTGTTCCGCTTTGTCGCGCTGTTTCTCAACGCGGGCAAGTTCTTTTTGGCGTTTCTTGAAGGTAGTGTGCGATCGAGTGGCCACAAGGTTCTCCTCTCCTGTTGACGTACCCGGCGGCTCAGGCTGCCGGCCCAGATCGAATTTTTACTCGCGCCGGTCTACCAGCGGGGTTCCCGGCGTCCACGGGGTCCGCCGCCATCGCCGCGGCCGCCTCCGCGGAACCCTCCGGGTCCGCGCCCGCCGCCGCCGCCACTCGGCTTGGGCCTGGCCTCGTTGACGTTGAGAGCCCGGCCGCCGACATTCGCGCCGTTCAAAGCCGCGATGGCACGATCGGCTTCTTCGGTGTCCGTCATCTCCACAAAAGCAAACCCGCGCGACCGGCCCGTGTCGCGGTCCGTCATCAAGCTCACGCGCTCCACGGCGCCGTACGCCTCAAACAACGCTCGCACGGTGTCTTCGGTGGCGCCGAAATCCAGATTGCCCACGAAAATATTCTTCAAATTGACTCTCCTTACTATTTGAAAGCGGCGCCAGCAGGCAGGGACTTCGGCCAGATCTCGCGGGACAATCAAACGGCGCTTTAAGTTTATCACATACTATGGTGGTATGTACGTCTTGGCCTGGGGGCTGGTTTCCGCTTTCGCGCTTGCCCAGACCCCGCCCGATCCGCGCGAGCTGATCCGGCAGTCCGGGGAAGCCCTCAAGGCCTACCCCAGCTACCAGCTCGATTCGCTCAGCGTGATCGAGATGAAAGGCGGCAACCGCCCCGGCAATCGGGTGGAGCTGCCGGTGTCAGTGTCGGTCCGGCGTCCGGATCGCATGCGGATCGAGTCCGGGAACCAGGCCGATGGCATGACCGTGGTCAGCGACGGAGAACACACATTCATCTACATGGCGCCGCTGAAACGCTACATCCAGCGCGCGGCCTCCGGCTCGCCCGACGCGGCGCTGGGCCAATCCGGGTTCATGCAGGACCTTCCCGACATCGCGAAGTCGGTCAAGTCGGTGAAATTGACGGGGGAAGAGACCATCGAAGTGGCGGCCGAAAAAATCCCCTGCTGGATGGTGGAGACGCGCTATGGCAAGACGGAAATGCCAGTTCAGGGGATGACGATTCTGGAGGCTGCGCAGACCTTGTGGATCGCCAAGTCGAATCATATCGCCTGGAGGAGCGCGCTCCGCGCCCGTCTGTCGCGGCCCGGGCAAGCCGATCCCGTGGAGATGACGCAAGCCACTCGCACGGTTTCCTTGAAACTGGATGCCGCGCTGCCCGATTCGCTCTTCGTCTTCACACCGCCCGAAGGCTCCCGGCAGATCGAGGACTGGACCTTGCCCGGCGTCTCCAAGCCCGCCGTGGCTGGCCGTGCGGTGCCGGAGTTTCGCGCGAAAACGCTCGACGGTGCGGCCATCGACCTGGCGGCGCTGCGCGGCAAAGTGGTGCTGCTCGACTTCTGGGCCACCTGGTGCGCTCCCTGCCGCCGCGATTTGCCGATCGTCGAGAAGCTCCACCGGGAGTTCCGCGCCAAGGGGCTCGTGGTTGTGGGCGTCAACGTCGGCGAAGAGAGGGACACCGTGACGAAATTCCTTCAGACCGCCGGGATCAGTTACCCGATCGTGCTGCTCTCCTCGGATCACGGCCTGGTCGCCGGACTCTCGGTGAACGCGTTCCCGACCGTGGTGCTGGTGGACCGCGACGGGAAGGTGGCCGCCTACGAGGTCGGCGCACTCGGAGAAACCGCGCTGCGCGCCCGTCTTGCCACGCTGGGCATTTCACGCCCCCTCTCAACCGGTGGTAAAATTTAAGATATGGCTGTCTCCTTCTTCGAGCAAGGTGATCCCAAACCCGGCAACGAGTCCCCCATCAGCGTTCCGGGTAACGCGAGTCCCGGTTCGGGCTCGGGCGTAAAAATCGCGATTCTGTTCGGCGCTATGCTGGCGCTGGTCGGCGCCACCGGGTACCTCTACTACCAGCTCGGCCAGCTCCGCACCGAGCTCTCCGAGACGCGAGAGGCGCTCGGCGCAAAAATCGCCGAGATCCACGAGACCTCGAATGTTTCCACGCAGACCAGCCGCCGCTCAGTGGAGGCCTTGAAGACCGACGTCGACAGGGTTCGGGCCCAGGCCGCGCAACTGAGCGGACAGGCCAAGATCGAGGCCACCAAGCACGCCGACGAGCTCGCGGCGCGCCTGGAAATAGCCCAGCAGGAAGCGGCCCAGAAGGTGACCGCCGTCACGGCGGAGGTCTCGCAGGTCAAAGAGTCCGCGGCCGCGACCACCCTCGCGACCAACACCAGGATCGGCGAAGTCTCCACCGAAGTGGGCACCGTAAAGAGTGATGTCGCCGCCACCAGGTCCGAGCTGGAAAAGACGATCGCCGACCTCAAGAGCACTCGCGGCGACCTGGGCGTTCAGAGCGGCTTGATCGCCACCAACTCCAAAGAGCTCTCGGCTCTGAGAGCCCTCGGTGAGCGCAACTACACCGAGTTCAAGATTGCCAGAGCCAAAGCGGCCCAGAGAGTCGGCGACGTCGCGGTCCGGCTGACCAAGACCGATCCCAAGCGCAACCGCTACACCATCGAATTGGTGGCCGACGACAAGACCGTCGAGAAGAAGGACCGCACCATTAACGAGCCGGTGCAGTTCCTGCTCGCCAAGGCGACCCAGCCCTACGAGCTGGTGGTGAACGACGTGAAGAAGGACGTCATCAGCGGTTACCTGGCGGCGCCCAAAGTGCAGCAGACGCGAAATTAGCGCTCCACCACCAGGAAACCCGTCTCGACGCGATCCTCCACAATCCGGTTCCACATCACCTGCGCCCAGCCGGCCGCTTCGACGTGAGTGAACTGGACTACCTGACCGGCAACCAGCGAAGTACACCCGTGCGCCATGCGAAAGCCGCTCGCGCTCAAGTCGAGGAGCCGGCCGTGGATTTCCAGGGGCTGGGGATTGGAAAACGACACGCGCACGGCCCCCGCCGCCGGCCGGCGCGTTTCCCGGCGCTTTTCACGAACCGAGGGAGCCGTCATACCGCGGCCTCTTCCCTTCCGGACTCGTACAGTTTGATCCTACGGCTCAGCGTCCGCCGCGAGATCCCCAGCCGCGCCGCCGCCTTGCGCTGATGCCCGCCGGTTGCCGCCAGAGCGTCCAGAATTGCCGTACGCTCGATGCCTTCCAGATTCGTGGCCGAAGTGTGACCGTTGGACGCAACCGGGTGCATCGTCAGCACCAGGTCCTCCGCACCAATCTCCTGGCTCTGCGCCAGCACCGCCGACTTGATCACGACGTTGCGCAGCTCGCGAATGTTGCCTGGCCAGGAGTGATTCTCCAGCGCCGCCAGCGCCCGCTGAGTGAAGCGAAGGTTGGGGTCGTGGGACGCCAGAAAATGGCGTGCCAGCGGCGCCACGTCCTCGATCCGGTCCCGCAGCGGAGGGACCACCAATGTGATCTGGCTCAAGCGGTGATACAAGTCGCTGCGAAAACGGCCCTGGGCGACCGCGGCCTCCAGGTCCTGATTGGTGGCCGCCACCACGCGCACGTCGGCGGAGACTTTCTTCACGCCGCCCAGCCGGTAGTACGGCACGCCGTCGAGCACGCGCAGCAGCTTCACCTGCATCCTCGGATCCAGCTCGCCGATCTCATCCAGGAAGATGGTTCCCAGGTGGGCCAGCTCGAACAAGCCCGGCTTGGCAGTATCGGCCCCGCTGAAGGCGCCTTTTTCGTATCCGAACAGCTCGCTTTCAAGCAAGTGCTCCGGCAGGGCGGCGCAGCTCAGGTCCACCCACGGCTTCTGCGCTCGCGCGGAGTAATGGTGGATGGCCCGCGCCACCAGCTCCTTGCCCGATCCGCTCTCGCCGGCGATCAGCACCGTCGCACTGGACCGCGCGACGCGCTCTAGTGTGGCCATCAGAGAGTGCATCGGCTCGCTGGCGATCACCGCCGGCATGCCGAGAAAGACGCAGGTCCGGTCCGGCTTACGCTCATGGGCTTCATCGCGCCTGGCTGCTTGGTAGAGCATGTCGTATGCTTCAGTTCTATTCTCACCGGGTTGTCCGGATCACGCCCTCGGAGAAACACCCTAGCCCGCGCCCGGAAACTAACCCGCGCCGCGAGACACTTTGTCCCACGATCCCGCTCGCCGTGGCGCCATTGTGTCCAATCACGCGTTCCTGACATCCTTCGAACGTCTTGAATCCATTTGCCTTTGGTGTGCAAACCGATGGCAGGTTGCGTGCACCAACCTCTCAAACGGTGAGTCAATCTCTTCAATTGCGCTCCGACAACCAGTTACCCGGCAAGGCCCGCCGCTTCATCACCGTCACTGCATTTCTGGGCGGTCTGGTTCTGTTGATGGCGGTGCTGAACTGGGAGTCGGGCGATCTGGTCAAGTTCGGCGGCTTCCTGACGATTGCCGCGTTCTGCTCAAGCTGGCGCGTTCGCGTTCCCGGCGTTGCGACCGCGCTACCTCTCACCTTCCTGTTCGTGTTGTTAAGCGTGATGGAGCTCACCGGGCCGGAGACAATCGTGCTCGCCGGCCTGGTGACCCTGGTTCAGTGTTACTGGAACCAGCCGGAAAAGCCCGCGCCAGTGCAGGTCATTTTCAACGTGGCCTCCATGGTTCTGGCTGCAGCGGCCGCTGGCGAAGTCTACACCTGGCCCTGGATGGCGGCCAACCACGTCGATCCGGCCATCCGCCTGGCCGCGGCCACGGGCGCGCTGTTCCTGTTCAACACCATGCCAGTGGCGATGCTGGTCTCGCTGGCCGAAAAGGAGGACTTCATCACGGTCTGGCGGGAATGTCATTTCCTGTCGCTGCCGTACTACCTCTGCGGCGGCGCGGTGGCCAATATCGCCAGCCTGGGCAACCGCTTCCTGGGGTGGCAGACCGTGTTGCTCACCGGACCGGTGGTGTATCTGATTCACCGCTCCTATCGCCTCTATCTCCAGCGCCTGGAGGACGAGAAGAAACACGCGGAGGAGGTTTCTTCTCTCCACCTGCGCACCATCGAGGCCCTGGCTCTGGCGATCGAGGCCAAGGACCACACCACGCACGATCACCTGCGGCGCGTGCAGGTATACGCCACCGAGATCGCCAAGGATCTTGGTCTTCCGCCGGAAGAAAAAGAGGCATTGCGCGCCGCCGCTCTGCTGCACGACATCGGCAAGCTGGCCGTTCCCGAACACATCATCTCTAAGCCCGGCCGTCTGACGCCCGAGGAGTTCGAGAAGATGAAGATTCACCCCGTGGTGGGCGCCGAGATCCTGGAGCGGGTCCAGTTCCCCTATCCGGTGGCTCCCATCGTGCGGGCGCATCATGAAAAGTGGGACGGCAGCGGCTATCCGTACGGCTTGGCCGGCGAGGCGATTCCCATGGGTGCCCGGATTTTGTCCGCGGTCGACTGCCTGGACGCGCTGGCTACCGACCGGCAGTACCGCCGCGCCCTGCCGCTTCACGAGGCTATGAACGTGGTGACGTCGGAAGCGGGCAAGGCGTATGACCCGCGTGTGGTGGAGATCCTGTCGCGCCGCTACGTCGAGTTGGAGAAGATGGCGCAGGCGCACGGTGTGGTCGTCGAAAGGCTCTCCACGGATCTGAAGATCGCCAGTGGATACGCACCTGCGGCCGGATTCGAGACGGCCGCGCCACCGGCCACGAGACCCTCCGCGCGGGAAACGCCGATGGATTTTCTGAGCTCGATCGCCGCCGCTCGGGAGGAAGTGCAGGCGCTGTTCGAAATCTCCCAGGATCTCGGCAATTCGCTCAGCCTGGACGAGACGCTGACGGTGCTGGCGGTCCGGTTGCGGCGCATCATTCCTCATCACTCCCTGGCCATTTGGGTGAGGCGGGAGCACGTGCTCAAGCCCGAGTACGTCACGGGCGAAGATTACCGCCTGTTTTCTTCGTTGGAGATTCCGGTTGGCCACGGACTCTCCGGCTGGGTGGCGGAGAATGGCAAGGCGATCGTCAACGGCAATCCCTCGGTGGAACCCGGCTACCTCAACGATCCGGCCAGATTCTCGACACTCCGGTCTGCGGTAGCCGTGCCCCTGGAAGGAGTGAACGGGGTGATGGGCGTGCTGACCCTGTATCACTCCGAGCGCGACGCCTTCAGCAAAGATCATCTGCGCATACTGCTGGCCATCAACGCCAAGATCGCGCTATCCATCGAGAACGCGCTGCGCTTCCGGCAGGCGGAGTCCTCCGCCACCACCGACTATCTCACCAGCCTGCCCAACGCGCGCTCGTTGTTCTTGCAACTCGACGCCGAGCTTTCGCGGGGACGCCGCGCGGGCTCGCCCCTCGCCGTCCTGGTTCTCGATCTGGACGGATTCAAACAGGTCAACGACCGGTTCGGGCATCTGGAAGGCAACAAGGTGCTGCGCGCGGTCGGCCTGGGCCTGAAGTCCGCCTGCCGCGAGTACGACTACGTCGCGCGCATGGGCGGCGACGAGTTCGTGGTGCTTCTGCCGGGCGTGGTGCCGGCCGACGCCCGCCTCAAAGCGCAGCAATTCCGCAAGGTCGTGTCTGAACTGTGCCGCGATCTTCTTGCCTCCGACATGCTCACTGTCAGCATCGGCGTGGCACACTTTCCCGCCAATGCGACAGACGCCGAGCAATTGCTCGCCGAGGCCGACCGCCAGATGTACCGCGAGAAGCGCGCAGGCAGGCTGCGCCGCCCGGAAGCTCCCCAACCTGTCTATTCCGACGAGTGGGACGGGGTGGTGCAGTAGCTGAGACAAGCCTGGAGGCTTGTCGAGGCTTTAGAACACTGAGAAATCCACGCGGCAAATTCCACTGTGTAGTGAGTGATCCCGCAACTAGCTCGCCTTCCAGCCGATCGTCCAAAGGCCGCCCCACCGGCCGATCCAAGGCTGCCTCCCGCGCTGATGGCCGTATTCTGGGTGCGACTGCGAAAGAAAGTCGCGGAGTTCATCGAAAATACCACGATGTTTAGAGCATAGGTTCGCTCTGTCTTCGCCATCATCCGTCGTAAAGAAACTTTGGATACCGCACGACGTTTCGTCCACCGCGCTTGCGGGCGACACAGTATAGCTGCTCGCCTCGGAAAGCGGAGGAGTACTGGTTGCGCTCGAGGAAATCGCGCATGCGTTCTTCGGTACCGTAGCCGGGGATCACTTCCGTGAATAGATGTTCGATCTCGAAGCCCGCCGACTCCACGGCTTCGCGCAGCTCGAGCGGAGTGTATTCGCGCACGTGCGGGATTTCGGCGCCGGCGAACTCCCCGAGCGGATTGGGAAACTTGGAGTAAAGCTGCGGATTGCCGCTCTGTTCCAGCGTGCGCGCGACGGCGGTGAAGGAGACCACGTTGGGCGTGGTGAGCACGAGCGTGCCGCCCTCCTCAAGCACCCGGTGCATCTCGATCAGCATATGCATGGGGTCCCGGAGCATGTGCTCGAAGATCTCGCAGGCGAGCACGGTTTCAAAGCGTCTGTCCGGGTAGGGATAACGGTCCTTTTCGGCGTCGAACAGGTCAATCAAGCAGCGGAAGACTTCCCTACCCCCGGCGGTAACGGCCTTTTCGTCGGTCCGGCCCAGCGGTCCGAAATAGGCGCCACGCACTTCCTCATAGCCGAGCACGCATTGGAGCGCGGGCGTCATTTGCATGTACGCGCCCATCTCCAGCACGCGTTTCGAGGTGCGGGGAGGCGGGACCAGCGTCAGGGTGCGCCCGATGCGCGGGATGTGTATTTCCAGGTACTCACGCGCCGCGGCGTCCGGCTGGTCCAGGGAGCGAACGAAACCGACGATTTCGTCGTAGCGGTTGCGCGGGGGGACCAGCTCGGCGCGCGAGGCATGGTCGAGGCGGGAGAGGCGCGCGTCGAGTTGTTGCAGCCACCAGCGGAGCCTGGCCACCAGCGGCATGGCAGCGGACCGTTATTCCGCCAGCGGCTCCTCGCCCGCGTCGGCTTCCCGCAGCCCACCGGCGTAGAGGGCGCGCGTTTCCTCGTCGTAGCCGGGGATCGAGTCGAGCGCCGCGGCTTCCTGCTCGGCGACCATCTCCTCTTCCACATCCTCGCCGGCGATCTTCACGTTCCGGTAATACTCCATGCCGGTGCCGGCCGGGATGAGACGGCCCATGATCACGTTTTCCTTCAAGCCCCGCAGGTAGTCGACCTTGCCGTTGATGGCGGCTTCGGTCAGCACGCGCGTGGTCTCCTGGAAACTGGCGGCGGAGATGAACGAATCGGTGGAAAGCGACGCCTTGGTAATTCCGAGCAGCACGGTCTTGCCTGCCGCCGGACGCCCGCCGGCTTCGAGCACGCGCGAGTTCTCCTCGCGGAACTTGAATTTGTCGACGACCTCCTCGGGCAGAAACTCCGAGTCGCCGATATCGTCGATCTTCACCCAGCGCATCATCTGCCGGGCAATTACTTCGAGGTGCTTGTCGTTGATGTTGACACCTTGCAGGCGATACACCTCCTGGATTTCGTTGACCA
>JBGPLI010000220.1:0-8596 GCA_041486445.1 Bryobacteraceae bacterium
CACCCAGTCGAGCCACGCCTGGCCGAAGTCCGGGTCGAGCGCGACGGCTCGCTCATTCTCGCCGCGGCCCCAGGCCTCGATCGCGGCCGGGTTCGACGTCGCGAAAGAATGGGCCGCCGGATCGAGCCGCCGCGCCACGGCGCTCATGGCGCCGAGAATTGCTCCGTCGGCCGTCCCGTCGGCAGTAATGGTCGCGATCATCTTGTGGCGCGCCACGTCTTCGATCTCAATCTGAAAGTGCAGCGCCTGGCCGTGGCCGGTAAAATAGCCGTGCGCCAGGCGCGTGGCGCCGGCGAGATAGGCGTCGCCAACGGCGCCCGCGCGCAGCGGGAAAATGCGGGGCAGGCCGGTGATCTCGCCCGCGACAATCGAGGGCGCGGCCGAGGCCACCCAGTCGAGGGCCGGGTCGCCGGTCAGGTTTTCAAACGGGAGAAGCGCGATCCGCTCGACCGGGCGCTCGGGAGAGCGCGAACAGGCAGCCAGCGCGAGGATGGCGAGAAGATAAATTCTCAGAGAACTCTAGGCTCCGCGGCCATGAGCTTCTTGAATTCGTCGTTGTCCTGAAGGACGGCGAATTCCGGCTCTTTTTGAAACTTTTCGCGTTCCTTGAATCCCTCTTCGAGAGCCTTGCGGATGTAGAGAATGGCGAGATCCGTCTTGCCGGTTTTCGCGTAGGCCTTGGCGAGCGTGTAGTGCATCCTGGCCCGCTCCTCGACGCTGCGCTCCTGAAGCAAGGTGCCTTGCGTGCTGCGCCGTTCAAACACTTCCGGGTCGAGCTCCAGCGCCTTCTGATACATTTCCTGCGCCAGGTCGTAATTTTTCCTCGCGAAATACGCGGTGCCGAGGTTGCTGATCATCGACGCCGAATCCGGCTTGAGGCGCAGAGCCTTCTTGTACTGGGTGATGGCGCGGCGGTAGGATTTCTGGGCATAGTAAACGGTGCCCAAATTGTTCACCGCTTCCGAGTAGGCGGGATCCAGCTTAATGGCGCGCTCGTAGTACTTCCTCGCCATGTTCAGATCCTGCATCTGGTGATAGGAGATCCCGATCTTGTTGGCGATGATCGCGGACTCGGGTTCCTGCTTGTACATTTCCGCGGCTTCGCGATACATTTTGCGAGCCATGAAAATGTCGCCGCGCATCTCCGGTGAGAGCGGCTTGGCCGGCTGCGCGGCCTTGGGGAGATCCGGCGGCGCGGCTGGCCGGAACCCGCTCGCGTCCTGCGGCGTCCCTTGAAACGCGAGCATGACAAGCAAGGAGAGATGCACACCCATATCGCCTCCTACTTGACCATTATCACTTAAATACGTCCCGAAGACGGCCGAAGAATCCTTTGCGTTCTTTCTTCTCGGGTTGCGGCGGCGGAGCGGGCGTCACCGGGATGCTGCGCACCAGGCGGCGATCGGCAACCGGCGCTTCGGCGACCACCGGACGAGTGGGAGTGACCTCGGTGTCAATCGCGGGCCGCGACGGCTCCCAGCCGGCGACCTGGGTGCGCCCGCCGCCGTGCAGGCGGCACACGTCCACCGGTTGCGTTCCGGCCAAAAAGACTTCGCTCCGTACCCTGGGGCAGCTCGGCGAGGCCAGCTCGCCGGTGTCGGCGTCGATCTCGGCGGTGACGATTCCGTCGGGCGGCTCGAAGGAGTGGACGGCGCGGTACTCGCGATGCTGGTGCGCGCGCTTCATGAACTCGGTCCAGATGGGCAGCGCGCTGCGGGCCCCTTCGAGCTTGAAGTCGTGGTTGTCGTCGAAGCCGACCCACACCACGCAAATCAGCTTGGATGTAAAGCCGGCGAACCATCCGTCGCGCGAAGTGCCGGTCTTGCCGGCCGCGGGAAGGCCGAAGCCACGGGCGCGCACGCCGGCTCCAGTCCCGGACCGCAGCACCTCTTCGAGCATATTCTCGACCAGGTAGGCGACCCTTGGATCGATGGCGGGACGGCGCTCCGGCTGTGCCTGAAAAATAGAAGTGCCCTGCTGATCGCGGATATTCTTGATGAAACTGGGCTTCACCAGGTCGCCGGAGTTGACGAAGATGGTGTAGGCGCCCGCGATTTCAAGCGGCATCACTTCATAGGCTCCGAGCGCGATCGAGGGGGTCGGCTTGATGTCCAGATTCATGCCGGCAGCGCGCGCAACCTCGGCGATCCTGTCATAGCCGGTCATCTCCGCCACTTTCACCGCCGGCACGTTGAGCGAATGCGCCAGTGCGTAGCGCAGCGTGACGGCTCCGAAATACTCGTCCTTGTGGTTGGCCGGCTCGTAGATCTTGTCGTCGAAATAGAACGTGGTGGGCTCGTCGGTCACCAGGCTGGCGGGAGTAAGCGTCTGGCCCCCGCCGGACAGCGCCGCGCTGAGCGCAGCCGTATAGACAAACGGTTTGAAGGAGGAACCGGGCTGGCGTTTGGCGACGGCATGATCGAGCTGGCTCACGCCATAGCTGCGCCCGCCCACCAGCGCCTTCACCTCGCCGGTCTGCGCATCCAGCGCCACCAGCGCCACCTGCGCCAGGGGCATCTCCTCGGTGCCGTATTTCTTGGAGCGCCGCTTCCACTGCTGATCGGTCTCCTCGATGCCGGTGCGCACTGCCGCCACTGCGTCGCGCTGGAGGTTCATGTCGAGCGTGGTGAACACGCGGAACGAATTGTTCTGAAAATCGCGGTCCTGGAAACGGCTCTGCAGAGTCTCATTCACCAGATCGACGAAGTAGGGCGCGTCGCTCGATTCCGCCGATTCGTGCGTGACTTTGACGAGGGACGCCAGCGCGTCGTCGTAATCCTTCTCGCCGATGAATCCGTTCTCGCGCATGGCCTTCAGCACGACGTTGCGCCGCGCCTTGGCGCGCTCCGGGTAGCGGAACGGATTCCGGGTGTAGGGCGACTGGATGAGTCCGGCGAGCAAGGCCGCGTCGGCAATCGTGACCTGGCCCAGATCCTTGCCCAGGTAAACCTCGGCCGCCTCGCCGAAACCGTGAATGCTGAAGCTGCCCTGGTGGCCCAGGTAGATCGCGTTGGCGTAATCCTCGAAGATCTCCTGCTTGCTCAGCTTCTGCTCCAGGTGAAGCGTGATGAGCGTTTCGGGAATCTTCCGGCGCCAGCCGCGCTCGGGCCCCAGCCACAGCGTGCGGGCCAACTGCTGGCTGAGCGTGGATGCGCCCTGCGAGCTGCGGCGCTCCTTCACATCCACCCAGGCGGCGCGGAGAATGCCGATGGGATCGAACCCGGCGTGCTGAAAGAAGTGTTTGTCCTCGGCGGCGAGCACCGCGTCCACCATCGGCTTGGGAATATCGTCGAAGCGCACCAGCCGCCGCTTCTCGCGCTTCTGATCGAAGAGATTGGTGATGAGCTCGGGCTCCAGGTAATATTGCGTGCGCTCGGTGTGGTCGCGCAGCGAGATGATCTCGGTAACATGGCGCCGCTCGATCTTGATGACCGCGCCTTCCGCATCGTAGGCGTCCGGGCCGGGGTTGATCTCGATCGCATCCGGCCGCATATGAAACCAGCCCAGACGATTGCTGTTGGACTCGGAATAGCCGCAGCGCCGGAGATACGAGGCGATCTCTTCGAGCTGGCCCTCATCGCCGAGCATGACCGGCTGCGGCGCCGCGTACAGCATGGACGTGTTGGCGAATGGGCCCGCGCGCAGCTTCTCCTCGATCATCCGCGCGTACTTGACGTAGTAATAAGTGAAGGCGCCGACCGAGAGGGTCACCGACACGGTAAACGCCAGCAGGAACGCCTTTCCCCACGGGTTCAGGAGGAAGCGAACGAAGAGCGCTTTGCGGGGAATCTGAAACTTAATGGCCACGTAGGGTCCTGATCAAAAGATCACACGGATTACTTTTTCGTTTCTTCGAGAGACAACAGCTCTTTCCACATGTCCTGGTGCGGTTCCCAATCCGGCTCCTGGCGTCCGGTGATTTGCAGCTCGGCGACCTTCAGCGTGCCATGCCCGTACAGGCAAATGTACTCGGTGCTCGGCGCTCCCAGCAGCACGTGGGTCCAGGAACCCTTCTGAATCGGCATCCGCAAGCGGCGGAGACAGGTGCGGCAGCGATACCGCTGGTCCCACACGACGGCCCACAACAGGCCCATGGCGATGAGCGAATACAGCAGCATCAGAAACGTGTAGGCCAGGTCGTGCGCGAACGGATCCGGCCGCACGTACATGAAGGTATCCGGCGTGGGGAACGTGTGTCCGATCACCCAACGCAGTCCGTAGAGGAAACCGCCGACGGCGGCCAGCTTCGCGACCAGGTAAGCCCAGTACTTCATCGACGGATCGTCTCCCCTACTTCTAGTTTGCCACACATCCGGTTAAACCATCGGCAGCAACCGGTGCTGCCTATACAGACGTTTCAGATGGCGATTGGGTTCGACGGGTTGGCAGTTCGTTCCGTACTAGAATGGGAGTACCGTGAGCCAACTCGGCCGAATATCGCGACAGCTCATGCAGCGGGGCGTCTCCGCCGGGCTGCTGGCCGTGTTCTCCCTCGGATTCGCGATTCCCCTGCGGGCGGCCTTGAACGAACCGGCGTGCGAAATGACCTGCTGCCGCGGCAAGGGAGCCTCTTGCTCCCGGCAGGCGCATTCCTCCTTGCAGGATTCGGCGTGGGCCGCTGCCGCCTCCTGTCCCACGGGCTGCTCGGCCGCGATCAGCGCCGGGATCTCCCACGGGCTTCTCGATATTGAGACCGCTCCGGTTGCAGCCGGCGCGCTCGCGTCCCAACAGGTTGCGCGGCTGCCCGAGCCGCCGCCCGCCAGCGCGGGTTATCGCGTCTACCTGCACCAGCGTCCACCTCCATCCGCTCGCTGACGCGCGCGGTTCAGTAAGTGCTGTGGGAGGTGTATTGTATGCGTGTCTTCTTACTCTTGCTTCCAGCCATGCTCTGGGCGGTGGTGTTTGGCTCCGTGCGTGGCATCGTACACGACCCGGACCATCGTCCGGTAGCCAACGCTCGCGTGACATTGAAGTCCACGACATCTGACTACTCGCTGAACCTCACCACCGCCATGGACGGAACGTTCGAATCGGCGACGGTGCCGGTTGGCGCCTACCAGGCGAGCGTGATCCTGCCGGGATTCGCGCCCGCGCTCCAGGATGTGGTGGTGGTGTCCGGCAGCGCCCCGGTTCTGCATTTCCAGCTTGTGATCGGGACCGCGCGCGAGGTGGTCAATGTGTCGGAGGGCGCGCTGGCGGTCAGCCCCGAAGTGATCACGCCCACGACGGTGATCAGCCGCGGACAAATCCAGACGACACCCGGCGCGGATCTGAGCAACAGTTTGAACCTGATTACCGACTACGTGCCCGGCGCCTGGATCACGCACGATCAGCTCCACGTGCGCGGCGGACACCAGGTGACCTGGGCCATCGACGGCATTCCCATCCCGAACACGAACATCGCGAGCAACGTCGGGCCGCAGATCGATCCCAAGGACATCGACTATCTGGAGGTCCAGCGCGGAGGCTACTCCTCCGATAATGGCGACCGGACATACGGAGTGTTCAACGTCGTGCCGAGAACGGGTTTCGAGCGCAACCGGGAGGCCGAATTGAACACGACCTTCGGCACGTTCCACCAGACCAACGATCAGGTCAACTTCGGCAGCCACACGGAAAAGTTCGCCTACTTCGGCAGCTTCAACGGCAACCGCAGCGATTACGGGTTGGAGACGCCTGGTCCGGAGGTGTTGCACGACCGCGTCTGGGGTCTGGGAGGGATGACCACCCTGATCTACAACCGCGACGCCAACAACCAGTTTCGATTGGTGACCTCCCTCCGGCGCGACGACTATCAGATCCCGGGCAGTCTCGACGCCGAGCGCGAGCGCGACGCGGTGGCAAACTTCTCCTGGGCGCACACCTTCCGGCCCGGGTACCTGCTGACCGTGTCACCTTTCTTCCACTACAACCGCGCGAACTATGATGGCGACCCTAACGACGCCCCGGTCGCCACCACGCAGCATCGCGGGTCGCAATACGGCGGCGCTCAGGTCACGCTGGGCGCGGTCACTTCTCGCCACAACGCGCGCGTGGGTTTGTACGGCTTCGGACAGCACGACTCGGAATCGGTCGGCTTGACGGCCAACGACGGCTCTGGCAATTCTCTCGCGCAGGACAGAACCTACGGAGGCAATCTCGAAGCTGCTTTCCTGGAGGACCAATACCGGGCGCTCTCCTGGCTGACGCTGACGGCCGGTCTGCGGCTGACCCACTTCGCCGGATCGATTTCGGAGAACGCGGCCAGTCCGAGACTGGGCGGCAGTATTCGCATTCCGCACTTGAACTGGGTCGTGCGCGGCTTCTGGGGTCAGTATTATCAGGCGCCGCCTCTCTCTACAGTGAGCGGTCCTCTGCTCGGCTACGCGGTGGCGCAGAAACTGGGGTTCATCCCTCTGCGTGGCGAGCGCGATCAGGAGCATCAGTTCGGGCTCGCCATTCCGCTGCGGGGTTGGTCGTTCGAGGTGAACAACTATCATCAGCGCGCCCGGAATTATTTCGATCACAACGCCATCGGAAACTCGAACGTGTTCTTTCCACTGACGATTGACCACGCGCGCTTCTACGGCTGGGAGGTCTCCATCCGCTCGCCGCAACTGTTTCATCGCGGCGAGGTGTACCTCGCCTACGCTTACGGCCATGCGCTGGGAACGGGCGCCGTCAGCGGCGGACTGACCGATTTCTCGCCGCCGGAGAGCGGCTACTTCCTGCTCGATCACGACCAGCGGCACACGCTGCATACCGGGTTCAACTTCACCCTGCCCCACCGGGTTATCGCCGGCGGCAACCTGTATTACGGGTCGGGATTCACCGACGGATCGAGCGACGTGCCCGCTCATCTCCAAGAGCACACGACGTTTGATTTTTCCGTCGGGAAGTCGTTCGGCGAAGGGTTCACGCTATCTGTGACGGCTTTGAACCTGACCAACCGCCGGTTCCTGCTGGATAACAGCACGACCTTCGGAGGGACGCATTACGCCGATCCGCGGCAGATCTATGCGGGAGTGCGTTATCGTTTTCGTTATTGATGGAGAGCTGGATTGCGGGCTCAGCGCTCGGTCCAGCTCGCGCGCAGAAAATCCCGGTTCATCCGGCTGATCACCTCCAGCCGAATTCCCTTGGGGCACACCGCCTCGCACTCGCCGATGTTGGTGCACTGGCCGAAGCGCTCGAGATTCATCCGCGCCACCATGCGCAGCGCGCGCGAATGCCGCTCCGGCTGCCCTTGCGGCAGCAAACCCAGGTGCGTGATCTTGGCGGCGGTGAACAGCGACGCCGACGCGTTCGGGCATGCCGCCACGCAGGCTCCGCACCCGATGCAGGCGGCAGCGTCCATGGCGCGCTCGGCGTCCTGCTTGCGCACGAGCATGGTGTTTCCGTCCGGCGCGCTGCCCGCCTGCACGGAGATGTATCCGCCCGCGGCGATGATGCGGTCGAACGCGCTCCGGTCGACCATCAGGTCCTTCAGCACGGGAAAGGCGCGGGCGCGCCACGGTTCCAGGTACAGCTCGGCGCCGTCCTTGAAATGCCGCAGCGGCAACTGGCAGACCGTGGTCTTGCGGACAGGCCCGTGCGCCACGCCGTTGATGACGAACCCGCAGGAGCCGCAGATGCCCTCGCGGCAATCGTGCTCAAACGCGACAGGGTCCTCGCCGCGCTCGATCAGCTCCTCGTTCAGCACGTCCAGCGCCTCGAGCATGGACATATCCGGCGTCAGCGCGCCCGACTCATACCGCACCATCGCTCCGGGAGCGCTGCGCGCCGCCTGCCGCCAGATGTGAAAGACCAGCTTCACCTATTTGTAACTCCTCTGGGACGGATGTACGTACTCGAAATGCAGAGGCTCCTTATTCAGCTTGGGTGCGTGGTCCATGCCGGTGTGTTCCCACGCGGCCACATACATGAAATTGCCGTCGTCACGCAGCGCCTCGCCGTCCGCGGTCTGGTGCTCCTCGCGAAAATGCGCGCCGCAGGATTCGTCGCGGTCGAGCGCGTCGATGCACATCAGCTCCGCCAGCTCGAAAAAATCGGCGACGCGGCCCGCTTTTTCAAGCGACTGGTTGATCTCTTCGGCCGCGCCCAGGACCTTCACCTCCCGCCCGTACCGCTCGCGCAGCTCGCGAATCTTTCCGATGGCCGCTTCCAGGTTGGACGCGTTGCGCGACATGCCGCAGTCGTCCCACAACAGTGTGCCGAGTTCCCTGTGGAAAGAGTCTACCGTGCGCGTGCCCTTTGCATCGAGCAGGCGTTTGGTCCTTTCGTCCACCGCGGCGGCGGCGGCGCGAAATTCCGCGTGGCTGGAATCGGTCTTTTGAAGCTTATGGCTCGCCAGGTAATGCCCAATCGTGTAGGGAATGACGAAATAGCCATCGGAGAGCCCCTGCATCAGAGCGCTGGCGCCCAGGCGATTCGCGCCATGGTCGGAAAAATTCGCTTCGCCGATCGCGAACAGGCCGGGGATGGTCGACATCAGGTGGTAATCCACCCACAGCCCTCCCATTGTGTAGTGGATCGCCGGATAGATGCGCATGGGGACCTGATACGGGTCCTCGCCGGTGATGCGCTGGTACATTTCGAACAGGTTGCCGTAGCGCTC
>JBGPLI010000221.1:0-8560 GCA_041486445.1 Bryobacteraceae bacterium
AGGCTCGCCCAGCTCTTCTCGCTCATGCGGTTCCCTTCGTCGACGATCGCGATGCCGCCCCGCAGCATCGCCGTCACCAGAGGAGAAGCGACGTAGCGCAGCCGCGCCTCGCCCTCGATCACCGGCGTCACCAGCAGATCCTCGGGCCGGGTATCGACGGTCGCCTGCATGATGTAAACCTCGCGGCCCAGGCGCCTGGCGGCGGCGTAGGCGAGCGTGGTCTTGCCGACCCCCGGCTTGCCGAGCAGGCGCGGGTTCATCGGCAGATCCGCCGCATCCACCACCAGCCAGGCCGCCAGCAGTTGCCGCATCACCTCTTCCTGGCCGACCCAGTTCACCGGAAGCTCATCGGGATGGGCCAGGTGCAGCGGGACTCCTTCGATCTCGACAACCATGTCCTCAATGTAGCAGAGCATTGACTTCCGCTCGCACAACACATACAATCGACCCTGTTTCCAGGTGAAAGGGGTATCCGAGTGTCACTACGAAACCTGCTTTTCAGCATTAGCGTTTTGGCGGCCGCCAACACAAGCGCATCGGCTCAATCCATCTACGGAAGCATTCGGGGACTGGTCACCGATCCGTCATCGGCGGCGGTTGCCAGCGGGAAGGTCACCCTCACCAACGAAGGCACCTCCGCACAACGCTCCGTCGTGTCCAGCAACCTTGGCGAATACGTTTTCAACCAGGTGATCCCCGGCACATACACTGTCTCGGTGGAAGCCTCGGGATTCAAGAAAGTCGACCGGAAGGGCATCGTTCTTGCGACGCAGGGGCAGCTCACGGTCGACCTCCAGCTCGAAGTCGGCAGCGTGACCGAAAGCGTTCTGGTAACCGAGGTGGTTCCCTTGATTGAGACCGCCACCGCTTCCCAAGGCCAGCTCATCGATAACCAGAAGCTGATCGATCTGCCCAACCTGGGACGCAATCCGTTCATGATGTCCAAACTCGCGCCCAACATTCAACTGGTCGGCGACCCCGCCTACATGCGCATGCAGGATCAGTCGGGTTCTTCGCAGATCTCCTTCGCCGGCGGTCCCGTGCGCGGCAACAATTACCTGCTGGACGGCGTGCCGATCACGGACATGCTGGGTCGCGCCGTCATCATTCCCTCACTCGAAGCCGTGGAGGAAATGAAGGTTCAAACCAACACCTACGACTCGGAAATCGGCCGCACCGGCGGTGGTATGTTCAACACCCTGCTGAAATCGGGGACCAACAGCTACCACGGCAGCCTGGGCGGCTCGTTGCGCAACACGGATTGGGAGGCCAATGCCTTCTTCGCCAACCGCGCGGGGATACCGCGAACCGATCAGCCGAATCGGACTTATTACGGAAGCGCGGGCGGCCCTGTATGGATCCCCAAAATCTACAAGGGCAAGGACCGGACCTTCTTCTGGGTCGCGCTGGAAGGCTACCGCGACACGCAGGGCAACTCCGGCACCACGGCCGTGCCGACGCTCGCCGAGCGCGCCGGCGATTTCTCGCACAGCTTCGACAGAAACGGAAATCTGGTCCTCCAGTACGACCCGCTCGGGTCTCGCGATGCCAACGGCAACCGCATGCCCTTTGCGCAAAACATGATCCCCATGAAGCAGATCGACCCCGTGGGCTTTGCCATCGCCCAATACTTCGCCAAGCCCACTCAGACCGCCCCGTTCGGCGCCACCAACGTCAGCTACTCCGGCATCTTGCCCAGCAAGGCCGGACAGGGCACCCTCAAGGTGGATCACCGAATTACAAATTGGTGGTCGGTCAATGCTTCCTCTTTGCGCTATCACAGCAATGAACCCGGTCAGAACTGGTTTCCCGACTTACCGTCCAGCCCGGAGCAGTGGAAGCTCGACCGCCGCGTGAACTCCACCCAGGTCAACAACACGCTCACGATCAATCCCACCACCGTGGTCGCGGTTCGGTATGGGTTCAACCGTTTTCCGAACGAGTATACCGCCAGAAGCAGGGGCTTCAACTTGACGTCACTCGGCTTCAGCCCGGCGCTGGCCAGTTCCGTCTCGACCGCGCAGTTCCCGGGCGTCATCTTCCAGAACTACTATCCGGGATACCAAATGGGTTCGGTCGCCATCAATAATCCAACCAGCTTCTTCGTGCCCTACTCCAGGAACTTTGTCGCCAGTGTTGCCAAGTACGTGGGCCGTCATAGCCTGAAAGCCGGCGCCGACTGGCGGAGCATCAGCGACGACGGCATCGATTTCGACGGCGGCCGGGGCTCGCTGGCCTTCAACTTTGACGACCGGTTCACCCGCCAGAATGCCGTCAGAGCCGGAGGCGGATCGGATATCGCCAGCCTCCTGCTCGGCTTCCCAGCCCAGGCCACAGCTTTCCGTGGGAGCCAGCTTCGGGAAAACATCGTCTACACATCGGCGTTTATACAGGACGACATCCGCGTGAATGCCAAGCTGACTTTGAACGTGGGCTTGCGCTGGGAGCACGAGACGGGCCTCAAGGAGAGGAACGGCAGCATGATCGTCGGGTTCGATCCCAACGCGCTGAACTCGCTCAGCGCCACGGTCGGCGTGCCGGTCAAGGGCGCCGTTGAATTCCAGGGGCAAAACGGCTACCCCAACCAGACCGGCAACTACATCTACAACAAACTGTCTCCCCGATTCGGTCTGGCCTATCAGGTCAACTCGAAGACCACGGTGCGGGGCGGCTGGGGCCTGTTCTGGGCGCCTTCCATTGCCATCGGCACTCCCTATTCGCCGGAGGGCGCGACGGCAACTACCACGCCGGTTCCCAGCAACGACGGTTTCAACACGCCGCTGATCCAACTTGCGAATCCCTTCCCGACCGGACTCGCGCTGCCTGCCGGCACCTCGCGGGGCGACGCCACCGGACTCGGAATCAATCTCCTGGTCTTGGACCGCAACTCCAGGTCGACCTACCTCGAGCAGTTCTCCTTCGACATCCAACGGGAACTCCCGTCCGACATCGCGGTTTCGGTCGCCTACGTCGGTTCTCGAAGTTACCACCTTGCCCTCGGCACACCCGACCTGAACATCAACCAGTTGGAGCCGAAATACATGTCGCTGGGCACGGCCGCTCTGTCGCAACGTGTGAACAATCCTTACTATGTGGCGGGCGGGCCCGGCATCATCGGTCTCCAAATGGTGAACCGGTCGCAGTTGCTCAGGCCATTTCCGGCCTTCGGCGACATCAACGTCAGGTTCTCGGATCAGAACAAGGCGCAGTACGATTCGCTGGTCTTGCGCGCCCAGAAGCGCTATTCCAACGGGCTGAGCTTTCTGACCGCCTACACCTGGTCGAAGAACTACGATCGCAGTTCCACCGCGACAGTGACCAACAACGTCAATCGCGGCGAGCGAAACCCGCAGAACGTCTACGATCTGGGATCGGAATGGGGACTCTCGAGAATCGACACCACGCATCGCTTCACCATGACGGAGAGCTACGACCTGCCGTTCGGCCACGGCAAACGGTTCCTGGGCAATGCCGGCCGCGCGGCGAATCTGGCCGTCGGCGGCTGGCAGCTCAACGCAGTGAACGTCATTTCCTCCGGCTTCCCGCTGCAAATCTCGAAAAACGTTAACGACAACAACCAATACCTGTTCAGCGGCAGCCAGCGGCCCAACGCCACGGGCATTTCTCCGGCCACTTCGGGAGACCGTTTGAATATCGGCGGCCCAGGCTGGATCAACCCCGCCGCTTTCTCGGACGCTCCGGCCTTGACCTTCGGCAACGTCAGCCGGACCATCGGACTGCGGAGTCCGGGAATCTTCAACTGGGATCTGTCGCTGTTCAAGAATTTCGAGATTTACGAGCGCTTCAAGGCGCAATTCCGGCTGGAGGCTCTGAACGCTCTGAACACGCCGCAGTTCCGGGCGCCGACTACTCAGTTCGGGAGCAGCAGCTTCGGCAAAGTGCTCTCGCAGGGCAATTTCCCGCGCTTCGTGCAGCTCGCTCTGCGGCTGAGCTTCTGAAGTTCGCGTTGCTGTTCGTGCGAGAATTGCTGTTAGCGGAGCGCAATTGCTTTTGGTGACCAACCAACAGCTCTACCTCGCTATCGGCATCCCGATGCTGTTCAACGCATCGTTGATCGGATTCGTGGCCGCGCTTCTCAATTCAAAGTGGGACGCGCGATTCCAAGCGATCGAAAGGCGCTTTGACGCCATCGACAAGCGCTTCGACGACATGCGCGATCTCTGGCGAGCCGAGCTTCGGCGCGTCGAGGAGGTGCTCGACGCCAGGCTGAAGCACCTCGAAGAGCGCGGCTAGCGCCGTCGCAGTGCTGTTGCATCGCGGAAATTGCGTATACTTCGAACTATGTCCCGATGCATTTTCGCCAGCATTTTTTTGATGTCCGCTGGACTCGCGCTTGCCCAGCTCGATTCGAACACGGTCACGGTTACCGCATCGCGCAACGCGAACCCGGAGCCGGATCAGGCGATTTTCTACATTGCTGTCGACTCCGGCCTGACTACGACCCTGGGCGACGTTCTTTCGGCGTTACAGCCCTCCGGAATTACGCTCGCCAATTTTTCGGGCGTGAGTACGCTTTGGAACAGTGTCACCTCGATAAGCGACCAGCCACCGCAAGGCATCGTCTGGACGTTCACGCAAGCAGTGTCTCTGACGAGCACAAAGAGCACTGTAGCGACGCTCACGCAACTCCAGCAGCGCATCGCCCAGAGCAATAGCGGGCTGACTTTGTTCTTCCAAATCCAGAGAACCCAAGTCTCGCCTCAAGCACGGCAGGCGCAGCCATGCGTCGCGGCGGACCTGATCGCGGACGCCCGTGCGCAGGCGCAGACAACCGCGGGCAGCGCGGGCTTTACGGTGTTGTCGATCCTATCCATGTCAGGCTCGACTTCGGGCTGCTCGGTTACAGTAACGTTCGCGGTGGGGAGGTAAGGGCCATGTCGAAACTTTGGCTCTTTCCACTCAGTGCCTGCCTCGTGCTCGGACAGGCAACGCAGAAGTCCGTAACGATCACCGCGTCGCGGTCGATCAACTTGCAGCCGGATCAAGTCGTATTCGACGTGACCGTGGAATCCAGCTTTAGCGCTGGGTTGGATGATATCGTCGCGGCGCTGCGAGGCTCTGGGATCACAGCGGCGAATCTGTCGAGTGTCTACACCCAGACTTACACGAGTGGAAACCAGCCGCAGCAAAGCCTGCAGTGGAACTTCGTGCTGCCGGTGGTTTTTGGGTCGATGCAAGACACGGTTGCCTCGCTGACGAATCTTCAAGCGGTGATCGCGCACCAGAATACCGGGCTTGTACTCAGCTTTGGACTGCAAGGCACGCAAGTTTCCGCGCAGGCTCGGCAGGCGCAACAGTGCTCGCCCGCTGGCCTCATCGCCGACGCGCAGGCGCAAGCGCAGAAACTTGCCGATGCCGCTGGATTCATCCTGGGGCCGGTCCTGGCGATCTCCGAGGCGGGTCCGGCGATGGTTCCAGCCCAGGCTGTTGCCTTTGGTCTCATCCAGGTCCCAAATCCTCTAGCGTTCATCTCGCCAGCCTTGATTAGTCAGCCAGCCCCGTCAAACTGCTCGCTCACGGTCAAGTTCGCGTTGTTCGGCGGCTAAGCTCCTGATACACTGGTGTCTTAACTGGTACGGGCTGGAAGGGTTGTCCTGCCAGGGGTGTGCCGTGTTCTTTCACGTTCGAGACCTGGAGATCCGCGCCGGCCGTTTCGACGTGGAGCTTCCCCCGGGCGCGGTGGAGTTTTTCGACCCGAAGCTCCGGCAGGCCGGACCGCTCAAAGCGGCGGGCAAGGTCGAGCTGGTGTTGGGTTCGCTCGGTGAGATCCGGGCGAAGGGACACATGGCGGTGCGGATGGAGGTGGACTGCGACCGATGCCTCGATCCGGCGCAGCTTCCGATCGACTCGGACTTCGAGTTGTACTACTCGCCGGTCTCGGGCGGGTTCGGAGAGGAGAAAGCGATCGACGAAAGCGAGGCGGAGATGGGCTTTTACGAAGGCGACGGCCTGGAGCTCAACGACGTTTTGCGGGAAAATGTTTTACTCGCGCTGCCGATCAAGCGCGTGTGCAGGCCGGAGTGCAAGGGAATCTGTCCGGTGTGCGGGCAGAACCGGAACCAGGTGAACTGCCAGTGCCAGACCGCCGCCGGCGACAACCGGTGGGCGGCTCTCAAAGAGTTGAAACGAGTTTAGACCATATGCCAAATCCGAAACGACGACACTCCAAGCGCCGGACCTCGGCGCGCCGCACCCACGATTCGCTGACGCCCTCTGTGATGGCCGAGTGCCCCAACTGCCACGAACCCAAGCTCCCCCACCGGGTTTGCCCTCATTGCGGCAAGTACAAGGGCCGGGAGGTGATCGAGGTCGCGGAAGAGTAGCGCCGTGGCCGCGCCAACAGCATGACCACGATTGCGGTCGACGCGATGGGAGGCGATCGCGCTCCCAAATCCGAGGTCGAAGGGGCGATTCAGGCGGCCAGGCTGCTTGGCGTCAAGGTCATTCTGGTTGGCCTGGAGGACGTGGTTCGCAGGGAGCTGAAGCAGCACCCGTCCGCGGCCGGGCTGCCGATCGAAGTCCATCACGCGAGCGACGTCATCACCATGGAGGATTCGGCGGCCAAGGCCGTCCGGTCCAAGAAGAACTCCTCGATTCACGTCGCCTTCCGGCTTTTGAGGGACGGGCACGTGCAGGGCGCCGTGTCGGCGGGCAATACCGGGGCGGCAATGGTCGCCGCCAAGATCATCCAGGGCATGATCCCCGGCGTGCACCGCCCGGCGCTGGCGGGAGCGTTTCCCACGGCAACGGGAAGGCCGGTGGTGGTGCTCGATGTGGGCGCCAACGTCGATTCGACGCCCGAAATGCTGGCCCAGTTCGCCGTCATGGGCGAAATCTACTCGCGCATCATTTTCCACAACCCCAGCCCGCGCGTGGGCCTGCTCTCGATCGGCGAGGAGGAGCACAAGGGCAACGATCTGACCCGCGGCGCGACTCCCCTGCTCAAGCTGCTGCCGATCAATTTCATCGGAAATGTGGAGGGCCGCGATATCTATACCGGCATCGCCGACGTAGTCGTATGCGACGGCTTCATCGGCAACGTGGCGCTGAAGGTCAGCGAGGGGCTGGTGGAGATGATCAAGAACATGCTCCAGGAATCGCTGGCCGCCACCGTAACGCGAAAAATCGGCTACGTTCTTTCGCGGGCGGCCTATCGGGATTTCCGCAAGCGCGTCGATTATTCCGAGTACGGCGGCGCGCCGCTGCTGGGAGTGAAGGGCGTGAGCATCATCTGCCATGGGCGGTCCAACGCCAACGCGATCAAGAACGCGATCCGCGTGGCGGCGGAGTTTGCCCAGGGCCGGATCAATGAGAAAATAGAAGCGGAGCTGGACCGCACCGCATCGCATAAAGCAGTGGCACAATGAAGCGGACAGGAGTCAGAAGTCAGGGCGCAAGCGCAGCAGAGTCAGGAGTCAGAATGGCGTGGTTGTGCCTCGCTCTTCTGACACCGTTGTCGGCCCAGCGGCTAGACCCAGTGCATTGGACGCTGACTTCCGATTCCGGCCAGGCCCCGCCGGGCTCAACTGTTGCATTGCGCTTGACCGCCAAACTCGATGATGGCTGGCATCTTTATTCGCTGACCACTCCCAAGGGCGGGCCCATTCCGACCACGGCCGCGCTGGCCGAGGACCCCGCCGTCGAGTCGTCAAAGCTGTTCCAGCCCCGCCCCGAACGAAAGTTCGATCCAAACTTTAACCTCGATACGGAAACCTTTCAAAAGGAAGTTGTTTTCTGGACGACGGCCGAGCTGAAAAAGGATGCGCCGGCGGGCCCGGTCGAGCTGACCGCCCAGGTCCGCTACCAGAGCTGCGATGACCGCCAGTGCCTCCCCCCCAGAAAGAAAGAAGCCAAGTTTACTCTAGCGGTCGATCCATCGGCGCCCGCGCCGCCCGCTTTCGTTATCCCTGCCGGATACACCGAGATCAAACCCGGAGCGCCCGCGCCGGTCACTCCAGCCGCGCCGGCGCAATCCGAGGATCTGGGCGCGTTCCTGCTGACGGCGTTCGGCCTCGGCTTGGCGTCCATGTTCACGCCGTGCGTGTTCCCGATGATCCCCATCACGGTGTCCTTCTTCCTGAACCAGCGCGGGGGAATCGTGCAGGCGCTGGTGTTCTCGCTGGGGATCGTCGTGCTGTTTTGCGCGCTGGGCCTGGGCGTGACCGCGGCGGTGGGACCGTTCGGAGTGGTGCAGTTAGGCTCGAATCCGTGGGTGAACGGGTTCATCGCGCTGGTTTTTCTGGCGTTCGGTTTGAGCCTTCTGGGCGCTTTCGAGATCACCGTTCCCTCGGCCGTGCTGACGCGCCTGGACCGGGCTTCGCAGGGCGGCGGCATCGCCGGAACGCTGCTCATGGGTCTGACGTTCGCCCTGACGTCGTTCGCTTGCGTGGGACCGTTCGTGGGAACCCTGCTGGCGGCCTCGGTGCAAAGCGGCGGCACGCGCCCGCTGCTGGGCATGCTTGCGTTTGCCAGCGGCCTGGCGCTGCCGTTTTTCCTGCTGGCGCTGTTTCCGTCCTACCTCAAGCGCCTGCCCAAGAGC
>JBGPLI010000222.1:0-8550 GCA_041486445.1 Bryobacteraceae bacterium
TCTCACCTTTGGGGAACTCGAGGAGGCTCAGCCAGTAATTTGCCGGATACACCTGCGCGGCCGCGCGTCCGTCCGGTGCGACCACCGCTTTGAGATCGACGCGTTGCCCGGGTTTGGCAGGGACGCGCGCCGAATCCACCAACCCGTAGCCCCGCACAAACACCTGGTAATTCGCCTGCGGCAGATCCGGCAGGACGTAGCGTCCTTGGTCGTCGGTGACGACAATCTTAA
Organism: Bryobacteraceae bacterium; assembly: GCA_041486445.1. Classification (GTDB taxonomy): domain Bacteria; phylum Acidobacteriota; class Terriglobia; order Bryobacterales; family Bryobacteraceae; genus Palsa-187. The sequence goes on from JBGPLI010000222.1 coordinate 232, forward strand.
CGAACTTCGTCGGCAGGTCCGTGGTTTCGGCGATCACCCACACTCCGGCCTCGAGACCTTTCGAGCTCGTGACAACGCCACCGATGTCATCGGCATCGATTGCCACAGCGGCGCCGCTCCTTTGCTGCGCGTTGACCCAGGTGAAGGAAGCCGCCAGAACACACATCACAGCCAACGAACCGATTCTCGGATTCACACGCCATTTCATTTGTGTCCTCCCTGCAACGCTAGGCCGCATTCCTGCGCGCACTTTCACCCGGAATTTCCGTGTTGCTTTCCGTACCGAGTAATTATACACCTTCCGTGGGCGCTTGCGCTTCAGCAGCGGGGCGGGCATCCGTGTTGCTGACGATGGTCAGGTACTCCCGAAAGACATGGAGCAACTCCAGCGAGTAAGACAAATCGAAATTCACGCCGGATTTCCGGGGGCTCCAGTAGTTATGATCTCCTCCGTAAAGGGTGCTGCCCGGCAGCGCCGTGCACCATTTCGATGCGTACCAGGCGGCTGCGCGGGGCCGCCCCCATCTGGCGAAGCGGCGTTTGCGCGGGAACCATGGAGTCCAAAAATGGCAGCGCTCTAGTGGAGCGCGCTGACGACTCCCGCGAAGAAATCGTCGTCGCTGATCGTGCCCACGCTGGACGGCTTCGGGCGCGCACTCCAAACTACGACGACCACATGCTCGCGCGGGTTGATGTAGAGAAACTGGCCGAAGATGCCACGCGCCATGAACGCGCCCTGGTGGACGGGGGCAGCGTCAGGACCGTAGGTCCACCACATGTAGCCGTAGTCGACGGGCTTGCCGCCGATCGCTTTTGAAGAGCCGGCTTCGGAAAACCAGCCTGCCGGTACCACCTGTTCCTCTCCGGCTTTGCCTCCACTCGAGACGAACAGGCCAAAACGGCCGTAGTCGCGGAGCCTTGCGCTCAGCCCACTGCCGCCGACTTCCAGACCGCCCGGGGACTCCAGCCACCACGTCGCATCGTCTTCCATTCCGGCCTTCGACCAGATCTTCTCGGAGAGGTATTGCGCTACGGGGCGCTTGACCGCCGCGCGGAGCAAAGCGCCGACCATGTGCGTTTCGCCCGTGCTGTAGTTCCAAAGCGTGCCGGGCGCGCCCGCGCGGGGCAGCCTGGCCATGAATTGAAGGATAGCGCCGGGCTGTTGACGGATCTGCAGATCGAGCATGTGCCTGCGGTCGGACTTGGAGTCGGTGTAGGTTTCGTCCCATTTCACGCCGGAGGCCATCTGCAGGACGTTGCGAATCGTCGTACCTTCGTAGACGCTGCCCGCGAGTTCGGGCATGTACTTCGTCAGCGGGTCTTCGAGACTCGAAATATATCCGTCTTTGAGGGCTGCGCCGACCAGGGTCGAACTGATCGACTTGACGATGGACCACGAGACCCAGCGGTCTCTGACGGTGTTGCCGAGTTCGTAGTCTTCCAGGACGATCTTGCCGTCTTTCAGAATCAGCAGGCCGCCGACGCGATTGAGAGACAGGTAGTCGGCCAGATCGCGTTTTCGGCCAGCGGATGTGAATTCGACGCCGGCCAAGGGCGACGAGCTCAGCGGCAGGGGCGAAATGTTCTGGCCGCGCGAGACGGTACGCGTGGGGAACAGGCGGTCGATGTGACGGAACGTGTTGACCTGAATGTCCGGACGGAGTTTGCCATCGTAGAGAGTCCGGACATCGCCGATCGAGTCCGCGGCTGAAGCGCCCGCTGCGGCGCAGATGATGGCAGCGGCGATCGGGAACGCTTGTCTCACTCGCATGAGGCCTACGCTTCCGCCCGCCCGCCGCGCTCGGCCAGCTCCAGCTGCCGCTGCCACCGCAGCCTGCCCTGGTACTCCTGCCACAGCGTCGTCGAGCCCGCCCAGTAGTAGCCGCCGACGAACAGCAGCAGGAACGGAATCGCCAGGTAGTTGTAGGACTCGATCGCGAAGATCGCCATCCCCAGGAAAAACGTGCCCGCGGCGAGCTCGGCGTAAGGCAGCCAGCCGCTCCGCCGCCGGTACTTGATGTTTTCAAGAGGCACCTTCTGATCGCCGCCGATCGCGTACTTGGGCGTGCGCGTGAATCCGGTCTGGTACCCGATCAGCGCCTCGATCACCGCGCGCGTATTGATGATGGTCAGCGCGACGCCGGCCGCCATCAGCGCCGGCAGAAACAGGAACGCGCGTTTCCACGTCCGGGGGAACAGCGCGCGGTGCGCGATCATGTAGAACGCCGAAATCGACCAGAACGACGCCGCGATCAGCGGCAGATCGATCACCAGCATCTGGAACCAGCCCATGTAGAAGCGCACGATCATCACCGGCAGCATCAGCGCGCTGACGGCGATCATCAACGGATAGGAGATGTTCGGCGTCAGGTGGAAGAACGCCTCGGCCTTCACTCTCCAGGGAAGCTTGGCGCGCAGAATCGACGGCAGCAGCTTCATCGCCACCTGCGTCAGCCCCTTGGCCCAGCGCGACTGTTGCACCTGGAACCCGTAGGTTTCGACAGGCAGCTCCGAGAGGCACTCGATCGACGGCACGTAGACGAACTTCCAGCCCTTCAACTGCGCGCGATAGCTGAGATCGGAGTCCTCGGTGAGCGAGTCGTGCTGCCAGCCGCCCGCCTCCTCGATCATCGTGCGCCGCAGCATTCCCGCCGTGCCGTTGAAGTTGAAGAACAGCCCGCCGCCCGCGCGCGCCGCGTGCTCCAGCACGAAGTGCCCGTCCAGCAGCATCGCCTGCACTTCGGTCAGCACGTTGTAATGGCGATTCAGATAGCCCCAGCGCGTCTGCACCATGCCGACTTTGGGGTCGGTGAAGAAGTGCACCGTGCGCATCAGGAAATCCGCCGGCGGAACGAAATCGGCGTCGAAGATCGCCACCAGCTCGCCGGTGGCCGTCTCCAGGCCCTCTTGCAGCGCGCCCGCTTTGTAGCCGTGGCGATTGGTCCGGTGGAGATACTCGATGGGCACCCCCGCCGCGCGATACTCCGCCACCAGGCGTTCAGTGAAGGGATGCGTCACATCGGTCGAATCGTCGAGCACCTGAATTTGCAGCAGGCGCCGCGGATAATCGATCTTGCTGGTTTCCTCGATCAGCCGCTCCACCACGTACTGCTCGTTGTAAATCGGAAGCTGGATGGTGACGCGCGGCAGTTCCTCGAAACGCTGCGGGGCCTGTTCGGGGAGTTCGTGGCGATGCTTCCAGTAGCCGCGAATCATTTCGTAGCGGTGCAGTCCATAGCAGGAAAGAACCGCCAGCACCGCGAAATACGGGATCAGAATCGCCCAGTCGAACCACACCAGACGATGGATTCCCTGGAAGGTGTTGTCGAACGGCGAATCGAGCAGCCTGCCGACCACCGCCGGTGCGCCGTTGGCTAAAAAAATCGCTGGCAACGCTTCTATTATATCTTGGTCAGCGCTCTCTACGGGTTACGATGAGGAGGTGGAACCAGCGACGGACCCGGCCTGGGTTGTGCTCAAGGACGAGGAAGTGCTGGCGATGCGCATTTGCGATCTGGGGGTCCGCATCGAAGGCAGCGAACTGGAGGCGAGAGTCGGCCAGTTGTATGACGAGCTGGCGGCGCGCGGCGTCACCCTGCGTCCGGATTGCTACCTGGGCGACGAGTGGTTCTCGCCGGAGGGTGTGCCCGCGATTGCCATTCCGTTCTACCTGGCGCATCCGCGGCTCAAGTCGCTGGAGTTGCGTCAGATGCTGGAGGTGGAAGGAGGCACCTCGGAATGGTGCCAACGGCTGCTCAGGCACGAGTGTGGCCACGCCATCGATCACGCCTATCGAATCTCTTCGCGCCCGCGATGGCAGGAGGTCTTCGGAAGCCCCGAGACGGAGTACACGCCGGACACCTACCGGCCGCGCCCCTACAGCAAGAGCTTCGTCCGGCATCTGCCGAACTGGTACGCGCAGGCGCACCCCGACGAGGATTTCGCCGAGACGTTCGCCGTCTGGCTGGCGGCAACGCCCGACCAGTGGCGGGAACGGTACAAAGGCTGGAAGGCGATGGAGAAGCTGGAATACGTCGACGCGCTGATGCAAGAGCTTGCCCACACCCCGCCGGCGGTCAAGAAGGGGCGTCACATTTCCGATGCGAAGAAGCTTCGCAAGACGCTGGCCCGCTATTACGCGGCTCGACGAAGATTGTACGCCGAGGATTTTCCCGATTTCTACGACGCAGACTTGCGAGCCATCTTCGGAAACGGCGAGCCGGGAGGCGAGTCCGCGGCAAGGATCATGCGCAAGAACCGCGCCGCTCTGGTGACATCCATCGTACAGTGGACCGGACAGCGCAAGTACACGGTTACCATGCTGGTCCGCAAACTCATTCTTCGCTGTCAGGAGTTGAAGCTGCAGGCGCCGCGGCACTCCGTGCATCTGCAATTCGAGCTGGCCGCCTACCTGGCAGCGTTGGTCACCAATCATATGCACACGGGCAGATTCAAGAGGTCCGTCTAGGAATGAAGATCCTGGTGCTGTTCGACCTCGCGCGCCGGGCCGATCCCGGCGAAACCTTTTCCGAGCGCTCGCTCAAGGAAGAGGACAAACCGACCGAAGCCGATGTGCTTCGGTGTCTCAAACACCTGGGTCATGAAGTGGAAACACTGGCCGTTTTCGATAACGTGGCGGCGATCGTCGAAAAACTGCGGGCGTACGTACCGGATGTGGTCTTCAACCTCACCGAGTCGTTCTATCATGACCGGTCGCATGAGCCCAACATCCCGGCTTTGCTGGAGCTGATGAAAGTGCGCTACACCGGGTCGGGGCCCGAAGCGCTGCTTCTATGTAAGGACAAGGCGCTGGCCAAGAAAGTGCTCACCTATCACCGCGTGCGGTTGCCTCGCTTCGTGGTCTCGCACAGGGCCCGTCCCCTGCGACGCCTCCGGCGCTTCATCTATCCGGCTTTCGTCAAGCCAGTCAACGAGGAATCCTCCGACGGCATCAGTCAAGCCTCGTTTGTGCGGATCGAGGATGAGGCGATCGAGCGCGCGCGGTTCATTCACCAGAAGTTCAACTGCGACGCCTTGATCGAGGAGTACATCGAGGGCCGCGAGCTGTACCTGAGCGTGCTGGGAAATAACCGCCTGACCGTGTTTCCCCCGCGTGAGATCTTCTTCGAGCAGGTGCCGGACGATGCTCCCAAGTTCGCCACCTTCCACGCCAAGTGGAATGAGGCATACCGCAAGAAGTGGGGGATCAGGAACGCCGCCGCCGGCCCCCTGCCAGATGGCGTCCAGGAAAACCTGGCCAGGCTCGCGCGGAGAATCTACCGCTTGCTCAAGATCCGGGGGTTTGGACGCATCGACGTGAGGCTCACGCCGCAGGGAGAGGTGTTCGTCATCGAGGCCAATCCCAACCCTTCCCTGGCGCAGGACGAAGACTTCGCCCGAGCCGCGGCGGAGGCGGGCATGGGGTATGACGCGCTGATCCAGCAGATCCTGGATGCAGCTTTCGGGTAATCGGGCCCACCCACGTAGGAGAGAAGCGCCAGCACCGCGAAATACGGGATCAGAATCGCCCAGGAGTGTTACTTCGGAAGAATCGGAACCGATGTGAACGCGCCGCCGGGGTTGAAGCGCAAACCCAGCCCGGACAAGTCGGCGCCGGTTGAGGAGAATTCCACGATCCCGCGCTGATTCGCGATTATCGGAAACTGATCCGGAAGCGCGAATGCGGCGTGACCCTTCGGCCTGAGGGTCAGCGAGCCGGTTCCGATTTGTAATCCCGTCTCGTCCCGTATCACCACCGAAACGGCCACTGTGCCCGTTCCGTTCGTGTTTATCAGGGCCATGGCGGTCACGAAGCCCCCGGTATTATCAAAGGGCAGGACGAAGCGGCTCACGCTCGTGGCGATGGGCACCGCAGCCTCTTGATCCGGCCGGTCGGGCACGCTCTGCCGAAACACCGCCAGGCCGCCAATGTTCCTGGTGGCGGTCAGTTCCGCCCAGCCTTGCGAAGTGCCCGCATCCACTCCTCGAGTGATAAGGGTTAGCGAACCGCCCACCGGGATCGTGGTGGAAAAAGTTTCCGACGCCCCACCGATAACACCCTCAAATTGCAACCGGAGCGGGCTCCCGTCATCGTTCCAGAAGCGCACTGTGAACGCCGCCGGTTGCGTATCCATATTTGACAGAACAAACGTGGTCTTCCAGCCGCCGCCGTCCACCACCTGCGAGAGGCTGCGGCTTAGAGCGCTGAGAATCGGATCTTGAAACGACAGCACAGGCAAGGACGTGAATGCGCCGCCACCGGTGAAACGCAGGCCAAGCGCGCTAAGGTCCGGGCTGGCGAAGGAGAACTCCGCCACGCCACGGCGATTATCGATACCGGGAATCAGGTCCGGTAAAACGAAAGCCGTGTGACCGCGGGATGAAAGATTGACCGGAGCCTGCGAAATCGAGGTCCCGTCCTCACCCCGGAACATAGCGGTAGAACTGGCCGGCTGGGAAGCACTGGTGTTCACCAGCGCCATCGAGGTAACGAAGCCCGGAGTATTATCAAACGGCAGTACGAAGCGGCCCGTAGTCGAGGCGAGGGGCACGGCAGCTTCCTGGTCCGGTCTGCCCTCCACTCGCTGCCGGAATACGGCATACCCTCCGACGGAATTCGCGGTGGTCAACTCTCCCCAGGCGACGGAAAGCGAATCTGCTATTCCTTCAGTTTCAATGGTTCGCGACCCGCCTGCCGGAAGGGTGCCAGTCACCTGAGATTGGACTCCGTCGTGTGCCAAGGGAAGACTCAAGGCGCTGCCGCTCTCATCCCAGAATCGAAGTACGAAGTTCACCGGCACGGTATCCGTGTTGACGAGAATGATGGTAGTCTTCCAGCCGCCTCCATCTACGATCTGGGAAAACACTCGGCTGACCACGCCCGCGGAAGGGTCCGCGAATCGCGGAATCGGCAGGTTGCTCGACGCCACAGCGAGCCCGCTGGAGCTGATGGCGCCTTGAGCTGGATTGGGAGCCAGGCTCCCGTCGACTGAGCCAATGAGATTCACCGATCCGTTGCCCGTGAACCACACCGGGAAATCAAAGTTTTCAATGGCGTTGGGGTTGGTCGCGAGCACCTCCCATGTTGCGGTGCCACTGCCGTTCACGAGGGCAAGTTTTGTGACCGGAAATGCGCCGGCAATCGCCGTCAAGGGAACCGGAGTGAACGCCGCCGCTTCACCGGCGATCAGCCGTGCCGCCGTTTGTAGCGTGGCCGCGTTGGTCGTAGGGACCCAGACGCTCACGCCAGCCGGCAGATTCTTGAATGCCGCCTTGAACCGCGTCCCGTTGTCAGCCGGGGCGACGGTTATGCTGGGATTGCTAAAGGTGATCCCGGACTCGGAATTGTAGATGGTACCCGGAACGTTTTGGATCGCAGGAGGAGGCGACGTTTCCGTACCGGCAAAAGCGGCCGTGGTTCGGGTTTTAGCGGCCGTTCCAAAGTTCTCTGAAAAACGGAGGAACGCGGATGGCGCCCCGCTGGGCATTGGCCCGCTGCCAGGCGTAATGCTGCCGTTGCCGCTGAGAGGCGCAGCGTTAGAGCCGTCACGCAGGGAGAAGGTGAGCCCGGGTTGCACAAAGGCTACGGTCGCCGTAGGCTTCGCAATGGGAAGCGAGGTCGCTCCGCTGATGCTGATTGTCGCGACGATCGGGGTGGCGCCCGCGGCGATAGCGCCGCTCAGGCCGTTCGCGTTTACGCGAATGCCGGTGAAGCGGAAGACCCGGTTGGCAGGAGCGGGGCCGGGCGAATCGAACGGCACGCCGAAGAACGTCACCGAATTGCTGGATACCACGCCCTGGAAGATATTGGGATGGCCGGCTGCGCCTGAGTAGGTCCCCACGCCGGTCCCATTGCCAGTCATTGAACAGCCGGTCGAAGCCGAACCGCACGCCAGCAGAAGGTTGCTCGTGCCTGGCAAACCGGAATTTGGCTCGTCGATAAAGAGCAACGCTTCGGAGGCCGTCGAGTCCACGGACTTCAACCGGGTGGTAACCGCCGTATTGAAGAAGATCTGGATATTGATTGCGGGAATTATAGCTGCCGCCGCAGCGGGCGATCCGCCGGTACACGTCAATGTAACATCACCCACCAGCTCGGCGGTGCCTTCCGCTCGCGCGATTGGCGTGACGCTCACATTGTTGGCACAAGTCAGCAATTGAGCGGAGGCCGTTTGGATGCTCACCGTCACCGCGAGCAGGATCAAGCAGAGCAGAGTTGGTTTCACTGTTGTCCGATCAACCGGCATCTGGGATTTGTAACCTATCGTGTTGCCGGCGATGATGCCTCGGTCCCGGCATCGTAGACCGTCTTGCCGCCCA
>JBGPLI010000223.1:0-8502 GCA_041486445.1 Bryobacteraceae bacterium
GAAAACGTGGTGCGGCGGCTGCGGGAGAACAGCCGTCTGCCCGAGGCGGAGAGGCTGCCCACGATCGAGGTGGTGTTTCGCGCGAGCCGCGAGATCCGCGGCTCGGTGGTGTTCGCGACACTCATTGTGATTCTGGTGTTCTTACCGCTGTTCGCGCTGGAGAGCGTGGAGGGGCGGCTGCTGTGGCCCATCGGATTCGCGTACATTATCGCTCTGGTGGCTTCGCTGGTGGTCGCTTTGACGGTCACACCCGCCCTTTGCTCAGTGCTTTTGCCACGGGCGAAGTCCATTCTTAGAGGACATGAGCCATGGCTGATCCGCGTACTGAAGCGGATGTATCGCCCCTCGCTTTCGTTTTCGCTCGATCATCCCTGGGTTGTGCTGGGCGCCTCAGTGGTGTTGCTGATCGGCGCAGGTCTGAGTGCTTTGCGCATGGGACGGTCGTTCCTGCCGGAGTTCAATGAGGGCAGTCTGACCGTTGGCGCCGTAACGATTCCGGGAACCAGCCTGGCGGAATCCGATCAGCTCGGCACGGCTCTCGAGAAGATTCTGCTCACGGTGCCGGAGGTGCGGTCCACGGGCCGCCGAACCGGGCGGGCTGAGCTCGATGAGCATGTGCAGAGTGTGGAATCGGCGGAGATCGACGTGGACCTCCAGATGGCGAATCGCCCGAAAGACGAAGTCTTACAGGAAATCCGCGACAAAGTCAGCGTGCTGCCGGGAACCAACGTCAACGTGGGGCAACCCATCTCGCACCGCATCGATCATATGCTTTCCGGAACTCTCGCCAACATTGCCGTCAAGATTTTCGGCGACGATCTGCGCGAGTTGCGATTGCTGGCACGGCAAGTGCAGACGGCGATGGCCGGCGTTCCGGGCGTGGTCGATCTGTCATTGGAACAACAAACCGATATCCCGACCCTGCGAATTCGCCCGGATCCCGCGTCAGTCGCGCGCTACGGCCTGCCCGCGGGTGAGGTAGCCGGGCGAATTGAGACTGTATTGATCGGGACCGAAGTTGGACGGATCCTCGACGGACAGGTGAGCTTCCCGCTGGTCGCCAAGTATGCCGACTCGCGACGTCCGGGCGACGGGGAGGACACGCTGGGCGGCATTCGTGAGATGTTGCTCGATACGCCAGCCGGGCCGCGCGTGCCTCTGTCGAGCGTCGCTACGATCCAGGAAGATCGGAGTCCGAACTTCATCATGCGAGAGGGAGTGCAGCGGAGGATTGTAGTGCAATGCAACGTGGCCGGACGCGACCTGAACAGCACGGTTCAGGAAATTCAGCAACGCGTCGGCCAGGCGGTGAGACTTCCGCAGGGTTACCGGATTGAGTACGGCGGCCAGTTCGAGAGCGCCGAGCGCGCCTACCGGCGGCTGCTGCTGCTGGGGATCGGCGTGGTAGCGGGGATCTTCCTGATTCTCGGCATGGCATTTGGATCGTACAAGGATGCGTTGATCATCATGTTGAACCTGCCGCTGGCGCTGGTGGGAGGTGTGGCTGGCGTCTTTCTGGCGGGAGGGGTACTTTCGCTCGCCTCCATTGTGGGATTCATAACATTGTTCGGAATCGCGACACGCAACGGTATCATGCTGATCTCTCATGTGCGCCATCTTCGCGAACAGGGCGCGCCGGATTTGCGGGAAGCGGTCATGCAGGGAGCATCCGAGCGGCTGGCTCCGATCCTGATGACGGCGCTAGCGGCTGGCTTGGCAATGGTGCCCATCGCGCTCGGCATGGGCAAGCCGGGAAGCGAAATTCAGGCTCCGATGGCGATTGTCATTTTCTGCGGCTTGCTCACCTCGACGGCTCTGAATATGGTGGTGGTCCCGGCGGCGTACTACCGTTTTAGCAGGAACTCGTCCCGTCGAGACGCCTACCTCGGAGTCAGCGAAGACCCGGCCGCCGCGTTGAGCAGCAGCAAAGGAGTTTCGTAATACCCGATCAGCCGCCCGAAGCAGACCACGCCGATCCACAGGATGAGCGAAAGCGACGCCGCCAGCCTGGCCTGCCGCGGCGGCGACGGAGCCCGGTCCAACTCCGCCGTGTTCCGGTAGACGCTGCGGCGAAACACCAGCCCGTGCACGCCGATGAGCGCGAGCAGCGTCATTTTGATCCAAAAAAATGGGTTGTTGTAATACTTGTCGGCCTCCGAACCTGCCAGAAGAAGGCCACAAGAGATCATCACGGTAAAGCCGATCCGCTTCCAGATGCGGAGTCTCGCCACCACGTCGGAGATGGACTCGCTTCTCAGGGACCAGCCCAGCAGCCGCAAATTGGTCATCAGGATCATCCCGCCGAACACGGCAATGCAGACCAGATGCGTCCCGAGCACGATCGGGTAGAAGTAGGAGGAGGCGGCGAAATCCTGGGCCCACTCCCTGCCGGCAAGCCAGCGCGCAAAAGAGGTAAGAGACATCAGAACCCTTTCGGGAAAAACGCGATGAACAATCCGCCCACAACCACAGCCGACCACAGCATGAGCGAGACGGCGCCCACCAGCCCGCTTACCGCCGCCGGCGCCCGTTCGGACAACACCACCCTGCGGTGGATCGTGTAGTTAAAAATGATCGCCAGCAAAAGGCACACGATCTTGAAGCGGAACGGGAGATTGAGGAAGTACTCGCGGGGATCGGTGAGAAACAGCACCATGCCGGCCAGCAGCACCACCGCCAGAGCGATCAGCGTCCAGGGTTCGGTGGCCTTGAGCAATCGGGCGGCGGCCTTCCGCTGTAGTCCGGCGCCGAGAAGACTCAGGTCCACCAGAGCGATGGTTCCGATCGCGATGCCGAAGCCCACAATGTGGAAGCATTCTGCGGTGGGGAAAACCCATTCGGCGTCGAGCGCGGCCGCTAATGGAGTGGTTTCGAAGAACAGCATTTGGCCGGCGGATGACCGCCTCGCCGTCGATTACTTGCAGCGGTCCGCGAGGCCGCCCTTGTCGCGGTATTTCTCGTGGCAGGCTGCGCACGCTTCGGACAGCGTACCGGCAGCATCCAGAATTTTATCCATATCCTTGGATTGCGCCGCCCTGTAGCTTGCCATCCCCGCCTCCCGGATTCCTTGCACCAACTTCGCCCAATCCGCATTCTTCAGCGGAACATCCAGGCCGTTGGCGCACTTGCGGCCGGGAACGGTCAGAAGCCTCGCTGACTCGGCAATCGCCAAGCTGGCATTCTCCACAGCTTCCCATTTTCCATAGGTGTTGGCCAGGGGATCCGTAGCTGTCGAAGGATCTTTGCCCGGTGGCACCGCAGCCGGGTCGCTACTCTGTGCGAAAAAAATCACATTCGAGGCGGGAAAGAAAGTGCCTCTCATCACTTGGCGAAGATTTGCGGCCTGTGCCGCGGGGGCCGCCGCGGGCTTCGCTGGCGCGGCTTTGGGCGCTGGGGTTTGGGCCTCCAGGGCGGACATCCCGATCAAGAAAGGTAACACGAAAACCACTGTGCGAATGTGCATAGTATTCTCCCGGCCCCCCAGTTTATCACCGCGCCCAGAGTAACGGCAATATCTTTTGGCCATCGTTTTCGCGATCCCGCGCGGTGGAGGTACAGTGGAAGGACGTATGAACCGTCCCTGGCTGCACTGCTATGCGGTTTTCGTCGCGGTCTGTACGCTCCTTCTCGTGTTAACCGGGTCCGCGGTCTCGAGCAACCCGGAGCGAGCCCTTTACTCGCTCGGACGCAGCCACGCGATGGAGGGGATGGCGGTGGGCGTCCTCATCATCGGTCTGGCGATCTGGATCACGCTGGCGGAAAAACAGTCTTCGCTCCGCAAGCTTGCCTGGCTGACGGTGGCGGCCGCCGTGGTGGAAGGCTGGCTGGGATTCGTGTCGGGTCCGCAATCGACGGCGGTAAACGTGTCGCACACGTTTCTCGCACTGGTGTTGCTGTCGGGCACGGCCGCCATCACGCTGGTCACATCGGGCGTCTGGCAGCGCGGCGTGGAACCGGTTCAGGATCAGGGATGGCCCTCATTGCGATCCCTGGCCAGCGTCACGCTGGTTGCGGTGCTCGCGCAAGCCGCGCTCGGTACGTCCTACCGTCACCAGGCCCTGGGCTTGATGCCGCACATCGCCGGTGCGATGGTGGTCGCGCTGCTCATTGTGATCATGGGCATTTTCGTGATGCAGCAATTCCCGGCGCATCGTACGCTGCGCCCAGCCGCGGTGGTGCTGATGAGCGTCGCATTCACGCAGGTGTTTCTGGGAATCACGGTGCTCACCGCGGCCGCGATGGCCCCGGAGAGTGCGCTTCCGGTGGTCGTTTCGATCCTGGCTCACCTGGCGACGGGAGGATTGACGCTGGCGGCGACGATGGTGTTGGCCGTCCTGATCCGGCGCAACATCGTTCCCCGCTAATTCCGCGGCGCTCACGCCCTGGGGGGTTCGTAATAGCCGATCAGCCGTCCCATGATCACCAGGCCCGCCCACAGGAGCAGCGAGAGGCTGGCCGCCCATTTTGCCGCGCCCGGAATCTGCGGGGCGCGATCGAGCTCTTCCGGGTGGTCATAAACGCGTGGCCGGAAAATCAGCGCATGCACGCCTACCAGAGCAAGCAGCGTCATTTTGGCCCAAAAGAAAGGGTTAATGGAATACTTAACCGCTTCCGAGGACCCCAGAAGAACGCCGCAGGTGACCATGATGACAAACCCGATCCGCTTCCACCAGCGGAGCTCGTTCACCACGTCCGCCACGGATGAGCCCTTCAGCGCCAGGCCGAGCAGGCGCAAGTCCGTCATCAGGATCATGCCGCCAAACACGGCGATGCAGCAAAGATGGGTCGCCATAATCACCGGGTAGGTGAGCCCGGACTCGCGGATAAACGTGAGGAATCCGATGCTCTGGATACTTTCGGAAATCTGCATGATGTGGCCCCCTCTTATACGAACGCGATAAACAACCCGGCCGCGACCACGGACACCCATAGCGCAAGCGAGAGCCCGCCCACCAGCGCGCCCAGCGCCGGGGAAGGATGATCCGACAAGGCCACCTTGCGATGGATCGTGTAGTTGAACAGGATGGCGACCAGCAGGGCCGCGATCTTGAATCGAAACGATTGGTTGTACAGGTACATGACGGGATCCGATGAAAAGATGATAGGACCGGAGGTCACCATGATCGCCAGACCGACCAATGTCCAGGGCGCCATGGCTTTGGCGAGCTGCGCTGCGGTCTGGCCCCGAAACCCCAACCCGAGCAGTCGCAGGTCGACAATGGCAATGGTTCCGATGGACAACGTGAACCCGAGGATGTGTATGCATTCGGCGAGAGGAAACGCCCATTCATTGTTGTTGAGGGGATTCTTGGTGACATCGTACGCTAGCATTCCAGTTGAACCTTTCTTTCTTCGATGCTTCTGACGGACATCCGCTGATTGTAACCCCAAAGCATCCGCCCCTGCCAGCCGGGGGCGGCTATCTTTTGGCCAACTCGCCGCCGCTGCGGATCGATCCCTAGGGTTTGCGCAGGTTCCACCGCATGGTCGCGCTGTCCGCCTTGACACCGGCTCCCACAAAGCACTAAAACCAAGTGAGGCTCGACGGCCGCAAGGTCGAAGCTGTCTCAAGGATAAGATGGCGTTCTAGGCAACCTATATGAGTGCAATTACTCTCAAAGTCAACGGCCGCGCGCATACGCTCGACCTGGACCCCACGACGCCGCTGCTCTACGCGCTGAGCGACGACCTGGAGCTGCGCGGGCCGAAGTTCGGTTGCGGCCTGGGCCAGTGCGGAGCTTGCACGGTGATCGTCAAGGGCCAGGCGATCCGCTCCTGCGTGACGACCGTGAAGTCCGTCGAAGGGTCGGAGATCACCACGCTCGAAGGACTGGGAACGCCCGAGAAACCGCACCCGATTCAGAAGGCGTTCATCGAGGAGCACGCCGCGCAATGCGGCTTCTGCCTGAACGGGGTGATCATGACGGCCAAAGCCTTCATGGACAAGAATCCCAAGGCCACCGAAGCCGAGATCCAGCAGGCGATGTCCGGCGTGCTGTGCCGCTGCTTCACCAACGTGCGGATGCTTCGGGCCATTGAGCGTTACGGAAAGGAGACCGCGCGATGACACCGCAAGCTCGCACCGCCCTCAAACGCGCCGGCTTCTCCCGCCGCGATTTTCTCAAAACCTCCGGAGCGCTGATCGTGACCTTCAGTGCGGGAAGCTGGCGGGCCCAGGCCCAGTTCGGCGGCCCTGTGCCCGGCTCTCCGGCGATTGGCCAGCTCGATTCCTGGATCGCCATCGCCGCCGATGGAAGCGTCACCGCATACAGCGGCAAGGAGGAGCTCGGGCAGGGCATCTCCACGGCGCAGCAGCAACTGGTGGCCGAGGAGCTCTCGGTCCCCTTCGATCGCGTCAAGCTGATCTATTGCGATACGGCGATGACGCCGGATCAGGCCTACACGGCGGGCAGCCAGTCCCACCCCGCGAATTTCAATCGTTCGAATCTCGGGCAGGCCGGCGCCACGGCCCGCGAAGCGCTCCTCAAGCTCGCCTCCGAACGCCTGGGTGTGCCCGTGGACCAGCTCACGGCCTCCGGCGGGGTGATCGGCGCCAAGGGCGATCCGTCGAAGAAAGTCGGCTACGGCGAGTTGGTGGGCGGAAAGAAATTCAGTCTCGCGCTCAACCCCAACGCCAGGCGCAAACATCCGAGCGAGTGGACGGTGCTGGGAAAGCCGGTGCCGTCTCCCGATCTCGCCGCCATCGCCACCGGACGATTTGAGTTTGTCCACAACGTCCGCCTGCCGGGCATGTTGCACGGCCGCGTGGTCCGTCCCCCTACCGTGGGCGCCACCGTGGCGAGCGTCGACGAGAGTTCGGTGAAGGATCTGCCCGGCGTTGTGAAAGTGGTGGTGAAGAAAAACTTCGTGGGCGTGGTCGCGGAGAAACCCTGGCAGGCGATTCAGGCGGCCAACAAGCTGAAGGTGACGTGGACGCCGGGTCCGGCGCTTCCCCGCCACGCCGATTTCTACGACCACCTGCGGAATCAGAAGTCAACGCGCGACGTGCTGCTGGTCGACTCCCAGGACGTCGAGCAGAAGCTCGGCCAGGCGGCCACGGTTCTGAAGGCCACCTATCTTCATCCCTACCAGATGCACGGATCGGTAGGCAGCTCCTGCGCGGTCGCCGACGTGCAAGGCGACAAGGCCACCCTCTGGTCGCCCACGCAGGGCGTGTGGTATCAGAAGAGCACCGCGGCGATGGTTCTCGGCCTGAAGCCGGAGAACCTGCACGTGATTTTCAAACGCGGGTCGGGCTGCTACGGCCTGAATGGCGCCGATACGGTCACCTACGACGCCGCGCTGCTCTCGCAGGCCGTCGGCAAGCCCGTCCGCGTGCAGCTCACGCGAAAAGACGAGATGGCGTGGGAGAACTACGGCAACGCGTACGTAATGGATGAGCGCGCGGGTCTCGACGTGCAGGGCAACATCGTCGCGTGGGACCACGAATCCTGGACGCCCTCGCTCGGAAATCGCCCCGGAACGGGCAGGCCGGGAAATATCGTCACCGGGACTCTCGCCGGCTTTGAGCCCGACGCGTTCGCTCCCCGGTCGCCCGCGCCGGCTCCCACGGCGTTCAACAACAACAGCAACGCGGCGCCCTCCTACGTCGCGGGCCGCGTGGGCAACACGGACGGAGGGGCGGGAAAAGTCCGGAGCGAGCGCGTGTTGGTGCACAACGTCACATCGCCCTTCTTCACCGGACCGCTGCGGTCGCCCGCGCGGCTCCAGAACACATTCGCGCACGAATGTTTCATCGACGAGATCGCGGCGCACGTCAAGACCGACCCGGTCGCCTACCGGCTGCGTCACATCCGCGATGAGAGGCTGATCGAGGTGGTGAAGGCGGCGGCGAAGACGGCGAATTGGGATGCGCGTCCGTCGCCCAAGCCGGGAAATCGCAAGACTGGCGTCGCCACCGGCCGCGGTATGGCCTGCGTGGTGTATGAAGGCGACAACGGATACTCCGCGACGGCCGTCGAGCTCGAAGTCAACCAGGACAACGGCAAGATTGTCGTGAAGCGGATTGTGGTCGCCAACGACGTCGGCCCGGTGTCCAACCCCGACGGTCTGAGGAATCAGATCGAGGGCGGCGCTCTGCAAGGCATGAGCCGCGCACTGCTCGAAGAGGTGACCTGGGACGAGCAGAAGGTGACCTCGTTCGACTGGCGCACCTACCACAGCCTGCCGGTGGGCTTCGAGGTCCCCAAGATCGAGACCGTGCTGCTCAACCAGCCCGACGAGGAGGCCACCGGCGCGGGCGAGACTTCGATCACCGTGGTCGCGGCCGCGCTCGGCAATGCGATTTTTGACGCCACCGGCGCACGCCTTCGCCAGATTCCGTTCACGGCGGAGCGCGTGAAGGCGGCGCTTCTCGCGCGCGGGTAGGACCCCCTATGGCACCGGCACCGCCGTCCCCGCGTCCCGGCTCAGCGGCTGCACCGACGCAAGCCGCAGCGAGATGAGCAGGCCCACCACCAGCAGCGCGCCGATGAAGCCCAC
>JBGPLI010000224.1:0-8464 GCA_041486445.1 Bryobacteraceae bacterium
CCTTCGACGATCCGGCGGCGCATCTGCAAACGCTTTCGCCAGGCAAACCAGGCCAATACCATACCGTAGGTATTATCCCCTATAGCGCGAAGAACTTCTTCGTCTCCCGCAGAAAAACCTCGAGCTGATCGTGGTGCAGCCAGTGGCCCGCCCGATCGACTCTCACGACGCGGTGGTCCCGGATCGCGCCGGCTTCCCCGGTCAGCTCAGGGTCGCGCGCGAAGCTCTCGCGGCCCCAGAACAGCAGCGCCGGACACGCGATCCGGCGGAAGACTTCGCGGGCGTCCTCCAGATTCGCTCCATACGGCGGGAACAGCCGCGCGTAGTTGTCGAACTTCCAGATGATGGACCCGTCGGCGTTCCAGTTGGTGCCGTGCAGAGTCAGGTGCTCGGCCACCTCGTCGGAAAGGAACGGATTCGCCTCCTTCATCCGCGCCACGGCCGCCTTCAGGTTTGGGTAGCTGTGGGTGGCGCGGCTCTCCCCTTTGCGGGTGCTCTCGATCCACTCGCGGAGCCGCTCGGGCGCGGGCCGCTCGGCCGCCTGAAGCGGCAGTCCCAGGCCCTCGATCGCCACGATCTTCTTCACCCGGTCCGGATACACGCCCGCGTACAGCAGCGTCACCACCGCGCCCAGTGAGTGCCCGATGATTTGCACGGGAAAAGCGTTGACGATGTCGGCCAGCGCCGAGAGATCGAGCAGATGCTCGGCGGCGCTGTAGAGAGCGCCCGGCGCCCAAGCGCTGTTGCCATGGCCGCGCAGATCGAGCGCATAGATGTGAAAATCGTCGCGCAGATCGCGCGCCACCCAGTCCCAGCTTCGGGCGTGATCCAGACCGCCATGCACCAGGATCAGGGCCGGCTTGCCCTCCGTGCCCCAATCCCAGAACTGGAGCTTCAGGCGATGCGAGTAGAAGAAGTGCGAGACAGGTTCGAGCAAATGGCCTCCCGTTCCTTAGGATTCATTCCGGCGAGGCGGTAGGCTTCGAGCAGCGCTCCCTCGGCGGGTCCGTGCAGCGGAGCCGCGACCGTCGCGCCTTCTTCCAGTTCCACCAGCATTCGATACCGTTCGAGCAGGAGATTGCTGCCGAACACGCCGCCCGCATAGGACACGCGAACAGCCTCGCCCGCGGGAAGCAATTGGCGGCGGACCACCGCCACCAGCGTGGCCAGACACTGCGCAGCGCCGTTGATGATATCGCGCGCGACTGCGTCGCCCGAACGAGCCGCGCCGTCCACCAGGTTCGCGAATGCAGCCGCGCGGGCCCGCGGATACGCCGCCGTGTAGAAAAGGTGGAGCAAGGCGTTGGCATCGCGCGCACCGGTGGCCGCGAGCAGCGCTTCTCGCAGAGCCGTCTTCGGACCCCACCCCTCCTCCTGCCGCAGCGACGCGCGCAGCGCCTGCCGCACTAAATCGAATGCGCCGCCTTCGTCGCCGAAAAGGTAGCCCCATCCGCCCGCGCGCGCCGTTTTGCCCGCCGCGTTTCTGCCGAACGCGATCGATCCGGTTCCGGCAATGGCGATCACTCCCGGCTCTCCCGCGGTGGCGCCCATCAGAGCGATCTCCGCGTCGTGCGTTATGCAGCAGGTCTCGGCCTGAACCAGCTCTCGCGTGAGCGCGTCCTTGCCGGCGGGACCGCCGCTGAATCCGAAGCAGGCGGCGCTGAATCGCGGCGCCGGCGTCCCGAGGGTCCGGAGAGCGCCTTCCAGGGACCCCCGGACCGCCGTGATGAACCTCTCGCGCCCCTCGGCTCCGTCCACGTGATTGCACGGCCCGGCGCGTCCCTCTGCGAGCACGCACCCACTCTCATCCGCGATCAGCGCCGTGGTGCCGGACTGCCCGCCGTCAACACCGAGGAACCACTTCATGGGCTCACCTGGTACAGCGTTGCGCCTGAGCCGGCGGCCACCACCGTGAGTCCCCAGGCCTGGGGATCCTTGCGAAAGTCGGCGGCTCCATAGTTGGTGTCCTCGACGAACAGATAGTTCACGCCGCGCGCGTGCAGCTCGCGAGTCGCCGCGCGCCGGAGGGAGCCAGGCACGTCATGCTCTTGCACCTCCGGCTTGCCGGCGACCTTCACCCATGTTCCGTGTTCGTCCATCGCCTCCGCCTGGAGCAGGGCCGAAGCGGCATCCGTCGACGTCTCGATTCTCACCTCGTCCACTGTCTCCGGCCGCCCGAAGTCAGTGTCGATGTACATCCCGGGCCAGATTGGTTCCCAGCTCCTCCAACGCGTGGCGAGCGATCCGTCGAAAGCCAGTTGCGCATCCCACGGATTCGGAAACGCGCGCAGCCGCCACTGGGGCCGGCGCACGACTTCCGCGCCGCCGCCGAAGAAACGCAGCTCGTGGACGCTCCATTGTTCGAGCGCCGCCGCCTTCTCCGTCTGGACCACTCTCATGCGCTGCGCCGCCCGGCCCGGAAAGCGGAAGACCAGCGTGCGCGCCGGCTGGTATGCGTCGCCCCACCCCATGCTCAGCGAGTAGGTTAGCACGGTGTTGAAGGCCGCTTGGAAGCTCACCAGGATTTCGCGCGACGTGTAGGCGTCCTGAACATTGCTGATGGCCAGGACGCGCTCGCCGGCGGGAACGTAAGCTTCAATCATCCGGGCCCGCTGGTAGAACGGCGCAAAACGTTCACGCAGGAAGCGGTCTTCGGGAATGCGCCGGAGCGCTTCCCGGTAAGGTACGCGTGTCAGCCGCCACGCATTCGGGGCGTAGCGCTTTACGCTGGAGGGCCAGGATGTGGCTGCATGAAACACCATCAGCAACGCGATCAGTCCGGTCACGTTCCCCAGCGCCATAGCCATCGAAAGCGAAAGGAACGGGAGGCACGGAATCAGAAACCGCGTGCCCACATTGGTGAAGTAAACCGCGAGCAGCAGGAGTCCCGGCGCCAGTAGTCTCCGCCCGGCGCGATATCGCAACGCCAGCAGCGCCAGCGGCGCCGCCAGAAACACCGGACCGGTCACCCCTTGTGTCTTAAAGCCCCGGGTTGTGACCTCCAGAGGAAGGGTCCACAGGTTCTCCACCCGGTAGCGGCGCAGGTCCCGCGTGTATTCCATCTCGAAGACTGGGTGCACGTACGGATTGCGAAAAATCCGGTTGCCGAACGGGGAGATCGGGTTCTGCGCGTAGATCCAGTTCTTGATGGCCCACGGCGCGATCATCACCGCCGCGCAGGCTACCACCGGCAGCAGCGGACGCAATTTCCTGGCGCGCCAGGAGACGAACCCCACTGCGTACACAAGCATCACGAACGCCGTGTACTTGGCGGCCACCGCATAGCCCGCCAGCAAGCCGATGGGAACCAGCAGCCGGGGGTTCCGCGATTCGTCCCACAGCTCCAGCCAGTAGAAGACCGAAAACGCGATCGCCGCCACCGCGACGTCGTTGTAGGCGCTGGCGCCGTCAACCCCCACCACCGGGCTCAGATACGTGAGCAGCGCGCCCGCGGCTCCCACCCACGGCTTGCCGATTCTTCTCCCATAGGCAAAGATCGCCAGAGCCAGCGCAATCGCAAAAGAGAAGTGAACCAGCGCCGCGGCCGAGTGCCTGCCGATGGCGAACGCGGGAACGAACAGCATTTCCACGCCGCCGCCGAGATTGGCATAGATGGTTGTGGTCACCTGTTCGAATCCATGCACGCGCAGGTATCGCGACACCAGGCCCAGATGGTAACCGGAACCGTCCGGGCTCATCTCCGGCGCCCAGGCGTTCGACAGATAGAGGACCGTGAAGGCCCCGAAGAGAACGCCGAACAATACCTTGAGCGCGCGGGACACCGGGGCGGACCGCTCTCCACGATTGGCCCAAGTTCCAGTCCAAAGCGCCGCCGCGATCACGGCGGCCGGGATCGCCGCGAGCACCGGCCAATAGGCCAGCTTCAACGCCATCACCGCGAACACCGCCAGGTGCACGCATGACGCCCCCAGGACGAACGCCAGCGGGAATCGCTCCGGCCGATGCAGATTCGCGCCCAGCCGCTCGAGCGCCAGCGTCCCGGCTGCGTAACACGCCGCCACTGTCAACGCCGCTCCCAACAGAGCCGCCAGCGCCTCGATCATTACTGCACTATAGCGAAACAAGCCATGATAGATTTGAAAATGATGAAACCCTGCATTCTACTCCCCGCTCTGGCCGCCCTGCTTTCCGCCCAGGCGCCCGCGCCAGCTCCGCTGAACCCGGGAACCGTCGTCGCCAAGGTGGACGGCAAGGACGTCACGGCGGGGGAGATCACCGCGATGCTCCAGCACAGTGGCGATCCGCGGATGATCCAGGCCTTCCAGCAAAACCCGAAGTACATTGTGCAGCAGCTTTACATGATGCGCTTCCTGGCGGCGCAAGGAGAGCAGGCCAAGCTGGGCGAGAGAAGCCCGCTGAAGGAAGAGTTGGAGATGATGCGCATGAACGCGATCGCCGTGGCGATGGTCAACCAGGAGCGCGACGGCTACACGGTCACTCGGGAGGCCATCGACGCCTTTTACGCCAAGAACCAGTCGCGTTACCAGCAGGCCAAGATCAAAGTGATTTTCATCCGGTTCAAGCCCGGCACGCCTGCCGCGGCCACGCCGCCATCGGTGGAAGACGCCGCCAAAGGTGCCTTCGAGTCCGCCCACAACCCGGACGCGCGTACTGAAGCCGACGCGAGGACGCTGGCGACCGACGCGGTGGCGAAAATCCGGGGCGGCGCGGATTTCGTCAGACTCGTTTCCGACGTCTCCGAGGATCCAGCGTCTAAGGCCGCGGGCGGCGATTTCGGCGTGGTCAAAGCTACCAGCTCCTATCCGGACGAGATCAAGCGTGCCGTGCTCGCCCTCAAACCCGGCGAGGTCAGCGATCCGGTGCGCCAGCCCAACGGCTTTTACATTATTCGAGTGGAAGAGACGTCGGTGCAGCCGGTCGGAGAAGTTACCGAGCCGATCATCCAGGAAATCCGGCAAAGCCACCTCAACGATTTTATGAGCAGCCTGACCAAGCGCTTTGAGCCCGCCGTCGAGAATCAACAATTCTTCGATCAGCCGGGCCGCGTGCTCCAGCCGAACAAATAGCCGTGCTGCCGCATCTCTCCGGCCGGCCTCTCCGGATTGAGGTGCGCCGCTCGCTGGGCCGCCATCTTGCCGCCACTTCCGTTCCGCGGCGCCTGATCCTGCTGGACGCGGAGGTCCTGACCCGCCGCGGGGACTTCGAGCGCATTCTGGTACACGAAATTTTCCATTTTGCCTGGGTGCGACTCTCCAATTCGTCGCGCTGGAGCTGGGAGCGGCTGCTGGCCCGCGAAGCCGGCCGGCATGTTCGAGGCGAGCTTGGATGGAGCGCGGAGTGGCGCAAGAGCAAGCTCGGACCAGCCGACGTGCGCCGGCGCACCGCGGCCTGGCGCCGCTACGCCTGCGAAAGCTTTTGCGATACGGCGGCCTGGATGTTCGCGGGACTACGCACTCACGACGAGTTTACGCTCGGGGATCGGGATCGGCGGACCCGCCGGACGTGGTTCCGCCGCGAGATTCTAGCATCCGCCAGCGTTTCGATCTGATGATGTGGCGCACGTTCTTAACGTGCAGTGTCCGCACTCTGCGGACACTGGTGGACGTTCGAGGAACATGCGTTCCCAGGAGTGGGAACGCGGCGCGCAGAGTGCGCACGCCACTTCAAAACCCACCGGCGTTCAGGCGGTAGTGCTTTTTAGAAAGAGAGCCGCAACGCAAATTGCATCTGGCGCGGGTCGGTCGCCGTATTGAGAATCTGGCCGGCGGACCCGTTCCGGGCGCCCGATGCTCCCGAAAATACGGTCAGGATCATGTTGCCGAAGTTGGGATGATTCAAGATGTTGAAAAACTCTGCACGGAACTGGAGGTTGGTCCGCTCGGTGATGTCGAACTGTTTTTTCATGCCGAAATCCAGGTCGAACAAGCGCGGGCCGATGAGCGTGTTCTTCCCGAGATTTCCAAAGGTTCCGTCCGCGGGCAGCACAAACGCGCAGGGATCGTAATACAGGGTCGGCGTGCCCACCCGCTGGCCCTTGGGCACACCCTGGCAGCCGGCGGTGATTCCGTGGGTCGGGTTATTGGTGAAGCCCGGAGCCACGTCAGGCCGGTCTCCGGGAGGGCTGCCGCTACCGCTGCGGCTGCGGCCTAGCCCTCTGTTTATGTATCCGCTCTGGATGTCAAAGGGGAGCCCGCCCCGGGCGGAGAGGAT
Source organism: Bryobacteraceae bacterium (assembly GCA_041486445.1). GTDB lineage: Bacteria > Acidobacteriota > Terriglobia > Bryobacterales > Bryobacteraceae > Palsa-187. Next base: position 6,193 of record JBGPLI010000224.1, read on the forward strand.
CGTGTTCACCTGCCATCCTCCGACCAGACCCTTGACGATACCTTTGGAGTTTCGCGCCAGCGGCAAATCGTAGGTAAGGTTGGAGCTGAATTGATGGCGAGGATCAATACCGGTCAAGCCCCGCTCCGACCGCATGTTGTAAGGATTCGGAATGTTGCCTTGGTTCAGCGCGATGACCGTGCCGAAGGTGGACGCCGCAGTGTCAATGTTGCGCGAGAAGGTGTAGGACCCCTGGTATTGGAAGCCCCGGCCGAAGCGCCGCGTCACATTGGCCTGAAGCGAATTGTAGTACGCCATTCCGCCCCAGATGTGCTGCTGAATGCTTGCGAAATTGCGGTTGATGCGGGGCGCTGTTTGGGGATTGACGTCGGGGAAAAAGAAGCTGGCATTGTCTGTACAACTGCTGGGCCAGCAGGTGGGGGGGAAGATGTCGGTGTTGTTGGGGTTGTATTGCAGGTGATTGCTGCGCGAACCCACGTAGGCGACGCTGACGGTGGTTCCCCTCACGATTTCATGCTCCACATCCAGGCTCCACTGATAGCGCGTGGGGATTTTCGGATACGGCTGATAGAACAACCCCGATCCGGAACCCGCCGGAAGCTTGGTGGGATCCACCCGAACAACTCCCACACCCGGGTTGGTGAGGGTGAAGTCCTGCGTCAAGTTCGGCATTCGGGCGTAGGTGTAGCGCAAGACCACGGGCACCAGCTGCTCCTGGAAAACGCCGGCGCCGACGCGGATCGACGTTCTGCCATTCCCGGTCACATCCCAGGCCAGGCCGACGCGCGGAGCAAAGTTGTCCTTGGGCGGCGTGAACAGCGGCTTGGTCAGGTCTGGCCCGCTGTCCAAAAGGGTCTGCATGCTGTGAGCCCGGTCGTACCTCTCGCTGGGCACTGTGGTGAACTCATGCCGGAGTCCCATGGTTACAGTCAGCCGCGACGACACTTTCAGGCCGTACTGCGCAAACCAGCCCATCAGCCACTGCTGATAACTGAGCTGCGAGTCAATGCGCTGTCCCTGGATCATGGAGGGGTTGCCCTCCATGAATTGCTGCACGCTGCCGAAGGTGATGGTCCCCATGAAGTTCCGGTTGTTTTGGGGATTGGAGAAGTAATCCTTGAGGATGCCGCCGAACTTGAACGTGTGCCGCCCCTTGAAGTAGCTGACGTTATCGGCAAACTCGTAGACCGTGTTAGTGAACCTGCGCGGCGTCTCGATGAAGACGCCGTCGGAGGTTTGGATCGACGGGCTGCTGATGTCCCAGATGCTGGCCAAGCGTACTCCGGCAATCACGCTCAGCTTGTCGACCGGCACATCCTTCAGATAAACGGCGCCAAAGTTGCCGAAGGTGCGACTGAGGCCGGCGCGAGCCTCGTTGATCATGCTGCCCGAGGCCACGTGCGTCGAGCTGAGCTGGAAGAACTGGTTGCGGCCATGCTTGGTGGTTCCATAAATGCCCAGAAACCCGGGACGAATGACGTCGGCCTGGTCGAAAACATAGCGGCCGTAGAGAGAGTCCTTGCCGCTGAGCTGAGCGTCAATCCGCCCCATGGTGTAGTCTTCATCCGAGGGCTGGGAAGGGTTGTTGATGAACTGACCGGTTCCATCGCCGTTGTCCCGGCCATTGGGCAACGGGTAGAGGTCCATCATGGCCTGCACGCCGGAATGCACCCCGATCAACCGCTCCACTCCAGCGACCGGTAAATAGCCCTGATGGGCGCGCGCGTTGGGAACCTGGCTCTGGTAGGTGAGTCCCAGACGCTCCCGCAAGCCTTCGTAACTTCCCAGGAAGAAGATTTTATCTTTCTTGATCGCCCCGCCCAGGATGCCGCCGAACTGATTGCGCTTGAACGGTGGAATGGGTTTGTTGCCCGGATCGAAATAATTCTTGGCGTCGAAAAAGCTGTTGCGCAGATATTCGAAGACGGAGCCGTGGAGCGTGTTGGTTCCCGCCTTGGTCACCACGTTCATCACGCCCCCAGCCACCAGGCCATATTCGGTGCTGTAGTTGTTGGCGGTAATCGTAAATTCGCGAACGGCATCGATGCCCAGGCTGGTGCCGGCTGCGCTGCCCGGGGTTTGTCCGGCGTAGTCGCTCGCATCCTGTCCGTCCAGCAGGAAGGAATTCTGGTTGGACTGGGCGCCCCCGATGCTCATCTTGATGCCATGCCCGGCGGAAATGTCGGTTCTGGTAAGGTTGCCGATGATCGGGATGACTCCCGGCTGAAGCGTGGCCAACTGGGTGTAATTGCGCCCGTTGAGCGGCAGGTCG
>JBGPLI010000225.1:0-8442 GCA_041486445.1 Bryobacteraceae bacterium
AGTCGAAGAGGACGGAGATCGAAGAACTGGCCGCCAAGCACGGCGCAGGCAACGTTCGCGTGTTCGGAAGCGTGTTGCATGGCCAGGAGACGCTCACCAGCGATATCGATTTCCTGATCGATGTGGTCGGCAAGACCAGCGCATGGTTCCCTTCCGGCCTCGCGTTGGATCTGCAAGACCTGTTGGGAAGGCCCGTCGACGTGGTGACCGAGCGGTCTCTGCACCCGGTTTTGCGCGAGCGCGTGTTGCGCGAGGCCCGGCCGCTGTGAGAGACGACCGCGTCTACCTCGCGCACATTTCGGGATGCCTTCGAAAGATCGAGAAGAACACGGCTGGGGGCCGAGCCGAGTTCTTCGGCTGGGAAACCCTGCCGGATGCAGTTGGGGCTGCCACTTGCTCAAAGCCATGCGATCACCTAGAGTCAAAGTTGTGAACGAAATCGTGTTCGAGATCACGCAGGAAGCGGACGGCGGCTTTTGCGCCGAGTGCCTGACCGAAAGCATCTTGACCCAGGGCGACACATGGGACGAGCTGCGGGCCAACGTCAAAGAGGCCGTCGAGGCGTTCTATTTCGACCGCCCGAAGCCCTCCGGCATCCGCCTGCATCTCGTCCGCGATGAAATGCTCGCCCTCGGATGAAACTTCCGCGTGACTTGAGTGGCCACGATCTGGTGGCCGCGCTCTGCCGCCGCTGGGGATACGTGAAAGTCAACCAGGTCGGTAGCCACGTCATCCTGCAGACGCAGGAGCCAACTCCGCATCGTGTCGCCGTTCCCGCACTCAAAGCCGTGCGCGTCGGCACGCTCAACGGCATCCTTCGAGCCGTTGCCAATCACAAGGGCGTTGACCGGCAAGCGATTCTCGATTCCCTGTAAAGGCCGGCGCGACGCGGGGCGGGCCGACGGGGGTTCACTGGCGATGGCAGCCCGGCACGTCCAGCGAGCATACCATCTCACGCGCTACGGGCCGTTCGTGCATGTCCCGCCAGCGAGTCCGGGCCGCATGTCCGCGCTCCCCCCGACGCGTCGCCATTCCGCGCCCTGTCCTTCCGTCCAGACGGGTTTTTTTGTGCAACGATCGCCGAAGCCCCAACGCGTTTTCGGCTTTCGCTCAGATCAACCGTTCTTCACTTTCGACCTCAACTCTCTAATGCGCGCATCCTTAACTTTCAACTTAGCTTCGCAAGCCTTGACGGCAGCTCTCAAGGCTTGGTTTTGGGCTCCCAGTCTTAGCTCGCGTTCCGAAAAATTCTTGTCGCCTTTTCCACGAGGCATAGCGTCTCTCCTTAAATCATAGCTGCAATCTATTTTAGATTATATCATAGATTGTGAAATATAATGGAGTGAGGCACTACGCGCGCGTTGTGGCCCCGGCATCTTCATGATGACTGGATTTGACCGGGTCGCTCACCTATGATAACGTCCTTTGTCACGTATCACGAGAAGCAATGCCCCTCCCCGCGGAACCCTCTTTATTTCTTTCTAATGCTGATCCCCAACTCCCGCAACTGGCGTTCGGGGACTTCCGACGGCGCCTCGCACATCAGATCGGTTCCCCTGGCGGTTTTGGGGAACGGAATCACTTCGCGGATGGAACTCTCGCCCGCCAGGATCATCACCAGCCGGTCCAGACCGAGAGCGATGCCGCCGTGCGGCGGGGCGCCGTATTCGAGCGCCTCCAGAAGAAAGCCGAAGCGGCGGCGAGCCTCCTCATCGGTCATTCCAAGCGCCGCGAACACCTTGGCCTGCACGTCGCGCCGGTGGATACGGATCGATCCCGAGCCCAGCTCGACGCCGTTCAGCACGATGTCGTAGGACTTGGCCCGGCAGCGCGCCGGATCGCTCGTCAGCTTCTCGAGATCCTCGTCGTGAACCGAAGTAAAAGGATGGTGCGCGGCGTTCCAGCGGTTCTCCTCCTCGTCCCACTCGAACATTGGGAAATCGATGACCCACAAAAATTGGAAATTTTGCGGATCGAGGAGTTTGTGCCGGTCGTTGTACTTCTGGCCCGCGTGGAGGCGGAGTTGGCCGCAGGCGGCGAGCACAGTTTCCTCCGGTCTCTGGCCCTTGGGCTCGCCCCCCCAGCCCGCGAGCAACAGGAGATCTTCTTCCGCGGTTCCTGTGCGCTTGCGAACCTCTTGCATGGGACCCGGGAAGTCGCGATCCAGGCGCTTGGGATCGTCGTAGACGCGCAGGCCGCGTTCCTTGCCGAAATCTTTCAGGGCGTCGCGCTCGCTGCGCGTGAGCGTGCCGGTCTTCGGAATATGAATCGCCACCAGCGGCAGGCCGTCGGGTGTGAGGTTCGCACCCGGGAACAAATCCTCGATGCAATGGAAAGGAGGCAGCCGCAGATCGGGCTTGTCGATTCCGTAGGAGCGCATCGCCTGCGCGTAGGTGAAGCGCGGGAAGGTTTTCGGCACTTCATAACCGGCAACCTTCGCCACGGCGTGGATCATCGGCTCGACCGTTTCGAAAATGGTGGTCTGCTGCGGGAACGACATCTCCAGATCGATCTGCGTGAACTCGGGCTGACGGTCGGCGCGCAGGTCTTCGTCCCTAAAGCAGCGGACAATCTGAAAATATTTATCGAAGCCGCTGACCATCAGGAGCTGCTTGAAGATCTGCGGCGATTGCGGCAGCGCGTAGAACAGCCCAGGGCTGACGCGGCTCGGCACCAGGTAGTCGCGCGCGCCCTCCGGCGTCGAGCGGGTCATGAACGGCGTCTCGATCTCGAGGAAGCCCATCCCGCCCAGGGTCTCCCGAACGGCCGAGGCGATCTTCGAGCGCAGGATGATGTTGCGCTGCATGTGCGGACGGCGCAGATCGACATAGCGATACTTCAGCCGCGCGTCTTCCTTGACGTCGACGGTCTCCTCCATCGGGAACGGCGGCGTGCGCGATTCGTTCAGTATCCAGAGCTTCTCGACGACCAGCTCGACTTCCCCAGTCGGGAGCGCCGGGTTGATGGTGTCCGCGGTGCGCTGCGCGATGCGGCCTTCGGCGGCGACGACGTACTCGGACGCGAGCAATTCCGCCTTAGCGTGCACGGCAGGATCGTCGGAGTCGGCGTGGAAAACGAGCTGTGTGACGCCTTCGCGGTCCCGCAGGTGGATGAAGATGACGCCGCCCAGATCGCGGCGGCGGTGCACCCATCCCATGAGAAGTGCCCGCTGGCCGGCGTCGGCGGCGCGAAGCTGGCCGCAACTGTGGGTCCGGCGAAGCTCGCCCAGAAAATCTAGAGGTACTTGCTCAGGCATTCTTTGACTTTATCCTGGAGCAGCGTGCGGCTGACAGTGGTTTGCTCCTGGCTCCTCATGTCCTTGATCGAAAGTGTGCCCGCGGCGACTTCGTTCTCACCGCAGATCACCGCCACTCGTGCGTTCAATTTGTTGGCAACCTCGAAAACCTTCTTTAACTTTCCCTCGGCCAGCTCGACGCGGATGCCGGCCGCGCGCAGCTCGGCCGCCGCCTGGATCGCCGCCCGCCGCGTGGCGTCGCCTTCGGTGAATGTCACCAGCACGAGCGGGTCTTCCTTGAGCGGCGCGGCCTGCTCGACGCTCATCACCAGGCGATCCTCGCCAATCGAGAAGCCGATGCCGGGCGCGGGCACGCGCGAACCCAGGGCCTCGGCCAGTCCGTCGTAACGGCCTCCGCCTAACACCGAATTCTGGGCGCCCAGCGCGCCGTGGGTGATCTCGAAAGTCGTGCGCATGTAGTAGTCGAGGCCGCGCACCAGCCGAGGCTTCACCTGGTAAGGAATGCCCCGGCTGTCCAGGTGCGCGCGAACCGCGGCAAAGTGCGCGCGGCAGGCGTCGTCGAGGTGATCGAGAATGGACGGCAGCGCGTCGATGACCGGCTGATCCTCGGGAATCTTGCAATCGAGCACGCGCAGAGGATTCGTCACGGCCCGCCGCTGGCAATCGCCGCACATTCGCGGCGCGACGTCGCGCAGTTTCTCCTTGAGCAAAGCGATGTAGCCTGGCCGGCAGTTCTGATCCCCCACCGAGTTAAGCAACAGCTCAAACCCGTCCAGACCCGCGCGCCGCAGGACCTCGATCACCATCTCGATCACTTCAGCGTCCACCATGGGCGATTCCGACCCGATCGCCTCGGCGCCGATCTGGTAGAACTGGCGGAAACGGCCCTTCTGCGGGCGCTCCCGGCGGAACATCGGGCCCATGTAGTAATATTTTTTGACGCCCGGGAGCTGGTCGAGCCGGTTCTCGATGTAGGAGCGAATCACCGAGGCGGTGCACTCCGGCCGCAGCGTGAGCGAGCTGCCGTGATCCTCGAAGGTGTACATTTCCTTGCTGACGATGTCGGTGTCCTGGCCCACGCCGCGCGCGAACAGCGCGGTTTCCTCGAAGATCGGCGTGCGGATCTCGTGATAGTTGAAGGTGCGGAACACCTCGCGCGCGACGGCCTCGACGCGATTCCACACCGCGCTCGCAGGCGGCAGGATGTCGCGCGTCCCCTTGACGGCCCGAATCACGATGCGTCCTTGTATTCGCGTCCTCTGGCAACGTAGTGCGCTACGCCTTCGCGGAACCGAGCCTGCTCCTCTGCGGTGACGGCGCGGCGAGGCTTGGCGGGAACGCCCAGCACCAGCGTGTCCGGAGGCACCTGCATGCCTTCGGGAACGAGCGCGCCGGATCCCACGACCGAACCCCTGCCGATCCGCGCTCCGTTCAGCACGATGGCGCCGATGCCGATCAGCACGTCGTCCTCGAGAATGCATCCGTGCAACATCACGCCGTGGCCCACCGTGACGCGATCGCCGATGGTGAGCGGAAACCCGGTGTCCATGTGGAGCGAGCAATTGTCCTGGATGTTGGACTCCGCGCCGATGGTGATCAGACCGGTGTCGCCGCGCACGGAGGTGTGCGGCCATACGCTGGAGCGCTCGCCGACGACCACTTCACCGATAATTTGCGCGCTCGGATCGATGTAGGCGGAGGCGGCGATCCTGGGCGCGATGCCGCGAAAAGAACGAATCATGCCAGGGGTGAAGTCTTCATGCTAGCAGAGCGGCGCCACGTGGCGCGAGCTTTAGCTTGCCGTGCCGGAATTTATTCCGGCATTTCGCCGGCTCAAGCCGGCGCTGCACGCGGAAGCGTGCGCTACATGGTGTGCGATCCTCAAGGTATGCGGCGCCTCGCGTTTCTGCTGCTTCTGCCGGCCCTGCGGGCCGATGAGGCCACCGAGAAGATGATGGCGCGCGTGTCCGAGGAAGCCGAAGCGTTCCGCATCGTGGCGCCGCAGGTGCTCGGCAAGGAGAGCCTGCACCAGCGCGCGATGAAACCTCCGCCGCGGTTCCGTCCGCGCGTGGGCGCCGCGGTCAACACACCCCCGCCGCCGCGATGGAGCGAGCGCGACATTGTCTCCGAGTACGGCTACGCGCCGCTGGGGGGCGTTCTCCACGAGCTGCGGCAGGTGACCACAGTGGACGGCCGCAAAGTCGCCGACGACAAGAAGGCGCAGGAGGCTCTGGCCAAGGCGATCACCGCCAGCGACGACGCGCGCAAGAAGGAAGTGCTGAAGCAGTTCGAAAAGTACGGGCTCATCGGCGCCGTCACCGATTTCGGTCAGTTGCTGCTGCTGTTCACGCGCCGCGAGATGGAGCGCTACGAGTTCACGCAAAAAGGGGCGGACCTGTTCTCCGGCGTGCGCGTGCTGGTGTTCCACTACAAGCAGATCGACGGGCCGGAGGCCCTGACGATGGTGCGGGCCGACAAAGGCGACCAGGTGAGCGCGCTGAGCGTCCAGGGCGAGATCTGGGTGCAGGCCGATAACTACCTGCCCCTGCGAATCACCATGGAGGCGAGCCAGGGATCGTCCGGACAGACGCTGAGGGAGGAGGCGAGCGTCGACTACGCGATGAGTCCCTACGGCGCACTGCTGCCCACGCAAACCATGCATCGCGAAACCGCCGCCGGCAAGGTGACCGCGGAGAACAAGTTCGTCTATTCGGATTTTCACAAATTCGGGGCTTCGAGCGACATCAAGTTCGACGCCGAGCCCGAACCCGCACCCGGACCAGAGCCCGAACCAGGGAAATGACGCCCGTCGTCTACCTGCACGGCTTCGCGTCGAGTCCCCAGTCGAGCAAGGCTCGGTTTTTCCGCCAAAAATTCGCCGAGCGCGGGGTTGCGATCGAGATCCCGCAGCTGGACGAGGGCAATTTCGAGGCGCTGACGATCACGCGCCAGCTTGCCGTCATCGAGCGGACGGCCGCCGGAAGACCGGTGGGGTTGATGGGGTCGAGCCTGGGCGGATATGTGGCGGCGTTGTATGCTGCGCGGCATCCAGAAGTGGAATGGCTGGTCCTGATGGCGCCGGCTTTTCAGTTCCCGCGGCGGTTCCGGGAGCGGTTTTCGCCCGAGGAGCTGGGCGAATGGAAGCGAACAGGGTCGCGCCCGTTCTTCCACTACGGTTATGCCGGGGAGCGGCCGCTCGGGTACCAGTTTGTCGAAGACGCCGCCCGATACGAAGATGAGCCGGATTTCCGCCAGCCTGGCCTTGTTTTGCACGGCCTCGACGATCCGGTGGTGCCGGCGGAGGTCTCCAGGGAGTTCGCGGCGAGCCACCCCAATGTCACGCTGCGGCTGCTTCGATCGGGCCACGAGCTGACCGACGTAGTCGACGAGATTTGGACTGAGATTCCAAAATTTGTAAAAACTTTGCAGGGGTCTAAGTAGTCTTGGGTGCTGTGTGTTAGACTCGGATTAGGATTGGCCGTGCGATGGCAGAATTCCAAGAACTGCAACGTCCGGTCCGATATCTACGTCTTTAAGGCGTGCCGGTGTCAGAGGAGCAGCAGGTGAAGAACGTCGAGACCGCCCCGATCGGGACGCCGGAAGACCATCTCGCACACCTCCTTCCGCCCGCGGATCTGGAAAAGCCGTGGTTCATGACGTTCTTCAAGAGCGTCAAGGAGGCGATCCACCCCCCCAAGTTGCCGCCGCTCGAAGTGACTTCGAAGCCGGTGCCGCTGAAGGAGATCAAGATTTACGCCGGCAACGAGAGCAAGGCCGCGTTCGGCTCCCTGCTGATTCACTTCGGTGCGATCGCGCTGATGTTGTTCCTCGGGTCGCTCAAGCCGGTCCAGAAGGCGGTGAGGGAAACCATCACGCTGATCGCGCCTGACCTCAAACCGTATCTGGCCTCGACCCCGAAAAAGCAGCAGCAAGGCGGCGGTGGTGGCGGCGGAGCACGCGCGCCGCTGGAGCAAAGCAAGGGCAAGCTGCCGAAACTCGCTCCCAAGCAGTTCACTCCTCCGCGCGTCGATCCGATCGAGAATCCGAAACTGCCGATCCTTCCGAGCATCGTCGCGCAGGAAGCCCCCAACATCATGGCCAACAACTACGGCGACCCGCTCAGCCGGCTGGGCGTGCCGTCGAATGGCACGGGACTGGGCGGCGGTATCGGATCGGGAATCGGCGGCGGTGTCGGATCGGGCAAAGGCCCGGGCGTGGGTCCGGGCTCGGGCGGCGGATTCGGCGGCGGAGTGTACCGGATCGGCGGAGGCGTTTCCGCGCCGTCCGTGCTCCTCAAAATCGAGCCCGAGTATTCCGAAGAAGCGCGCAAAGCCAAGTGGCAGGGTACGGTGGTGCTCTCGCTGATCGTCGATGACAAGGGCCAGCCGCAGGAGCTGAAGGTGGTGCGCGCTCTCGGGCTGGGCCTGGATCAAAAGGCGATCGAGGCCGTCATCAAGTGGCGCTTCAAACCGGGCATGAAAGACGGCAAGCCCGTGGCCGTCATGGCGACCATCGAAGTCAATTTCAGACTCCTCTGATGGCGACCGCTCCCTCTTCCGAGCCGCGCGCGTCAGCCAGCGGTATGCGGAGACAGACGGCCGCCGCTAGCGTAGGCGCGGGCGCCGCGCTCACCGCGACCGTGGCTGGAGCCTGCTGCATCAGTCCCACGCTGGCGCCGCTGATTGTGGGCGTACTCGGCGTGAGCGGCGCAGTCGCCCTGGCCGGAATCAAACCGTACACGCCGTGGCTCCTCGGAGGATCGCTTCTCATGCTGGTCTACGCGTTCTGGAGCGCGTACCGGCGCCGGGGCGAGTGCGCCGTGAAGCCGCGCCGGGGCGTGCGGGCGATGTTGTGGATCTCCGCGCTGCTGTGGATGCTGGCGGCCGCGAATGCGCTCAGCGCGGCGGAAACGTCGTTCGCCACGCTCGACGGCGGCGCCGAGCCGCTGCGATCCGCCTTCAACGCGGATATCGGCAAAACGCGCGTGGTGATGCTGCTCAGCCCCACCTGAGCGGAATGCCTTCGGGGGGCCTCCGAAATCGAAAAGGAAGTCTTGCAGAAGAACCCGAGCCGCCAGATGTCGGTGTACGTGGTCTGGGTGCCGGAGCTGGGCGCCGAGCCGAAGCACGTTGCCCCGGCCGCCCGCCTGGTGCCGGACGAGCGCGCGCGCCACTACTGGGACGGCG
>JBGPLI010000226.1:0-8382 GCA_041486445.1 Bryobacteraceae bacterium
ACCACCAGCGTGTTGCCTTCCCAATGGCCTCGGGAATCGCCCATCCACTGCCGGACGTTCTGGCTGATGTGCGGCCGCCCGTCCAAAAAGATGACGCGGGCGTCGTGCATCATCTCAGACAACAGCACCACCATTCCGGGAACCTGCACGATCTGATAATTGTTGTTGTACCCGCCGGGAAACATCGCGTTGGGCAGCCCGCGCGTGATGCAGCGCGTGACCACGCTGATGTCCTCATGCGAATCGAACGGACCGTTTCCGGAGGAACCGGTCGCGGTTGGGCCGAGCCGCTTGAGCCGATCGTCCAGCTTCTTCTGGCCCGGGGCCGTCAATGGAGGCAATCTTCCATCCGGCGGATCGATGATGAGCGACGTTTGCCTGGTGCCTACGACTTTGGTTCCGCGGTCGAACCAAAACTGGTTGTAGGTTCCCGAATCGCCGGGCGGCGGGGGACGATCGACGCGATTCTGCGCCGCTTTCTGTTCCAGCGCGGCGGCTTCGGCATCGGAAAGAACCTGTTTTCCGGCGAGCTCCTGGGGCCGCTCCAACGGGGTAATCGTGGCATTGCTCCAGACGCCCTGGATATCCGGATCGCCCCACGCCGTGCGCGGCGGAGTCCATTTTGTCTGGGCGAAAGCGGCGAGACTCGCCGCCGCCAGAAGCATGCTTGTTCGCCAGGTCAACATGGTCCTATCATAGTACCCTGGATGCTTGTCCAGGAGGTCCCATGCGGCGTGTGAATCTGCTTTTTCCTGCGTTTCTGTTGCTGGCAGCGTGCTCGTCCCAAGTGGAACGCCAGGCTCCGGGCGCCCCCACCGTCACGGTGTTCGAAGGCGCGCGGCTCATCACCGGCGACGGCAGCGCGCCCATCGAGAGCTCGGCGTTCGTCGTTACGAACAACCAGTTCACCCAGGTGGGACGGCGAGGTGAGCTGCAAGTCCCGGCCGGTGCGGCGCGCGTCGACCTGACCGGCAAGACGGTCATGCCCACGTTGGTCGACCTTCACGGCCACATCGGATACCAGAACGTCGCCGAAGGGACCATGTCGAAGGAGACGTTCAACCGCGAGAACCTGATCGATCATCTCCAGCGTCTCGCCTACCACGGTGTCGGCGCGGTGGTCGGCATCGCCGACTTGGTCGCCCGATCGAACTTTCACGGCGGCCGGGAGAATTGGGGCGACGTGCCTTTGCGGATGCGCGAAGAGGTGGTTCCCAATGCGGCGTTGTTCAAGACCGCCGGTCCGGGAATCGCGTGGCCGGGCTCCGGCGCCCAGGGCCATCCTTCGCGCGCCGATGTGCCGTATCCGGTCACCAGTGTCGAAGAGGCTCGCGCGGCCGTTCAGGATTATGTCTTGATGAAGCCCGAATTCATCAAGATCTGGGTGGACGACCGCGACGGAAAAAAGAAGAAGCTCACGCCGCCGATCTACCGGGCGATCCTCGAGGAAGCCCACAAGAGCAACGTTCCGGTCGCGGTCCACAACGTCACGCTGGCCGACGCCAAGGAGCTGGTGCGCGCCGGAGTCGAGGGATGGCTTCACGTGCCGGTTCGCCAAGGCGAGGCGGCCGACGACGAAATCATCGCGATGGTCAAGGACCGGGTCGTGAGAAAAGACCGGCCGAACATGTGGATGACGCCGTCTCTGATCACGTCCTGGATGAACACGCAGGGCGGCGGCAAGCGTCCGGCGTGGCTCGACGACCCTCTACTGCATGACACGTATTCGCCGCAGGACATCGAGGCGCACTGGGGCGGACCGCTGGCGAAGATGAAGCCGGAGGCGGTCGAGCGCGCCCGCAAGAATTTCGCGTTGGACGGAAGCAATGCGATGAAGCTCCGGGCGGCGGGCATTCGCATCGTCTCCGGGACCGACACCGGCCAGACGCGGTTCTGGATCGCTTATTTCAACCACCTGGACCTGGAGAGTATGGTCGCGTTCGGAATGACGCCGGCCGAGGCGATTGTCGCCGCCACGCGCGACTCGGCCGAGATCGGGAAGTTCAACACAGGGATGGTGGCCGCGGGCCGCAACGCCGATTTCATCGTGCTGGATGCCAATCCGCTGGAGAGCATCTCCAACACGCGCAAGATTAACAAGGTCTATCTGCGGGGACAGGAAGTCCCCCGTGCCGCGCTGCGCGCCAAGTGGCAGGCGGCGTTCCGGCACACATAAATATGCCACTGTCCGCCGGAACTCGACTGGGTCCTTACGAGATCCTCGCCCCCATTGGAAAGGGCGGGATGGGCGAGGTGTACCGCGCCAAGGACACCAAGCTCAAGCGCGAAGTTGCGCTGAAGGTGTTGCCGGACGCCTTCGCGAACGATCCGGAACGCATGGCGCGCTTCCAACGCGAGGCCGAGGTCCTGGCGTCGCTGAACCATCCCAACATCGCGCAGATCTACGGGATCGAGGAGCGGGCGCTGGTGATGGAGCTGGTGGAGGGTGAAACGCTCAAGGGTCCTCTGCCCGTCGAGACCGCGCTCGAGTACGCAAGGCAGGTCGCCAGCGCATTGGAAGCCGCGCACGAAAAAGGAATCACGCATCGCGATCTGAAGCCCGCCAACATCATGGTTACGCCCGCAGGCGCGATCAAGGTGCTCGACTTCGGACTGGCGGCCGTGGCATCCGATACACCGGCTGAAGACGGCGCCACGGTTACCATGTCTCCGACCCGCGCCGGAATGATCCTGGGCACGGCGGCGTATATGAGCCCGGAGCAGGCTCGCGGGCAGGTGATGGATAAGCGGGCCGACATCTGGGCCTACGGAGTCGTGCTGTGGGAGATGCTCACCGGGCGGCAGATGTTCACGGGCGCGACGGTGACCGATGTGCTGGCGGCGGTGCTGACCAAGGAGCCGGATCTGGAGGCTGTGCCAGAGAAGGTGCGGCGTTTGTTGGGCGCCTGCCTGGAGAAGGATCCGCAGCGGCGTCTACGGCACGTCGGGGACGCGTGGCGGCTCCTGGAGGAGCCGCCGCAGGGCATGGCCCTGCCCCACAGCAAGCTGCCGTGGATGGCCGTGGCTGCGGTCGCCGTGCTTGTTGCCGCGGCAGGCTGGTGGTACGCCACCCGGCCCGCGCCGCCGCGCCCGCTGATTCGGCTGAGCGCGGAGATCTCGCCTGACACGCCGCTGGCCGCGCCCACCGGCGGCGGAGGCATGCTGGCTCTTTCGCCCGATGGCGCTCGCCTGGCTCTCACTTTGCGTGACGCTGACGGCAGGGTGCGCCTCCACACACGCCTGCTGAATGAGAACCAGGTCACGCCTCTCGCGGGGACGGAGAACGCCTACTTCCCGTTCTTTTCTCCTGACGGAGCATGGATCGGATTTTTCGCCGACGGCAAGCTTAAGAAGATTTCGGTGGAAGGCGGCGCCGCGGTCCCGTTGTGTGACGCTAGCCCCGGCCGGGGCGGAAGCTGGGGCGACGACGGCAATATCATTGCGGCGCTCAGCCCCTTTGGTGGACTCTCGCGAGTACCTTCCTCGGGGGGGACACCCGTGCCAGTGACCAAGCTGAACACAGGCGAATCGCGCCACACCTGGCCACAAGTGCTCCCTGGGAGCCAGATGGTCCTGTTCACCGCGTCTACGCAAGTGGGAGGACTCCTCGACAACGCGAGTATCGAGGTTGTGTCACTCAAGACCGGCGAGCGAAAGACGGTGCAGCGTGGTGGCTTTTTCGCCCGCTATCTGCCGACTTCCGATGGAGGCGGGCACTTGGTCTACCTGCACCAGAGCACGCTGTTCGCCGTGCCGTTTGACACGGGTCGCCTGGCGCTGGCCGGCGTACCCGCCCCCATTGTGGAGGACGTGAGCAGCAACACGGTCGCGGGCGGGCTATACGCCCTCGCCGAGGCGTCCTCCAGACCTGGCACTCTTGTGTATCTCGCCGGGAGGGGACAAGCGGGCTCGCCCATCTCCTGGTTGGACAACGGGGGCAAAACGGAACCGCTGCAGGCGACGCCCGGTGTTTACCGGACCCCTCGCTTCTCCCCCGACGGCAAGCGACTGGCGTTTTCCATGACTGGCGGGCAAGGGGAAGACATCTGGGTGAAGGATTTGGACCGGGACACTCCGTCGAGGCTGAGCTTCCTCGCCGGTCTGAATCGCTGGCCGGTATGGACCCCCGATGGGAAAAACATCGTTTTCTTTTCCCAGAACCCGGCCGCCCCGGGCTCGTACTGGATCCGTTCGGACGGCTCGGGCGAGGCGCAACGTCTGACCGACGGCAAGTTCGGCGAATTCCCATATTCGTTTTCTCCGGACGGGAAGCGCCTGGCCTTTTCCGCGAGCGGGAACGGTGGCAGCCTGGACATTTTCACCGCGCCGATCGAAGGCGATCCCGGCCATACGCGTCTCGGGAAGCCGGAGTTGTTCCTGGGGACGCCGTTTAACGAAGAGTTCCCGGCGTTTTCGCCCGACGGGCGTTGGCTGGCGTATGGCTCGAATGAGTCGGGGACCTCCGAAATATACGTGCGGCCGTTTCCGGGACCCGGGGGACGATGGCAGATTTCGACGGGCGGCGGCACACTCCCCCTGTGGTCGCGGGATGGGCGCGAACTGCTGTTTGAGACCGCGGACCGCCGCGTGATGGCCGTCAGCTACGCCGCCAAGGGCGATTCCTTCGCCGCCGGCAAGCCCCGGGTGTGGTCGGAGACCCGCCTGCAAGCTCTTGTTGGCTACACCTCCAACTACGACCTGGCGCCGGACGGCAAGCGCCTCGCCGCAATGCTGGACGTAGCGAGCGGAGGGAGGCCGCCCACGCACCTGACGTTCCTGCTCAATTTCTCGGACGAGCTGCGCCGCCGCGCGCCAGCCGGGAAGTAAGAGTTATTGAGGTGACAACGAGGTGGGGCGGGCAGTCATGCCTGCAAGCCGGCTTTCAAGACGGCTTCTCCGTTCTTCCTGTTGCCAGCACTGGACCATGGAAATTGTTCCGGCTCCGTAACCAGGCCAGCCTTCACCGGGTTGTTTTCAATGTAGGCTTTGATCTTGTCGAATTCCCGGGGATCGCGCACCCAGTGATCGAAGGACTCACTCTGCCAGAAGGGTTGGCCCGTGCGGCACAGGAGCCGGTTGGCTTCCCGCGCTGTGTACCCCTTCAGCGAGTGGAGAATCCTGGAAGGCGGCGCCAAGGGTGAAATCAACAAATGAACGTGATTGGTCATGATCGCGTATGAATGGAGGGTGTAGTGGCGAAGCGCATCTTGGCCGTAGTGAAGTGCGGCGGCGACGATCTGTGCGACTTCTGGACGCCCGAGCCAAGTGGGGCCGAAGCTAGCCCGATCCAAGCACCAATCCACCCAGGCGAAGGCTTGGCCGGTGGTCAGCCCTTCCGGAGGAATATATCGATGGGGCGGTAGACTGCCGTGCAAACGCCAAGTGAGGAACAGATCCCTGCCCTCGGGCTGCCAGTGCGGGAGGCGCCGTTGGTGGAACGACATCGGGGATGAATGAATAGTGCAAGGGACCGGGAGAGATTCTCCAGGGCTCTTCGAAAAGCCGGTTTGGAAACCGGCTCGCAGGCATGACTGCCTGCCCCACAGCGCGGGCGTCAACCGAGTTTTTTCAACTCCACGCTCTCATCCGCCGCCTGATCGGGCGCGAGCGGCACTCGGTTCGCCAGTAGCTTTCGTCCCGCCAGATGGTCTCCGGGACGGTTTATCGAATCGACTGCGATGAAGCGTCCGTCACGGAAATAGAAGACGGAGAACTTGCGGCTCTCGGGATTTCCGCGCGTGACCGTCCGGTCGTATCCGCTGGAGAGCCCCGCCATCTGGAGCTTGACGTCGAACTGATCGGTCCAGAACCAAGGCACCTGCGTGTACGGTTCAGGCTTTCCGGCGATCGCGGACGAAACGCACACTCCCTGGTCCACGGCGTTTTGAACCGACTCGATCCGGACGCCGCGCCGGGCGCAGTCGCCGATCGCGTAGATGTTCTCGTCCCCTGTGCGGAGATACTCATCGACCACGATACCGTTGTCTACCGCCAGCCCCGCCTCGCGCGCCAACTCGACGTTGGGCAGGACCCCGATCCCGGCGATCACGAGATCTGCCGAACGGGGCCCAACCTCTGCGCCAAGCACAACCTCGACTCCGTGAGAAGCGTGCAGTTCCCGATAGAAGTCCGAGATTACGGGCGAGACCACGCGCGGCATCAGCCGCGGCTGCGCTTCGAACACTTTGACGGACTTTCCCAGCCCCCGCGCCACCGAGGCGATTTCCAAGCCGATGAATCCGCCGCCGACTACGGTGACGTCCTGCACTTCCTCAAGACGAGCCTTGATGGCGACCGAGTCGTCGAGCGTGCGCAGGTAGGAAACGCCGGGGAAGGGAAGCTCGCGAATCCTGGCTCCGACAGCGAGAATCAGGGTCTTGTAGGGAATCGAGCCGCCGGATGCAAGCCTCACGTGCCGGCCCGCCCGCTCGATCCCCGTCACCGTCTCGCCCGTCAGAAGATCAATGCGGTTGGCGGCGTAGAACGACTCAGGACGCAGGAACACATGACGCTCCTCCTGCTTGCCCGCCACGAACTCCTTCGAGAGCGGCGGACGCTGATAGGGAAGGTGCGGCTCTGCGCCGATCAGCGTGATGGATTCCCCGTAACCCTGCTGCCGGAGCGACGCCGCGGCCTGAAAGCCGGCCTGCCCTGCGCCGACGATGACGACTCCCGGCATGATTACTTTTGTCTCGGCGCCGTCCGGACGACCAATCCTTCCAGCTCGCCCGTCACCTTGAGCTGGCAACTGAGCCGGCTGTTCGGCATCCGCTCCGCCGCGGTGGTGCCGAGCATCTCCTCCTCATCATCCTGAATCGGAATCAGCCGGTCGAGATGCGCCGGCTCGACGTAGACGTGGCAGGTGGCGCACATCAGCGCGCCGCCGCATTCGGCGAGGATTCCGTCGATGTTGTTCTGAATCGCGCCTTCCATGACGGAGTCGCCCGCGGGAACGTCGATGGTGTGGGTGTCGCCGCTCGGAGAGATGTAGGTAATGTGAGGCATGAGAGTAGAAAGATTCCATTATCGCGTATGATCGAAGAGGAGCCGAACGCGATGGAATACCGCTACACCGTGCTGTTCGAACCTGCCGAGGAAGGCGGGTTCGTTGTGACTTGCCCGGCCCTGCCCGGTCTGGTCACCGAAGGCGCCACCCTGGAAGAGGCCCGTGCCATGGCCGAGGATGCCATCCGCGGATACATCGAGAGTCTGCGCAAAGATCACCTTCCTATCCCCTCCGACAAGACACCCGTCAAGGAGGAGATCCGCGTGCTCGTGCCCGAACTGGCATGAGCCACCAGCTTCCCGCGCTGAAGCCGAAGGATGTGTTGCGCGCGTTGAATCGAGCCGGGTTCTTCGTTCATCATGTGACCGGGAGTCACTACTTTTTCAAGCATCCGGGCAAGCCGACCTTGCGGGTCACGCTTCCCTGGCACAACAAGGATCTCAAACGCGGAACGCTCGCGTCGATAATCCGCCAAGCCGGCTATACAATCGACGAGTTCGTCGAGTTTCTCTGAAGGAAACACGCCCTTGCGGATGAATCAACGGTATTGCGGTCTCCTTCAGAGTTACAATGATCGCCAGTGAGGACAGCTTCTGTGGTTACGAAAATCGTCGTCTTCTTCCTATTGGGGACGTGCGGAATTTCGAATGTCCTTGCAGCGGAGCGATGGAGCACATTTCGAAGCGCCACGGAGCAGTTCCGCGTCCAATACCCCTCCTCCTGGTACTTGAGTCGACAGCCCGAGAATCTGAATATTGTTAATTTTCCGCAAGAGCAAAGCGTGCATGGAGTTGTCCTCCCCCACCACGGAGCCTGGATTACGGTTGGCAAATGCCGTGCGGAATTATGCGACCTGGAGAAGTGGATTCAAACAGGTGCTGAATTCTGAAGTGGAGAATCGGCACGAGATTGACCGTAGTGCTGCTCCAGGTGGCTGCACGAGGTTGGTCGAGGTCAGTACCCGCCCATCTTGACGTCGGCCGCGAAGGCGGGGCTCGTCCCGAAGAAGCCGGCGACGAGCGTAACGAGGCACAGCACCGGCACCGGGATCTCAGTTAAGGCACGCCGCCTAACGGGTGGTTCTGACACAGATTGAACCGCTTCCTGCTTCTGGGCTGTTTGGCACAGACAATAACTCTGCGACGGCATGCCCGGTTCCTCCTAGCGAAAGAATGGCCCAGTAGCGTCTGAAATGGAAGTGCTTTACCGTAAACAACCATACTTGCAACCACAAAAGGAATCGCCCGACTTTCCGTTGAAAGTACCGGCTCTCGTGTAATCCACTTTACGAAGCTTTCCTCCTTTTGACAACTGCAGTCTGCGGCGGAGCCAAAGTATCCATCTGGCGGAGCAAGAGCGGAATCAGCTTATGCCCT
>JBGPLI010000227.1:0-8353 GCA_041486445.1 Bryobacteraceae bacterium
ACCAGCAGATCGCCGACGGCCGGGTTCTGGTAGTTGCGCACGCCGCCCACCAGCGAAGTCAAACGCACTTCGAGCGACTGCAACCGGAAATAGGTGTCGAGCGCGAGCGTCAGCCGCTCCGGTTGCTTTTCGAGCGCGGTGGCCGAATCGACCAGGTATCCGAGGTCGTCCTGGGCGCCCTGCCACTGGGTTACGTAGGCCTGGGGCGCGCCCTTCGCCACCCAATCCTGCGGCGTGACCTGATCTAGGATCGGCTTGAGCCGCCTGGCCTGCGCCGACAATGCGCTGACGGTTTGAGAGATGTCCCATTCGGCCGAGACTCCGGAGGGCGTCTGCGCCGGCGCCAGGAGAGTGAAGAGGAAGCACGGTAGGAAGAGCTTCATATCCTACCGCCAGTGTCGCACGACCGGATCAGCCGCACGAGGGCCTCGTACAGTCGGAAGTTCGCCCGTAATCCGTCCGTAAGGTGAACCCCGCCGTAACCGGCGGGGCTGGAAATCGACTCAAGCGTGTATCGGCGACCGCACCCAGCCCTGCCCGTGAGGGCAGGGTTTTCATGCGGCTGCCACCTTACGGACGGATTACGGTTGGCCGAAGAAGTGGAGACGATCGGCTGCTTTGGTGGTGAACCTCTGATATTGTGGATTCAGGTAGGTCCGATGGAGGGAGGCAAGTATGCCACGATTCCGGTTCGTTTCCTTTCCCCTTGCTCTCATCCTGACAGCGGGTATCGCGGCTGCACAGGCGACGGTGAAGAGCGAATCCCTGCCGGTTTATTCGCAGCGCGATACGCGCAGTACGGTTGTGAAAACACTCCATCGGGGCGATGCGGTTGAGATTGAGATGAGCATTTCGGGTGAAGGGGGCCTCCAGTGGTGTTCGATACACGAGTCCGGGCAGACGGCCAAGCTCGGGAATGTTCCCTGCGAATCCCTCGAACGCCCTCCGGTGGCCAAGCAAACCGCGCCCCCGGCGCAAACGCAGACGAAATCGGTAGCGCAGCCGGCCGCGCGCGCTTCCGGCGGAGTGCGGGATGACTTTTGGGAGACTTATCCGCGATCGCGTGGCGAGGAGCGATGGGTGCGCGACTCGGTCAGCTTTGCCAGGGAATTCCGATTCTCCGAGGAGCAGAAAGCTCGAGTTTTGCAATTTGCCCGGCACGTCGAAATTGGCCTCTGCATTGAAGACTCGGATTCCTACTTTCGCCGTGGATTGATACCTCCCGACATGCTGTCGAGCACTCCGGGGACTACGCAGTGCGAATGGAATGCGCAGACGCTGCGCGAATGGGTGTTCTCGTTGGTGACGCCCGAGCAGAAGGCGGCGCATCTGAATTTCTACGAGTTCTTCAGCAAGATGATCGCCTCCAACCGGATCGCTCTGAAGCGGCGCTCAGAGCGCTGAGGCGTAACGGAGCCAGACAGTCCCGCCCCGGCCAACGAGTGGACGCGCGTCAGCCGATTCGGAAACGTGCAGTCCATATCCTACCGCCAGTGTCTCACGACAGGTCAGGCGCCAGGGCCGGGCGGAGAGCTAGTATTCCAAATGAAACACTAACTGCACCTGGCGCCCCGGCAGGCTCTCCACGATATCCCCATACGTGCTTAGCCGGTCACTACCTGCCGCGAAGTACGGGCTCACGCGCAGCACATTCGTGTGGTTGGTGAGATTGAAAGACTCCGCGCCGAATTGCAGCTTCGCGCGGTGCTCCAGGATATCCACGGTTTTCATCACCCGCAAATCCATGGAAAAGGTTTGAGGCGATCGGAACGGATTCCGTGGCAATCCGAACGGCCTGGCCGTGATCGGATACGCGCCGGTCCGTAACACATCGCTGGTCGCGAGCGCATTGATCGGCCGGCCGCTCCCCACGGTGATGATCGGCGCGATTCCGATGCCTTCGAAGTAGTCCCGATACTTTTCCGGCAAGAACTTGAGTTCCTCCGCGGGAAGTTCGAAGAGCGAGCTGAATACCAGCCTCTGAAACTGGTCCTGCCGGGAACGCGACCAATCCAGACGCGTGTTAAGGGGAATCATGGGTTGCTCGTCGAAATCCGAGCCATCGTCGTTCGTGCGCGAGATATCGTAACCCAGCAGGATCGCGAGTTCTTTGCTAAGCCTGCGATTGAATGAAACCGCCACACCGCGGTAGCTGGAGACCGCCGTATTTTCCAATTGGTAGCGCGGGGGAATCGAGACCGCGATGTTCTGCGTTCGCGGCAGGTGGATGCCGCGCACTTGGCTCGCTTCAATGGTCAGAGTGGAGCTCGGCCCAAACCCGTGCTCCAACCCAATTGCGGCCTTGCGCGCGTACGTGGACGGGAAGTTCGATGACACCACATAGGCGCCCGGCGCGACGCCGGCCAGCGGCGAGGGGAGCGTGGCTCCGCGAGTCATCGCAAAGGCGCGGACGGCATCGCCGCCCGCCAGGTATTGCTCAATACCGGTGCGGCCATTCTTTTGCGCGGCGTCGTTCAAAAACGCCAAAGGGTAGCGGTCGTAAAACAGTCCGAACGCCGCGCGGAACACCGTGGATGCCTTGCCGCCCGGACTCCACGCTAACCCCAGACGCGGAGCGGCGTTATCGCTGGACGATGGAAACCCGGACGGCATGCGTTGTCGTTCGAAACGGACCCCCGCCTCCAGGCGCAGCCCGCGCGCCAGTTGCATGTGATCCTGGAGCCAGATGCCCACCGGCAAAGTGGTGAGTTGTGTTTGCGGATTGCCGAACGCCTGAATCGCTACGTCCGGCCTGCCCAGTTGGAACTCGGCGAGCGTCGGAAAAATGAAAATGCCCGCGTAACGATTCCGCAGGTCTGCATCGAGCCGCACCAGGTGAACATCCACGCCGGCGTTGACGCGGTGTATCCCCTTCACGAATTCGACGCTGTCCACCGCCTGGAAGTGCCGCTCCGTCCGGCCGGAATTCAGCCTGTAAGACTCGCCCATGGTGGCGACCCCGGGGATCTCGAGCATGGGCCCGATCGCGTTCGGACTTACATTCATATCCCGTTGCGCGAACTGCGAGCGGAAATCGTTCAGCAGCGTGGGCGACGAGACTCGCAGCCAATCCGCCGCCAAGGCATGGTCGGATGTAAGACTGCTTCCGAACGCGGACCGGTCGCTGAAGTTGTCCGGACCTTGGACGTCGTTCAGCAGGCGCCCGCGCGAATACGCATATCGCAGCGTGAGTGCATCCTTATTGTCGATCTGGTGATTGATCTTGCCCGAGAAATCCAGGCCGCGCACGCCCGCGCTGTACAACCCGCGCGCGATCGAGCGCACGCCCGCTCCAGAGAAGAACGGGGCCTGTAGCGCGCGATTGATCGCCTCCACGCCATTCGGTCCCGACCACTCCTCGGTGGATTCCCGTTCATACTCCAGCGCCGCCGAAACAAACGAGCGGTCTTTGCGCATCGGTCCGTTAACCGACGCGCCGGGTTGATACCGGCGAAATTCAGGCTTGGCGGCCGCGCTTACCTCCGGCTTTCTGGCGTTCAGCGCTTCATTCTGTCCAAAGAGAGTCACGTCGCCATGCCAGACATTCGTGCCGGAGCGCGTGACCATGTTGACCACTCCTCCGGCGCTGCCTCCTAACTCGGCGCCCACCGATGTCGCCGAAACCCGGAACTCCTGCACCATTTCAAAACCGATGGCTACGCGATTGGCTCCGGTGGTTTCGTCCCGGTTATCCAGACCGTCAATCGTGATGCTGTTGTTTCGGCCTCGAATGCCGCCGAACGTGAATCCGCTATCGACCAGCGGATTTCGCACCGCCGTGGTCGAGAGCTGTGCGTTGGACCCCGAAGAAGACGCTACGCCAGGGGCCAGCAAAACGAAATTCAAGTAGTTTCGGTTGCTTGCCGGAGCCTCCTCAATCCGGTCGTAGCCCAAAGCCACGCCGGACGTCGCAGTCGCCGCATCGACGGCCAGTGGCTTCTCGACCACCGAGACCTCATCCTTTACCGAGGACACGCGAAGTTGGATTTCATGCACGGACTCCTCGCCCACGGAAAGCAAAAAACGGGACACCATCACTCCGGCAAACCCCGGCTTCTCGATTCTCAGCGTGTACATGCCGATGGGAAGGGACGGCAAATAAAACCGGCCGGCCAGATCCGTCTTCAGCATGCGCGTGGCCAGCGTATCTTCATTGCGAGCCGTAACGTCCGCTTCCGGAACCGGCGCATTGTTGGGATCGACTACCGAACCCGTGATCGAGCCTGTGGGCGAAGCTTGCGCGTGCGCTCGCGCCACAGCGAAGGCAAACAGCAGGACCACGCCCAAGAACCGGTTCATTGCTCCATGGTACACGAGGCTTTACGAGCGGGCGCCCTTCGACTACAATGCCGGTATATGTCCACCAAGTTGGCTTGCTTAACTGTGCTCGTGGCGATTTCCGTATCAACCTTACCTGGGGCGAATACGCTCACGCCTAAGGAGACCGCGGATGGTTGGGTGCTGCTCTACGACGGCCACTCCTTGGATGGCTGGACCAAAGTGGGGAACGCGCCATGGCGCGTCGCTGGCGACGGAGACATGCTGGCCTTAAACGGCGGCGAAGACGGGTGGATCTTCCACGAGCGGGTCTTCACGAATTTTACACTGAAGTGCGAGTTCAAGGTTCCGGCCGGCAGCGATTCCGGAATCTATCTCCGGGCGAGCGCCGGCGGCGATCCTCGCGCCACCGGTTACGAAGTGCAGATCCACAATGAGGAAGCAAAATACACAACGGGAAGCCTGGTGGGTCTCGCCATCGCACGGCCGGCGGCTCCGGAACCGGACAAGTGGCACGCTTTCGAAATAGAAGCCATCGGAGACCACATAACGGTGAAGCTCGACGGTGTATCAGTCCTGGACGGTCGTTACGCCAGGAGCCAATCCGGGCACATCGGGTTTCAATACAACAAGGGCAACAAGGTAGAGTTTCGCAACATAAGAATCAGGCCCAGTTAACCCAGCCAGCGTCGCCTTTGACTTCCCATCCCGCCCGCCTCCGACAAAACTAAGGCCTTCTTACCCGCCACTTAACCCGCCCAATTGCACACTCACCCAGCTTCCCATGCTATCTCTGAATTCGGAAGGACCCCTCTCGCGTCCCTCGTGCGCGGGTTAGTGGATCGAGCGCTGCAACTAAAATTACCAAACGAACCCATGGAGGCGGTTCAACTCAAAGAAAACAAAAAGCTTGGTGCCCCTAAAAACGAACCCATTTCGACCCCAAAACCGCGGGCCCCACTGTGATTTAGTGAGGCGGCGGCGGGGGACCTGGAGGTGGTGGTGGCGGCGGAGGAGGAATCTTCTTGCCCGTGTCGCCGACCGCGCCTCCGCCCGAGCCGCCGGCTCCGCCCACGCCGCCTGTCCTGGTGTGCATGGCGGCCGTCGAGATCGCGTCCATCACGGATCGCAGCACTTGCCGCGCGACGGTGCCCTTGTCGACCAGACGGTCGGCGAGCGGCTCGTTGCGGTACACGCGCAGCGACTCGCCGCTGGTGAGCATCCTGGGAGTATTGCCCGGCAGCAGCGCGTGACGCACCTCCACCACGCCTTCTTCCACCTCGATCAGCGTGGTTTCGTCGTCGTCGCTCACCGAGACGTCGAACGTCGTTCCGCGCACGGAAATCACCGCGGTCGGCGTCAGCACGCGATTCGGATTGGGGACGCTGCCGAAGTGCTCGATGTGAATGCGCACGCGTCCCACCAGCACGTCGAGCAGGTCTTTCCAGTTGGGCGGATTCTTGCGGAACACCACGCGCGCGTTCGGATACACCTCGAAGCTGCTGCCGTCGGAAACCTGGAACACGGCGTGCCCGTCAGGTCCGGTGATGATCAACTCTTTCACCTGTACGGAATCGCCGAGGGAGAGCGCCCACGGTTGCGCGTCTCTCAGAACCGAAACCTGGCCTTCGGCTGTCACCACTTTAGCGGCGTAGTTGCCCGAATCCGATGGCGGCATCTGGGCCAAAGACATCTTGGGAAGACACAAGGAGACGGCAGCCGCGAAAAGCAGCGACAACTTCGCCGTGAGCTGGCGATTTGTGCCGGCCATGAGCATACCTTCTCCTGGGTCCGAAAGTACCGGGACCCGGTAAGAAGTCAGTCTAACATCAAAATTGCTTGCAAGTGGGCATCCGGGCAATTTTTTTACACCAGGGTTACTAAAATCAGCAGTTTCGGAGCCAGACTGCCGATCAAATAAGGGTACAATGGACTCGTTCGATGAGTAAGACTGCCACAACCCGGTTTCTGATCGCCACAGTACTGCTATCGGCTGGGCTGCGGGCGCAGAACAGCCTGGACTGGCGGCACATCGGTAACTCGCTCATCGACCAGTCTTTAGCGGGTCCAGCGACGGGTCCGGTGGAGCGTGCCTGGTACTCGGCCGACGGGTCGCGGCTGCTGATCCGCACTGCGTCCGGAAGGGTGTTTGAGACCTCCGACTTCGAGACCTGGCGTCTGGCCACGGCCGCCGCGCCCGCTGAACCCCCGGCCCGTGTGGCGGCGTCGCGCTTGCCTGAAAATGGCGCGCAGGTGCGGACGCAGCCGCAATCTTCGGTGCGCGTCTACTCCTTCGGCCGGTTCGCCTACCGGTCCGACGACGGCGGCGGAAGCTGGGAGAATCTGACGGCGTTTCGCTCGTCCTCGATTCTGGGCGAGAATTTGCGCGACCTCGCGGTTTCCCCCGCGAACCCGGAGGAGATCGTCGTCGCCGGCGGCGCGGGCGTGTTCCGCTCGCTCGACGGCGGAAAATCCTGGAACGGGTTGAATCACGGACTCCCCAATCTTCCCGTCGAGCGCATCCTCAGCCTGCCTGCGGGAGATCGCGGCGCGCAGTTGGCGCTCGCGGATCGGCAAGTGGTCGAGTGGCAGCCCGGCGAAAAACGCGCGTGGAGCCCGATCGACAACGCCGGATTAGCCGGGGAGACTCGCCTGCGCCAGGCGCTCTCGGCGCTGCGCGGGACCGAAGTGACGGCGATTGCCATCGCGGGAGATTTCGTCTACACCGGCATGGCGGATGGAGCGATCAGCGTCTCCACCGATGGCGGACGCACCTGGGGCCGGAGTTTCGGCGCAGGTACGGGCGGATCCGTGATGCGGTTCTGGGTGGATCCGAACGATTCTCGACTGGCGCTCGCGGTTCTGGGTTCTCGCCCGCGGGATGCCGGGTCGCCCGCGCCTCCGCACGTGATGCGAACACCCAACGGCGGAGCGTTTTGGGACAATATCACGCTCAATCTCCCGGATTCGCCCGCAACCGGCATCGCCGCGGACCGGGCCAGCGGCGCTGTCTACGTCGCCACCAGCCAGGGCGTCTTCATGACCTATGCGGACCTCGGAAGTTTGAGCGGCGTCCAGCCCTGGATCGCCGTGGGCGGACTTCCGCAAGCCCCTTCAAAGGACGTGAAACTGGACGCGCAGGGTAATCAGCTCTGGACCGCGGTGGACGGATTCGGCCTATACTCGACGCTCGCGCCGCACCGGTTGCGCGATCCCCGCGTGGTGAGCGCGGCGGATTTCGTCGCGCGTGCGGCGGCGCCGGGGTCGCTGGTGAGCGTGCTGGGCGCGCGGATTCAGGCGGCCCGCGCGGGCGATCTCACCGCGCCGGTGCTGGCGGCAGGCGACACTGAATCGCAGGTGCAGATTCCGTTTGAGGCGCGCGGAAATTCGATCTCGCTCGCCGTGGATGCAGCCAGCGGCCGTCTGGTTCTGCCCTCGCTCCCCTTGCTGCCGGCGGCTCCGGCGGTGTTCGTCGACCGCGACGGCTCGCCGCTGCTGCTCGACTCGGAAAGCGGAGTGATGCTCGACGCGATGACGCCCGCCCGCTCCAACGCCCGCATCCAGATTCTCGCCACCGGACTGGGCCGCGTCCGACCGGACTGGCCTACCGGCCTCGCCGCTCCTCTCGAAAGCCCGCCGCAGGTGGCGGGCGCCGTCCGCGCCTACCTCGATCGAACGCCGGTGGAGGTCACGCGCGCCGTGCTCGCGCCCGGCTACATCGGCTTCTACCTGGTCGAGATCGAGATCCCCAAGATCGTCAACTACGGCCCGGCCGAGCTGTACGTCGAGGTGGACGGGCAGCCGAGCAATCGCGTCCGCGTCTATATCGAACCTTGATGTGATTGTCCCGCGCTCCCGCCGAACTATTTCTTCCGCCGCCTCTGCCACTTCGCGCTTTCCCTCACCTGCGATTTTTTCTCCATGCCTTACCGTGAAAGCAGGAAGGAGTTCAGCGCGCTCTCTCATCGGAGGGCCGAACCGACCAAGGGCAGTTTTCTAGATACACTGTTGCGGGTCTGCGTGCGATGGGTGTCCGCCGGTACAAGACCGGTCCCTCTCCGTTGCGGGTTAAGAA
>JBGPLI010000228.1:0-8347 GCA_041486445.1 Bryobacteraceae bacterium
CACGAACTTCGGGGGTATCCGGTCCATGTCTTATGGGACCGGCTCCACCTACCAGGGTCTTACGTTTAATGTCCAGAAAAGGATGAGCCACGGCTTCCAGTTCGGTGCCTCTTACACTTACAGCAAGGCTACGGACGACAGCTCCGCGACCATCGCGGGCGACTCCTTTTCGAATACCCTCACAAGCTGGTTCTGGTTCGCCCCGAAAATCAGCCACTCAGTCTCGGACTTCGACGTGACCCACAGCGCGGTCATCAACGGCATCTGGCAGGTGCCCGTGTCTAAATCTCTCCACGGACCCGCCGGCGTGGTGCTGGGCGGATGGCAGTTGGGCAGCATTTTCAAGTGGAATAGCGGGGTTC
Organism: Bryobacteraceae bacterium; assembly: GCA_041486445.1. Taxonomy (GTDB): domain Bacteria; phylum Acidobacteriota; class Terriglobia; order Bryobacterales; family Bryobacteraceae; genus Palsa-187. The sequence continues at coordinate 363 of JBGPLI010000228.1, forward strand.
CGACGACTCCCGTAATCGGGGGGGATCCTCTCGGTGTACAAAACTCCGGCTCCGACCCATTCTCCATTCCGGATCTCGTTCCGGGATGCAATCCGGTAAATTCCAATTTCAAGAGCAATCCGGGCGGGGTTTTCCTGGGTTACATTAACCCCAGTTGCTATACGCTGCCGAAGGCGACCCCGGAGATCGCTTCGCGATGCGTACCGTTTAGTTCCAGCCTCCCCGGCACCTGTTCGAACCTCCTCGGCAACGCCGGCCGCAACAGCATTATCGGGCCGCATCTGGTCAACCTGGATTTCTCGGTGTACAAGAACTTCGCAGTGAGGAAGATTTCGGAGAGCTTCAGCGTGCAGTTCCGGGCGGAGTTTTTCAACATAATGAATCACGCCAACTTTGCGCCGCCCTTGCCCATTCAGAACGGTGCCGCCTCTGCACTGTTCAATCAGAATGGAACACTGACCGGCGCGGGAGGCCTGACCACGCTGGTGACGCAACCCAGGGACATCCAGTTCGCTCTGAAGGTAATCTGGTAAACGGAGGTTTGTTCATGAAGACTTCTAAGCTTGGTCTCTTTGCGGTTGCGTGCGTTCTGTGCCTGGGCGCGTACCTGTTCGCGGCCGGAGGCGTGGGCGGGTATCACCTGATCAAGAAGGTTTCCTTCGGCGCCGCCCCGGGCAGCATCGAATACTTCGACTACATCACGGTCGATTCCGCGGCGCGCCGTGTGTATCTGTCGCACGGCACGGAGATCAAAGTCATGGACGCCGACAAGTTCACCGAAGTCGGCACCATCACCGCCGGCTTCCAGCGAAACCATGGAGTAGCGCTGGTGCCGGAGCTGAACCGCGGGTTCATCAGCGATGGCGGGCTGGCCGAAGCGATCATGTTCGACATGAAGACGCTGAAGGTCCTCAGCCACATCAAGACCGAGAAGGACTGCGACTCCATCTTCTACGACACGGTCACCAAGCGCATCTTCACGTTCAACGGCGGGTCAAAAACCTCCACCGTGATCGACCCCGCTAAGGGGGCCGTGATCCAGACGATCCAGCTCGGCGGCGCTCCGGAGCAGGCCGTCATGGACGGCAAGGGAATGATCTACGACGTTCTCCAAGACACCAATGAAGTGATCGCCATAGACGCCCGCGCGATGACCGTCAAATCGCGGTGGCCCGTGGCCCCTTCCGGACAGCCCGTGTCGATCACAATGGACCGGAAGAGCCGGCGGCTGTTCGTCGGCGGGCGCAATCCCAAAATGCTGGTGATGATGGACGCCGACACCGGGAAAGTGATCGGCCCGGCGTTCCCCATCGGGGACCGCGTGGACGCCAACGTTTTCGAACCGGAGACCGGCATGCTCGCCGCGGCGACCCGCGAGGGCACCATCCACGTCTTCCATCTGGATTCTCCCGACAAGCTGACCCTGGTCGAGACGGTGAAGTCCGAATTCGGCGCCAAGACCATGGGTCTCGATCCCAAGACGCACAACCTCTGGGTCGACACGTCCGATTTCGATCCGGCTCCGCCCCCCACCGAGAAGCAGCGCAATCCGCAGCCGGTGGCCAAACCGGGAACGTTCCGTTTGCTGGTTTACGGGCGCTGAGTGGTGTAATATCGTTCTGATGGTCCGCTTGCTCACGCGCGCGGTTCAGTTCTGAATGGAGGCTACATGTTGAGAATCGTTCTCGGAGTTTTTGGCGCTGCCACCATGCTGTGGGCGCAGGCCACGCAGCCGGTCACCGCCGTGCGCGCCGGCAAAATGTTCGACCCCAAGTCGGGCCAGATGCTGGCGAACCAGATAATCCTCATTCAGGGCCAGCGGATTCTGGATGTCGGTCCCAGCGTCACGATTCCGGCCGGGGCCCGAGTGATCGACCTCAGCCGCGCCACGGTGATGCCGGGGCTGATTGACGGTCACGTTCACCTGACCGATGCGGCCGGCGGGCTGCAACACCAGATGCTGGTGGGGATGAACAGCGCCATGCGGAGTTTGAACGCCGGTTATACCACCCAGGTGGTGATGGGATCGCACGGCGGCGGATACGCCGACGTCGAGCTGAAGAAAGGCATCGAGAGCGGCCTCATCCAGGGTCCGCGCCTGATCACCGCGGGGCCGATCCTGAATATCGAAGGTCCGAGCAACCAAGCGTATCCTCTGGAATTCAAACCGTTCGAGCCTGAAATCATGGCGAACGGAGCGGGAGCCATGCGGGCCGGCGTCCGCGAGCTGGCCCACTACGGCGCCGAGCACATCAAGACGCACACCACCGGGCGGTTCTACTTCAAGCCGAACGGTGACATGGTGAACCAGGGGCTGCCCAGCCTGGACGAGCTCAAGGCCATTGTGGATGAAGGGCACCGGCGCGGGATGTGGACCGCTTCCCACACTTACGGTGGCGAGGGTCTGAAATTCGCGATCGACGCGGGCGTCGACAACATCCAGCACGCCACCGCCGCCGACGACGAGGACATCCGGAATCTGGTGTCGAAGAAACTCCCGGTGACCACCACGACTCTCGATCACCGCCAGGACGAGCCGGGCGACCTGAGGCAGTGGGACCCCTACAGCCGCTACCGCCTGGTCCAGAAGACCTGGGTGAAGATGATGAACGCCGGCGTGATCCTCGGCTGGGGCAGCGGCGCCGGACCGGTCAGCAACGGCCAGGGCCGGATCTACAACAAGGAGTGCAACTGCTCGCACGGCGTGCAGGGCGAGATGTTCCCGATCTTCGTGAGTTGGGGAGCGACGCCGGTCTACACGCTGCGCATGGCCACCACGGTGAACGCGCAGATCATCCACATGGAGGATCGCGTGGGCACGATCGAGAAGGGCAAGTTCGCCGACCTGGTCGCGACCGCCAACGACCCGCTCCAGGACATGACCGAGATGCAGAAGATCAAGTTCGTGATGAAGGGCGGGGTCGTTTTTAAGGACGAGTTCCGGCAGTCGAACTGATTGGCAGTGGCGCCGGCGGTCTTGCCGCCGGTGTAGCCTGATACAATATCATCTCAGTAGGAGGCTCGATGATACGTGTATCCGCCGCCGGTTTCCTGATGGCGATAGCGGCCGCGGCCGCCCCTAACAACTCCACCTCCGTCACCTTCACCAGGGACGTGCTCCCGATCCTGCAGCAGAACTGCCAGGGTTGCCATCGCCCCGGCGAGGTGGCGCCGATGTCGCTGCTCAGCTACACCGAAGCGCGCCCGTGGGCCAAGGCCATCAAGGCCGCGGTGGTCACGCGCAGGATGCCACCGTGGTTCGCCGATCCCAAGTACGGTCATTTCGCGAACGATCGCCGGCTGAGTGAGGCGCAGATCAACACGCTCGCGGCCTGGGCCGACAGCAGCGCTCCGGAAGGCGACGCGAAGGACGCGCCCGCGCCGATGACCTTCCAGAACGGTTGGAACCTCAAGCCCGATATCGTGGTGGACATGCCCAAGCCGTTCGAGCTGCCCGCCACCGGCACGGTCAACTACAAATACATCCTGGTGAAGACCAATTTCCCGAAAGATATGTGGATTGAGGCCGCCGAGATGCGCCCCGGCAATCCGAAGGTGCTGCACCACGGAAAGGTGTGGGTGCGTCCGCCGGGATCGCACTGGATGGAGAGCGCGACGCCGGGCGAAGCCTACGAGTACGAGACCCAGCGGGATGCGATCGGCAGGAACCACATGGAAGAGGGCAACGACATCCTGGGCAAGTTCAACCCGGGACTGGGCGCGCAGAGCTTCAACCTGGACGGCGCGGCCAAGTACGTGCCCAAAGGATCGGATCTCGTGTTCGAGCTGCACTACACCGCCATGGGCCAGCCCACGACGGATGTGTCCAGGCTCGGGCTGGTGCTGGCCAAACACGCTCCCACCACGCGCTACTTTCTTTCCTCGGGGCCGACGGCTCTGAACCTGTCGATTCCCCCGGGCGATGCCAACGCCGAGGTGGTGAGCGAGAGCACGGTTGGTGCGGAGGCCAAGCTGGTCTACGTGCAGCCCCACATGCACCTGCGCGGCAAGGATTACGAGCTGCGCGTGATCTATCCGAACGGCGAATCGGAAACGGTATTTAAGGGGAAATTCGATTTCGAATGGCAGCTCGGATATAATTTCGCCAAGCCGATCGTGCTGCCCAGGGGTACGCGGCTGGTCGGGATCGCGCACTTCGACAACTCGGCGAACAACAAGTACAATCCGGATCCCTCGAAACGGGTGGTTTGGGGCCCTCAGAATTGGGACGAGATGAGCAACGCCTTCATCGGCCTGCTGTTCGGCTCCAAGACGCCTCCGGAGATGGTGCTTCACGCGTCCGGGCCGAGCCTCCTGCCTCGCGGCAGATTCGGGCCGACGCTCGAGACTCTGGAGCTGCAATGAGACGGCGATTCGTCTTTGCCGCGCTGCTGGGGGCCGCTCTGCTCGCGCTCGGCGCCACCGGATCGCGGTTCACTCGCGCGGCCGCGCAGGCCAAGCCGGCCGTCACGCCCATCACCATCGAACAGGTGAATAAATGGGAGACCGAGCTCTCCAACTGGGGACGCTGGGGCAAGGAGGACGAGCGTGGCGCGCTGAACCTGATCACGCCGCAAAAGGAAGTGGCGGCGGCCCGCCTGGTGAAGGACGGCGTCACGGTTTCGCTCGCGCACTTCGCCGATCTCGAAAAGGCCGTCGACAATTTCAACTTCGGCCCGACGAAACATGAGATGTTCCATAACCCGGCCACCGGGCAGATCGGCGGCGCGCTCGACACGATCAGCTACGGGATTCACGACGGCACCAACTCGCACCTGGACGCGCTGTGCCACTATCGCCTGCCGCGCGACGGCAAGCAACTGGTGTTCAACGGCCACCCGCAGGATCTCGACGAGAACGGCTGCAAGGCCAACGCCATCGACCGCATGGGCCCGGGCGTGTTCACGCGCGGCATCCTGGTGGACATGCCTCTGCTCAGGGGCGTGCCGTATCTGGAGCCGGGCACGCCGATCTACGTGTCGGATCTCGAAGCGTGGGAGAAGTACGCCAATATCAAGATCGCGAGCGGCGACGCGCTGTTCGTGCGCACGGGCCGGTGGGCGCGGCGCGCCAAGGTGGGGCCGTGGAACGCGGCTCGCGAGGCCGCCGGACTCCACGCTTCGGTGATGCCGTGGTTGAAGCAACGCGACATCTCGCTGCTCGGCGGCGACGGAGTGAACGACGTCCAGCCATCCGGCGTGGTGGGCGCGGGCGAGGCCGCCAACCGTCCCGTCCACACGCTGACGATCGCGGTCCTCGGCGTGCCGCTGGTCGACAACGCGTATCTGGAAGATGTCGCCCGGGAAGCCCAAAGCCGCAAGCGGTGGGAATTCCTGACCACCGTGCATTTCACGCGGATTCCCGGCGGAACCGCCACGACGTTCAACGCGCTCGCTACCTTCTAAGGAGGGAGCCCAGCATGACGAGTTTCAAGTCCGCGCTACTGCCGGCTCTATTGCTGGCCGTTTCCGCCTACGGCGCGCAGCCGCCGAAATCCGTGCGGCTGTACGTGTTCGATTGCGGCAGCCTGAACATCCCCGATCCGGAGCGCTACAACCTCACGCGGGCGGACATCGTCACGAACATGATGTCGGTTCCCTGTTTTTTGGTGGCGCATCCGAAGGGATCTTTGATATGGGACACCGGCGTGATCCCCGACGGCGAGCTCAAGCCCGACGGCACGCCCGTCACGCAGGGGAATGCCACGGTCTCCCGAGCCCTGAAACCTCAAATGGCGGCGGTTGGCTATGCCCCCGCCGACATCACCTATCTCGCGTTCTCACACTTCCATTTCGATCACACCGCGAACGGCAATATGTTCGCGAGCGCCACCTGGCTGGTCCGGCCGCTGGAGCGCGAAGTCATGCTCTCCGATCCGCCCTCCACGCGCACCATCCCGGCCCGCTTCAGCGACCTCAAGAACAGCAAGAGCGTGATCGTCAAGGACAACGAATACGACGTGTTCGGCGATAAGAGCGTCATCATCAAGTCCGCCGCCGGACACTCGCCCGATCACCAGGTGCTGTTCGTGAAATTGGCCAAAACCGGGCCCGTGGTCCTCAGCGGCGATCTCTGGCATTATCCCGAGGAGCGCAAGCTGAACCGCTTCCCCAAGACGGAGTTCAACCTGGACCAGACCGTTGCCTCCAGAGCCGCGATCGAGGCGTTCATGAAGAAAACCGGCGCGCAGCTCTGGATCGAGCACGATTTTACGGCCAACGCCAAGCTGAAGAAGGCGCCGGCGTATTACGAGTAGAGAGTGGCGCCGTTGGTATTGCCGCCGGTGTGTTCTCCGTTAGCGCGACATCCCCTTGAATGCCAGTTTCTGCATTCCGGCGCCGGTCTGCGCGATGTAGATGTTGCCTTTCGAATCGGTCGCGATCTCATGGCCCTCTCCGATGATGCCCGGGGGCTCAATCTTACCCAGAATCTCCAGCGTTTTGCGGTCTAGAACATAGATACCCTTGCCGCCGCCGACGTAGAGGAACTGCTGGTTGGCGTCCGGAGACAAGGCCAGGTCGCGGGCAAAAGGCTCGTTGGTTCTGACCAACTGCTTTAGGAACTTGCCCTCCTTGGTGAACATCTGGACGCGCCTGTATTCCCGGTCCGCCACATACACGGTGCCGTCTTTGGACACGCGGATGGCGTGGACGATGCTCAAATTCTGGGGGCCCGGATCGGAGAAACTCTTTTGCGCCACGATCTGGCAATTGTCGTCGTCCTTGGGTTTCTCGCCGAATGCGCCCCACATCCGCTTGAAGGCGCCGCTGTCGGCGTCGAAGACCGCGACGCGGTGATTGCCGTAACCGTCGGCGACGAACAATTCGTTGGTGGGTTGATACACCCATTCATCCGCCGGCCGGTGTAGATTCGCCGTGTCGGCGTTGCCCTTGCTTTGATTGCTGTGGCCAATCTGTTTGATGAACTTGCCATCCTGGGTGAATTTCAGAAGCTGGTCGTCGGCGACCGGCTTGAGCCCGCGCAGGCCATTGGTCGGGCAATTATTGCCGCCGATCCACACGTTGCCCTTGTAGTCGATGTGAATGCCGTGCTCGCGCTGGGGCCATTCGTATCCGGGGCCGTCTCCGCCCCAGGATTTGATGTAGTTTCCCGCCCCATCGAAAACCATCACCGGCGGCGCGGCCATCGATGCCTCCTCGGGCTTAAGCGTGCGCGGCCGGGACAGAACCCAGACGTTGTCCTTGGCATCGATCGCCATGCTCGACGCGTCGCCGAGCTTCCATTTGGCCGGCACTTTCGGCCAGGATTTCTCCACCTCGAACGTCGGCAGACTGCGGCTTTGAGCCGGCAATACCGCGGCCGTGGCCAGGACCAGAGTAATCAGAACGACATACTTGTGTTTCATGGCTTCCTCCCTCAGGAACCGGACGATCGATCTATTGTAATCCTGTTTGCGCCTCTGTAGTACGATGCCAGAGGTGACTCCGTGACCACCCGCTCGTACCCCGACCTGCACGACCATCTGAAGGCCCTCGACCAGGCCGGACTCCTGGTCACGGTGGATCGCCCCATCAACAAGGACACCGAGATGCACCCTCTGGTGCGCTGGCAATTCCGAGGCGGCATCGAGGAGAAGGATCGCAAGGCGTTCCTGTTCACTTGCGTCACCGACAGCAAAGGCCGGAAATACGATATCCCGGTGGTGGTGGGCGGATTGGCCGCCAACCGCGAGATCTATCGCATCGGCATCGGCTGCGCGCTCGACCAGATCGAGGCGAGGTGGATTCGCGCCGCCACCGAGCCCATCCCGCCGCGCGTCGTCGAAAGCGCGCCGTGCCATGAGATCGTGATCGCGGGCGAGGCGCTCGATCAACCCGGCTGCGCGCTCGACGGTATCCCCGTGCCGATCTCGACCCCTGGCTGGGACATCGCGCCGTTCACCACGCTCTCGGCTTACATCACCAAGGACCCCGACACGGGCATCCAGAACATGGGCATTTATCGCGGCCACGTGAAGGCGCCGC
>JBGPLI010000229.1:0-8214 GCA_041486445.1 Bryobacteraceae bacterium
AAGTGACCGAGACCGGGTCGTCGCTGCGCGCCAACCCGCTGCGCATCGTCGAAACGGTGCGGGAGTCGAACACGCAGTTGAGCGCGAACGTCGCGTCGTGGAAGGACCCTTTCAAGCGCCGCAAGCTCGAAGACATCCGGATGCTGCTTCAGGGGGCGATCAACGCGCTCGGCAAAGTCGGCCTGATGCTGAACGTGGAAAAGAAGAATCTCGCGGCCGTGCTGGGGGTCCTGCCGGCGCTCAAGAATCCGACCATTTCGCACTTAAGCGACGAAGAGTGGCTGGCGGTGAACACCATCCTCGACGAATCCACTGTGCGGACGATTTTGCCGCGATTGAAGGAAGCGGGCGCGCAGGGCATCGTCGAGTATCCGTTGAATAAGATCGTGATGTGATGATCCGGATTCTCGATCATAGAGACGCTCAGGCGCTGGTTGCGCGCAAGGCCGTGCGCCTGGAGGAAGCCGAGCGCGCCGTGGCTCCGATCCTGGCCGACGTGCGCCAGCGCGGCGACGCGGCCTTGCTCGACTACGCGCGCAAGTTCGACGGCTTCACGGGCGCGAGCGTCCGGATTCCGGCCGCGGGCGAGCTGACACCTGAAGTGCGGAGCGCGGTGGCCGCCGCCGCCGCGAACATTTGCGAGTATGCGAAGTCGCAACTGCCCGTGGAAAGATTCACCGATTATCCGGACGGGCGCAGGCTCGGCCAGGTGATCCGTCCGCTCGACGCGATGGGCGCGTATGTTCCCGCGGGCCGCTACCCGCTGCCTTCGACGCTGTTGATGACGGTGATCCCGGCACAAGTGGCCGGCGTCGGGACGACCTGCGTCGCGTGCCCGAATCCCAGCCCGGAGATTCTGGGCATCGCCCAATGGCTCGGCGTGACGCACCTGTTCCGCATGGGCGGAGCGCAGGCGATCGCGGCGCTCGCCTATGGCACCGAGACTGTTCCGCGCGTGGATCGCATCGTCGGCCCCGGCAACATCTACGTGGCAGCGGCAAAAAAGCTGATCGCAGGCGAGGTGGGGATCGATTTCGTCGCGGGCCCGACCGAGATCGTGATCATCGCCGCTGAAGGCAATCCCAAGTGGCTGGCGGCGGACATGCTGGCACAGGCTGAGCACGACGTGGACGCCTCGGCGATCCTGCTGACGACGTCGCGGGCGCTCGCCGAGTCCGTTGCCGCAGAGCTCGAACGCCAGCTTGCGTCGTTGCCGACCGCGGCGGTCGCGAGGCCGTCCATCGAGAACAACGGCGCGATCATTCTGGTGGACGCGCTCGAACGGGCCGCCGAAATCTCCAATACGCTCGCGCCGGAGCACGTGGCGCTGCATGATCCGAGCCTGCTTCCGGCAATCCGTCACGCCGGCGCGGTATTCCTGGGGCCGTCGAGCCCGGAAGCGGCGGGCGACTACGCCTCCGGTCCGAACCACGTGCTGCCCACGTCCGGGGCGGCGCGGCTGCGCGGCGGGCTCTCGGCGGCCGACTTCGTGAAAGTGATCTCCGTGCAGCAACTCACGCCCGGCGGCTTGGCGAAGCTGGCGCCCACCATTACTACGCTAGCGCGCGCCGAGGGCCTGGAAGCGCACGCGCGCTCAGTGGAGGTGCGCTCTGCCTGATCCACGCCAAGCGGTTCGCCGGATGGCGCCCTATTCGCCGCCCTCGGGCGGTCGCGCGGGGAAACTGCGCCTGGATTTCAACGAGAACACGGTCGGCTGTTCGCCTCGCGTGATCGAATACTTGCGCGAGCGTCTGACGGCGAGCCAGCTTTCGATTTATCCGGAGTACGCGGACGCGATGAAGGATCTGGCGGCGTTTTTCGAAGTCGCCACGGACGAGTTCACGCTCACCAACGGCACCGACGAGGCCATCCAGCTGGTGATGAACACCTACGTTGACGACGGCCAAGACGTCCTGCTGCTGAAGCCCTCCTACGCGATGTACCGCTTCTACGCGCAAGTCGCCGGGGCTTCGATTCGCGAGATCGACTACTGTAAGCCGGATCTCGCGTTTCCCCTCGAGGAGTTGCTTTCCGCGATCCGGGCTAAGACGCGACTGGTGATGCTCGCCAATCCGAACAACCCGACGGGGACAGGCGTCGCCCTCGACGGCCTGCGCCGAATTCTCGACGCCGCACCCGGCGCCGCCGTGCTGATCGACGAAGCCTACTTCGAATTTTGCGGCGTCACCGTGCTCGGCTGGATTCGGGACCGTACCAATCTGTTTGTCAGCCGCACGTTCTCTAAAGTGTATGGAATGGCGGCAATGCGCTGCGGCTGCCTGTTTTCCTCAGCCGAGAACGTGAAGTGGCTGCGCAAGGCGCAGTCGCCTTACAGCGTGAACACGCTGGCGGTGCTGGCGGCGCGCGCCGCGATTCAGGATCGCGAATATGTTGCGAACTACGTGGCCGAGGTGCTGGCGGCGCGCGAGCTTGCGTGCGAGGGCCTGCGCAAGCTCGGCATCCGCTTCTTCCCCAGCCAGGCTAACTTCATCCTGTTCGACGCCGGCGATCGCGCCATTCCAATCCGCGACGCCCTGCGCGAGCGCGGCGTGCTGGTGCGCGACCGCAGTTACGAAATCCCCGGCTGCGTGCGCGTCACCATCGGGACCCGTGCGCATATCGAGCGTTTCCTCTCTGAACTGGAGACGCTGTGGCGCCGATAATCGTCTTCGACATGGACGGCGTGCTGGCGGAGGTTTCCGAGTCCTATCGCGAATCGATCGTCCAGACGGTGGAGTCCTTCACCGGCCGGCGCATCACGCGGGATTTGATTCAGGAGTACAAGAACCGCGGCGGCTGGAACAACGACTGGGCGCTGTCGCAGAAGATCGCAGCCGATCTCGGAGTCGAGGTCGAGTACGACAAAGTCGTCGAGCGATTCAACGAAATCTTTCTCGGCCACAACGGCGACGGGTTGATTCAGCGCGAGCGGTGGATTCCCCAAGCCGGATTGCTGGAGCGTCTCGGCGAACGATTCGGGCTCGCGATCTTCAGCGGGCGGGTCCGCTACGAGGTGGACATCACGCTGCGCCGCTTCGCTCCGGACGTGCGGTTCGATCCGATTGTCTGCGCCGGCGACGTGGCGAAGGACAAGCCGGCGCCGGATGGGCTGCTCGCGGTCCAGCGCATGAAACCCGGCCGAAAGCTGACCTACGTTGGGGACACCGTCGACGATGCGCGCGCCGCCCGCGCCGCCGGCGTACCGTTTATCGGCATCGCGGCGCAGTCGCACTCCCGTCGTGCGGAGCTGATCCGGCTGTTTGAGGAGCAAACCGCTGTGGCGATTCTCGAAAACGTCAATGAAATCGAGGGTGTACTTTGAGACGAGCGTCCATTGAGCGCAACACCAAGGAAACCCGCATTCATGGCAGTCTCCGAATCGAGGGCCGCGGCGCCTACGATATTTCGACGGGCATCCGCTTCCTCGATCACATGCTGGAGCTGTTCGCCAAACACGGCGCGTTCGACTTGAAGCTTCGCGCCGACGGCGACCTGGACGTGGACCAGCACCACACCGTCGAAGACGCGGGGATCGTGCTGGGACAACTGTTCGCGAAGGCGCTCGGCGACCGGCGCGGCATTAATCGCGCCGGCTATTTCGTGTTGCCGATGGATGAGACGCTCGCCGTGGTTGCGCTCGACTTCGGCGGCCGGCCGGCGCTGGTGTACAGGGATCTTGTGAAGGTCCGGCTGGTTGGCGACCTGCAATCCGAACTGGTGGAGGATTTCTTCGGCGGCTTCGTCAATCACGCCGGTGCGAACCTGCACGCGAAGGTGCTCTACGGGCGCTCGAATCATCACAAGATCGAGGCGATCTTCAAATGTTTCGCGCGGGCGATGCGGTATGCCTGCTCCAAAGACCAGCGGCTCAAGGATCAGTTGCCGTCCACGAAAGGACTGTTATGATTTCGATCTTCGACTACGGCGCGGGCAATTTGCAGTCGGTGCAGAACACCCTGGGCGCGATCGGCGTCGAGTACGAGCTGGTTCGCGACGCGGATGGGTTGCGCAGGGCGGCGAAAATCATTCTGCCCGGCGTCGGACACTTCGGACAGATGATGCGGGCGCTGGACGATCTGCATGTGCGCGCGGCACTGCTCGAGAGGATCCGCGCGGGCGTGCCGTTCTTGGGGATCTGCCTCGGGCTGCAGGCGCTGTTCACGTCGAGTGAAGAGGCGCCCGAGGAGCGCGGCCTCGGACTCTTCGAGGGCCAGGTGCGCCGGTTCACGGGCGCCGCGCGCATTCCGCACATGGGGTGGAATCAGCTCGACCGCCGCGCGGAATCGCGGCTCCTGCGCGGAGCCGGAGAGAACCCGTACGTGTATTTCGCGCACAGCTACTACGTGCCCGTGGTCCCGCAGGCGGCGGCGATCTGCGACTACACGGTTCCCTACACCGCGGTTCTCGAACACGGCAACGTCGCGGGGGTGCAGTTTCACCCCGAAAAATCGGGCGCCCTTGGGCAGCGCATCGTAAGAAATTTCGTCGAGGACTGATGCTCGCCAAGCGCATCATCCCGTGCCTGGACGTCACTGGCGGACGAGTCGTGAAAGGCGTCAACTTCGTGAACCTGCGCGATGCGGGCGATCCGGTGGAGTTGGCGGCGCGCTACAACGAGCAGGGCGCCGATGAGCTGGTTTTTCTCGACATCACGGCGTCGAGCGACAATCGCGACACGATGGTTAACGTAGTGGCGCGCACGGCGCGGGAAGTGTTCATCCCGCTCACCGTCGGCGGCGGCATCCGAACCGTGGACGACGCGCGGCGCATCCTGCATGCGGGCGCAGACAAAGTCAGCGTGAACACGGCCGCGGTTCACCGTCCCGCGCTCCTCAGCGAGCTGAGCGCGGAGTTCGGCGCGCAGGCGGTGGTGCTCGCGATCGACGCGCGCAGGCGTCCGGGTGGCGGCTGGAACGTCTTCACGCGCGGCGGCCGCCACGACGAAGGAATCGACGCCGTCACCTGGGCCTCGCGGGGCGAGGATCTGGGCGCGGGCGAGATCCTCCTGACGTCGATGGACACAGACGGCGTGCAAACCGGCTTCGATTGCCCGCTCACGCGCGCCGTGCGCGAGGCGACTCACATTCCGGTGATCGCCTCCGGCGGCGCGGGCAAGCCCGAGGATTTCCTGGAGGTCCTGCAGGAGGCCGGCGCCGATGCCGCTCTGGCGGCGTCGATCTTCCACTACGGGACCTACACGGTCGGCGACTTGAAAGAGTTTCTGGCAGCCCGTGGCGCGCCGGTGCGCTCATGATTCTCCCCTGCATCGACCTGATGGACGGCAAGGTCGTGCAACTCGTGCAGGGACGCGAGAAGGCGCTCGAAGGCGATTCGCCGCTCGAAATGCTGCGGAAGTTCGCCGCGTTTCCCGAGATCCAGGTGATCGATCTCGACGCCGCGATGGGCCAAGGAGAGAACGGTGCGCTGGTAGAATTGCTCGCCGCGCGGGCGAAGTGCCGGGTGGGCGGAGGCGTGCGCACGGCGGAGCGCGCGGGGAGGCTGATCGAGCAGGGCGCCTATCGCGTGATCGTCGGCACGGCCGCATTCACTCTGGAGCTCGAGAAAATCGCGGCGGCAATCGGACCGGAACGCGTCATCGTGGCCCTCGATTCCAAGGACGGCAGGATCGTGGTCAAGGGCTGGCGGGAGGCGACCGAATTCACAGCCGAAGAAGTCGTTGGGCGCTTGGAGCCCTTCTGCGGTGGGTTCCTGTGCACGTATGTGGACAAGGAAGGCATGATGCAGGGGACCGATCTCGACTGGTTCCGCCGTCTGCGCGCGGCGACGAAACATGAGCTGACCGCGGCGGGCGGGATCACGACCATGGTAGAGATCCGCGAGCTGGCCGCGCTCGGTATCCACGCCGCGCTGGGGATGGCGATTTACACTGGCCGTCTGGATCTGGAGGAGTTGGCGAAGTATTAAGCCGGTACATGCATGACCTGGGCTGGCCGCACCATCGTGATCGCCGCCGTATGTTCGAAGCCTCGATCGATCGTCACGAATACATCGAATCGTCCTTCGAGCAAGGGCAACAGGCGGTGATCCGGAAGGGTGTGCCAGTTGAAATCGAAAGCTGTTGTGACGTCGTGGTTTGGAAAGAGTTCGGCGACTCTTGGGTCAACACAGGCGTCTAAGAAGACGCGCATGAGAGCTGTTCAATAGTAAGGTCCTTGCTTAGCTCCAAGAACACAAGCACCTGTTCGCGTCAAGTGCTGTGCGCTGTTCGGCTGTCATGTCCTGTAGCCATCCTACATCACCACCATCGAGGAGATTTGCCCTGCGTTTCTGGCAGAGGCGGGAGCGGCTGTACGGCTCACTGCAGCGGGTTTGAGACTTTCAGAAAGCTGAATTGCAAAAAGTCGGTATCTGCCGTGATGATTTCGGGAACCCCATATTCGCGCATCAGGGTGGCTGTGTGGATGTCGTGGAAGAGATTTCCGCCAGGATGGCTGAGTTCACCGACAACGCCCTCCAGGACCGTGAGGTGGCGATCCGTCGGAGTCAGGATCGCGACCTCCTCAAGTGTTGCCAAACTGGCGACAAACTCGAGTGCCTGCTTCGGTTTCAGAGGCTTGGGGAAGACGCGGCTGTGGGTCGATACGCGCAAGAACTCGTACAGTATGGGCCAAGTGGTACACCACGCCCTTCGGATCCGAAGTTGCTCGTGTAAGAAGCGGTACGCAGTCTGGTGCGAAGGGCTCGCCGCATTGGCCGCATGGAGAAGGATATTGGTGTCGATGAGAAATCTCACTTTCGCTCCATGGCCTCCCATAGCTGGTCCCGGTCGGCGATGTTCACCCGGGGGTCACCCATATCGAAAACCGGAAGGGAGGGCGCTCGTCTCTTAGGCGCGCGGGTTCTGCGGATGCCGTCGGATAGAAGCTCGTCCACCAGAGAGGAGATCGTCTGGCCCCGCTCGGCGGCCACGCGCTTCAGTTCGGCCAGCCTACGTTCGTGGAGAATCAAAGTAGTACGCTTCATATGACTTATCATAACCGAGGGAACCCGCTCACTGTCGTTCGGGGCAGCAGCTCCTCCGGCTCGTCGATCCAATAATCCGGCTCCCAGCGCGCCATCTCCTCCAGATCGCCGTATCCGTAGCGCACCGCGCAGGTGCGAATGCCGGCGCGGCGGCCTGCCTCCATGTCGGAGGGCGCGTCGCCCACCAGCAGACAATCCTCGGGCCGCGCGCCCAGCACCTCGAGCGATTTGAACAGGACGTCCGGCCGCGGCTTGGCGGGAAAACCATCGGTGCCCTGCACGTGATCGAAGCAGGCGGCCAGGCCGAATTTCTCGAGCATGGTCCGCGTGGTCGCTGAGCTCTTGGTCGTCGCGGTGGACTTGCGGCCGCCCAGCTGCCGCAGCGTATCGGCCACGCCGGCGTACACGGTGGTCTGCGCGTGCTCCCGCGCCCAATAGATCCGGCGGTAGTCGGCGATCATCGGATCGATCGATTCTGGCGGAAACTGCAAGTCGAGAAACAGGTCCAGCAGGTGCCGTCCGATGTAGCGCCGCAGAAAGGCGTCGGAAACATCGGCGCGGCCTCGGGAGACCAGGACCTCCTGGATGGCTCCGCAAATGTCGCGCGCGGAGTCCACCAGCGTTCCGTCGACGTCAAAAATGTAGACCGGGAACGGCGGGATCACGCCGGCTGCGGTCCGCCTTCGAGCATGCCCGGAACGCGGCGTCCGCCTTCGGGCTTGATCACCTGCTGGGTGCCGTCGGCGGCGGGAGGCTCGGGGGCGCGCGCCGGCATCGCGGCCAAGTCCTGGCCCTCGATGAGCTTCCTCACGTCGCTGCCGTCCAGAACCTCGCGCTCAAGCAGCGCCAGCGCGATCCGCTCCAGCGCGTCGGAGTGCTGGTTGATGATCTGGTGCGCGCGATTATAGCCGCCCTCCACCAGCTTCTTCACCTGCTCGTCGATGCGGATGGCGGTGGCTTCGCTGAAATCGCGGTGCTGGGCGATCTCGCGGCCGAGGAAGATCTGCTCCTCGCGCTTGCCGAAACTGAGCGGGCCCAGCTCGCTCATGCCCCATTCGCAGACCATCTTGCGCGCCATGTCGGTGGCCCGCTCGATGTCGTTGCCGGCGCCTGTAGTGATGTGGTGCATGAACAGCTCTTCGGCGATCCGGCCGCCCATCAGGATGGCCAGCTGCGCTTCCAGGTATTCCTTGTTGTAGCTGTGCTTGTCGTCTATCGGCAACTGCATGG
>JBGPLI010000230.1:0-7961 GCA_041486445.1 Bryobacteraceae bacterium
CGTTCAGAGTTCCCAGTACTCGCAGCCACTGTTTGTCTACCGGGGTCGACTTGCGATGGGCGTAGTTCCTCACTACATAAAACATAACCTATGTTTCATGCTTTGTACAGATTATTGTTTAGCAAGCCCTAAGCTGGCGCGCCACCCGCGTATGGTGGAGCCGATCAGGCAACTGTTCGACGAAGACGTGTACATGCACCAGTTCAAGATCAACGGCAAACAGGCGTTCGACGGCGACGTATGGCAGTGGCACCAGGACTACGGCACCTGGCGCGCCGACGACCAGATGCCGGAGGACCGTGCCATGAACGTGGCGATCTTCCTCGACGAGGTGAACGAGTTCAATGGTCCACTGATGTTTATTCCGGGCAGCCACAAGCTTGGCGTGCTGGAGGCCGAGCACGACCTGACCACCACCAGCTATCCCCTCTGGACCATCAACCACGAGACGATCGGGAAGCTCGTGGAGCGCGGCGGCATCGTCGCGCCGAAGGGCCCAGCCGGCTCGATGATCCTGTTCCACGGTTGCTTGGTGCACGCCTCGACCTCCAACCTGTCGCCGTGGAACCGCGTGAGCGTCTATCTTTCGTTGTGCGCCGTTTCCAACCACATCCGGTGCTTCAAGCGGCCAGGCTACGTCGCGCATCGCGACTTCACGCCCATCGATTGCCTGCCGGACGACTGCCTGCTCAGACACTATGACGTGCCGCTCCCCTGGAAGGACGGGACGCCGGCCGAGGAACTTCAGGGGAGCCTCAGGGCCGCATGAGCCTCCACGCCAAACTCCTGGAGAGGCAGGACAACCCACTGCGGATCGGCCTGATCGGCGCTGGCAAGTTCGGCGCCATGTACATCGCGCAGGTGCCGAGGACACCGGGCATGCATCTCGTCGGCATCGCGGATGTGTCGCCTGCCAAGGCGAAGGAGAACCTGCGTCGTACAGGGTGGCCTGTGCACGCCTACGGTTCCGCATCGCTCGACGCTGCTCTCAAGGAGCGGCGGACGCACCTTTCTGACGATTGGGAAGCCCTGGTCAGACATCCCGGCATCGACATCATTATCGAATCGACCGGCAATCCGCCTGCGGCGATCGACCACGCGCTAGCGGCGTTCCGCAACCGCAAGCATGTGGTGATGGTGACGGTAGAGGCGGACGCGTTCTGCGGGTTCCTGCTCGCCCAGAAGGCGGCGGAGGCGGGCGTCGTCTATAGCCTCGCCTATGGCGACCAGCCGGCGCTGATCTGCGACCTCGTCGACTGGGCGCGCGCCTGCGGGTTTCCGGTGGTGGCGGCCGGCCGCGGGCACAAGTGGCAGCCGCACTTCGCGCAATCGACGCCCGAGACCGTCTGGGGCTATTACGGCCTTACGCCAGAGCAGGCGAAGCTGGGCGGGCTGAACCCGAAAATGTTCAATTCTTTCCTCGACGGCTCCAAGCCGGCGATTGAAACAGCCGCAGTCTGCAACGCCACCGGCTTGACGCCCGCACCTGAGGGACTGCTGTACCCGCCGGGCTCCATCGACGAGATTCCGGCGCTGATGCGCCCTCGCAGCGAAGGCGGCGTTCTGCACCACAAGGGCCAAGTCGAGGTGATTTCCTCGCTCCAGAGCGATGGAACGCCCACCCCCTACGATATTCGCTTCGGCGTGTTCGTGGTGTTCGAGGGAGAGACCGATTACATCCAGCGCTGTTTCGAGGAATACGGCGTGAAGACTGACCCGTCGGGCCGCTATGCGTGCCTGTACAAGCGCTGGCACCTGATCGGGTTGGAAGCCGGCATCTCGGTCGCATCCGTTGGCCTGCGCGGCGAGCCGACCGGTTGCCCGACGGGGTGGCGCGCCGACGCCGTGGCCGTCGCCAAGCGGGATCTGAAAACGGGCGAAATTCTGGATGGTGAAGGCGGCTATACCGTCGTCGGCCGGCTGATGCCCTCCGAGACTTCTGTGAGGGAGAATTGTTTGCCGCTGGGCCTCGCACAGGGGTGGAAGCTGCTGGAGCCGGTCGCCGCCGGCCAACCGCTCAGATGGAGCACTGTCGCATTCGACACAGACTCGGCCGCGGTGCGGTTGCGGCGCGAGATGGAATTCGCTGCGTCTAGAAAAAGCGCAACGCAAGTACCTGGGCTCTCTCCCATTCTCGGTGTTCGAAGATAGATACCGATAATTTGTGGCATTGTGAAATCGGCTTCCCGTCACCTGCCTCTGGAGAGTTCCGACAATGTGATACGGTTCTAATCTTACCGCTTGCCCGAGTGTTCGATATCCTTTTCGTTCTCGTTGCAGACGTACTCAATGATGTCCGAATCGGGAATCAAGTGCAGCGTTATTTTGTTGGTAAAAGGCCGCGTGTAATATTTTGGATCCTCATAGCGGATTTCAAGGTCCATGTGCCCGAAATCGCGGCGATAGTAGCGCTCGGTGATCAGCATCGACTGGCTGCGTGGATGGCCGGCGTTATCGAGCCAGCCCTGCTCTTTGAAGCCCGTGGTTTGAACGACAAGCGTGTCGCCCTCCCACTTTCCTGCCGAAGATCCCAACCACGTAGGATCCGGATCTTTGGGTAAGCTGCGCCCGTCCAGATAAATCTGCCGCGGCGGATCCGGAGTCTCGCCGATCATAACGAGTTGTTGCGGCGCTTGTATGATCTTGAATGCCCGAACCATCATGAAGCTAGGTGCGCCCATAGGCAGGCAAAGCGCCTGGGGCTGCGGTTCACCCCGGCGCTTGGAAGCGAGGGCGATCGCCTCGGGCTTCAGCGGCTCCTCTTCGCGCTTTATTTCGTAGAAAACGTTCCGGTGAACGTCTCCAATGTCTGACGCATCGCCCTGGATGCCGAACCCGTTGCCTGCGCTTATCGGCGGCGGGGCTTGCCAGAGTCCGGAAAGGTCCGGCTTGCCGTTAAGCCGCGGCGCGGGGGCTGTTAGGATTGGCTTGCCGTCGCGAGTCCGTGGCGCGCGTGGGTCGGGATGGGTCCACTGCGCGTACGCTGGCACAAGCAGCCCGGTAACTGCAACGACGGTCGCTGTAACATTGCTCATCTTCATGTCAACCCCTTTAAGTTAAGGTTATCCTGCTCTGCGGCCTCTCAGCCTGACTCGCACGCCTCCCTTGGCCCCTTGACCAGTTCGCCCATTTCAGAACATGTACCGCCGAGCGAACTGCGTCGTTCTTCCGATTCGCGCTCGAACCGTGCCATCCGGTCGGCATCTTGGGCGAACACGGCTGGCAAAATCTTGATCGCTAGGTTCCTGCCGAGCTTGGTATCCCGCGCCCGGTATACTTCGCCGATGCCACCGGCGCCAATCGGTGCCAGGATCTCGTAGGGACTGATGCGGGTGCCAACGAAGCAGGCATATAGTATTGATCGATTTTATCGCAGAAACAAGCGCTTCTGTCCGTATAGTCGCCAACCCGGAACTTTGGCCACGGTGAATCCGCCGTTCCCATCTCTCTGAAAAACTCGATCTCCCCTCCCGTCAACCACTTCGCGATCCGTCTGGCCTGAAATTTCCAGGCGCTGCCTTATTCTTAAGTCAAGGAGTTCGATGTCATCGGAGGGCTGAACCGACCAGGAGCGGTTTTCTAGCCGGCACAGGGCCGGCCCCGCTCTCCGGATGCAGTTAGAACCGTACCGCTTTCAGCCGGGCCAGGCTCCGTTGTGCCGGCGAGTCTCTTAGATAAACTGTTGGGGTCTGCGTGCGATGTAGTGTCCGCCGGTACAAGACCGGTTCCCACGCCGTTGCGGGCTAAATAAATGGCCTCTCTGTCGCGAGGGTTAATCAGCGACTCGGGGAGCTCCCTAAGGATTCACTTCCGCGCACGAAGTATGCCTGGCCTTTAGACCGCGCATCGTCCGGTCCAGTCACTCCGGCGGCCAGCATTCGGCGCCCACTACACGGCGAAGCCAGAACCGGCTCGCACCTCCATCTGCTTGTGGATTACGGCCGCAGGCGCGCTGTAACTCCGTTCTCCCCCGCACTTGGCGCCTCGAAACGTTCTCCAGCGCGTCCTCTCGTGTTAACCGGAGAGGGAGGCAACGCACATGGCAGCACGAACCGGCTCATTCCCAACCGTACTTCGATGGGTTCGTTTTCCATAGGGATCAATAGTTAAATACTTGTCTTTCTTGAGGTTGGCACTAAAACTCATGGGTTCGTTTGGTATTTTTTGTTCTCCGCGCCCCGTGTTGCGCAGGGTGCGATAGAATCGAATAGGAATGTTTGTCACCAAGAAGCACCTGCCCCGGCGGACGTTTCTGCGCGGCGCCGGCATCACTCTGGCGCTGCCGTTGCTGGATTCGATGATCCCGGCGCAAACGCCGTTGAGCCGGACGGCCGCCGTCCCGAAGACCCGCTTCACGGGCATCTTCGTTCCGCATGGCATGGCGCCCGGCTATTGGATTCCCGATAAGGAAGGCGCCGGCTTCGACTTCCCGATGATCATGAAGCCGCTCGAACCGTTCCGGGACCGCACGGTGATCCTCAGCGGCCTCTGGTCCAAGTCGGCCGAGCCGCCGCCCGGAGTGACGGGTGCCGACCACTGGGTTGCGGCCGCATACATGTGCGCCAACAAGCCGAAGAAGACCACCGGGGCCGATATCTACGACGGCACCACGATCGACCAGATCATCGCGCAGAAGATCGGCCAGGATACGCTGTTGCCGTCGCTCCAGCTTGGCCTGGAGGATCCCGGCGCGAATTCGAGCAATTGTGGCGAGGGCTATAGCTGCGCCTACACGAACTCTATTTCGTGGCAGTCCCCCACGCAGCCGCTTCCCATGGAACTGAACCCGCAGGTGGTCTTCGAGCGCCTGTTCGGCGACGGCAGCACTCCCGCGGAGCGCGCCGCGCGAAGGGAGCAGGACCGCAGCATTCTCGATTCGGTCACCGAGAGTCTCGCGCGTTTCAAGAAGGACATCGGCCCGAGCGACCGCGCGCGCCTGGACGAATACGCGCAGAACATCCGCGAGATCGAACGGCGTCTTGAGATCGCCAGGAAGGCCTCGGGAACGGTTTCGACCGACGGCGTCGTGGTCCCCACGGGCGTACCGGAGTCCTTCGACGAACACATCAAGCTCCAGTTCGATTTGCAGACGCTGGCGTTCCAGGCCGACATCACGCGCGTTTCCACGGTTCTCTACGCCCGCGACCTGACCGCCCGCGTGTATCCGGCCAGCGGCACCAACAGCGGGTTCCACGGCGCGTCGCACCACGCCGAGAATCCCGAGAGGATCGCGGATTATTCGAAGATCAACCGGTATCACGTGGCGTGCCTGGCGTACTTCGTGGACAAGCTGAAGAAGACCCCCGACGGCGACGGCACTCTGCTCGATCACTCGCTGATCCTTTACGGCAGCAACATGGGCGACTCCAACCAGCATCTGCACTACGACGTGCCCCACGTTCTGGTCGGCGGAGCTTCGGGGCAGCTCAAGGGCGGCCGTCACCTCGCCTATCCAACCAAGACGATCACCACGGGCAATCTGCTGTTGAGCATTCTGAACCTGTTCGGCGTTCATCAGAACAGCATTGGCGACGGCACAGGGCCCCTGGTGGGCCTGGTATAAGCGATGAGATCCGTCGTTGGAATCGTGGTCGTGGCGGCGGTGTGCTTCGGCGCCGCGCCGAGCCCTGTTGCCGACGCGGTGATGAACGGTGACAGAGCGGCCCTGCGATCTCTGCTCGATCAGAAAGCGGACGTGAATGCTCCGCAAGCCGACGGAGCTACCGCGATCCAGTGGGCCGCGTATAAGAACGACCTGGAGACGGCGGACCTGTTGATCGCCGCGGGAGCAAGCGTCAAGATCGCGAACCGCGATGGCGCCACTCCTCTGTATCTGGCCGCAATCAACGGAAGCGCGGCCATGATCGAAAAACTGTTGAAGGCCGGCGCCGACGTGAACGAGAAAAGCCCCCGGGGAGAGACTCCTCTCATGTTCGCATCGCGAAGCGGCAACGTGGACGCGATGAAGGTGCTGCTGGATCGCAAAGCTGACGTCAACGTGAAAGAAATCCTGCGGGGAACCACCGCTCTGATGTGGGCCGCGGAACAGGCGCATCCGGCCGCGGTCAAGCTGTTGATCGAGCGCGGAGCCGATGTGGCCGCGACCTCGGGTTTCGATTCCAAGGGCGGCACCGCCTACCTCGCCAATCCCGTGCAGCAGCGTTTGCGAACGGCGTCCGGCGGATTGCAGGCGCAACGCACGGCCCAGGCGGCCCGCGCCACGGCAGCAGCGAGCGGGGATCTGGTGGCTGTCGCCGATGCAGCCGCCCTGGAGGCGGCGTTCGGACGGAGGAACGACAAAGACGGCGGTGGCCTTACGCCGTTGGTGCTGGCGGCCCGCGAGGATTGCCTCGAATGCGCGCGAAACTTGCTCGATGCCGGCTCCGATGTGAACCAGGTCACGCACTATGGCTGGACTCCGCTGCTCACGGCGACCCAAAACCGGCACTACAAGCTGGCGGCGTTCCTGCTCGAGCGCGGAGCGAATCCGAATATCGCCAACAAGGGCGGATGGAGTCCTCTCTATATCGCGACCGACAACCGCAACATCGAGATGGGCGATTATCCGGTGCGCAAACCGGACATGGACCATCTGGAGTTCATCAAGCTGCTGCTCGACAAGGGAGCGAAAGTCAACGCCCGCGTCTGCGGGGCGCAATCGACGCCGAAGGAATGTAAAGGCGACAGCACCGAGACGCGAACCAATTTCACGATGCAGTGGCTGTTCGAGGATGGCGCGACGCCGTTCCTGCGTGCGGCCCAGTCCGGCGACGTCACGCTGATGAAGCTGCTGCTGGCTCGCGGTGCGGATCCGAAGATCCCGACCGCGCACAACGTGACCGCGCTGGCGGTGGCCTCGGGAATCGGGTGGGTGGAGGGCGTCACCTATGAATGGTCGGCGGAGGAAAACCTCGAGGCCGTGAAAATGTGCCTGGATCTGGGAATCGGCCCGAACATCGCCGACGACGAAGGCCGCACGGCGCTGCACGGGGCGGCGCACAAGGGGAGGAACGCGGTGGTTCAGCTACTGGTGGACCGCGGCGCCAGGCTCGACGCGCACGATCTGGGAAGCCGCGATACGGTCAACGGCGCCATGCTGGGCCTCACCTGGGTCCCGCTGAATTACGCGCAAGGACTGGTGCGCGTGGGAGTGCAGTCCGCCATCCCTCACCCGGAGACGGCGGCCTTCATCAAGAAACTGATGATGGAGCGAGGCCTCCCGATCCCTCCCGATATCACCAACTCCATCTGCCTGACCAAGGGCGTCAACGGCTGCCAGTAAGCTGGCGCGAGCGGTTCAGTAAGTCACTCCGCCTTGTCGGCAAGCACTCGCACGTGATCGTCGCGGACCTCGACGTAGCCGCCCGAGACAGTGAGACTCTCGGTTTTCCCGCCGTGGGTGAAGGAAAGCGTGCCCTGGCCCAGCTCGCTCAGCAGCGCCGCGTGGCCGGGCAGGATGCCCATGTAGCCGTCCTTGCCGGGAATCTGAGCCGACTCGGCGCGCTGGCTGACCATCAGCTTCTCCGGCGTCGCGATCTCGATCTGGAACGTATCGGCCATCCCGTCAGCCCTGCTTCTTCATCTGCTCCCAGGTTTCGAGCACGTCGTCGATGGAGCCCTGCATGTAGAACGCCTGCTCTGGAATTTCGTCGTGCTTGCCTTCCACCACTTCCTTGAAACTGCGCACGGTGTCCGCCACCTTCACGTACTTGCCCTTGCGGCCGGTGAACGCTTCGGCCACTGTGAACGGTTGCGATAGGAACTTCTGGATCTTGCGAGCGCGGGCCACAGTCGCTTTGTCTTCGTCCGACAATTCGTCCACACCCAGAATCGCGATGATGTCCTGCAGGTCTTTGTAACGCTGCAGCACCCGCTGGACCTCTCGGGCAACATCGTAATGGTCCTGGCCGACGATTTCGGGGTCTAGGACAGTAGAACTGGAGTCCAGCGGATCAACCGCC
>JBGPLI010000231.1:0-7875 GCA_041486445.1 Bryobacteraceae bacterium
AAAGAACTCGATCAGCGCGATCGGACAGTGCCCTGTGTTACTCTGAAAGTCGCCGGCTTGGCGCAGCGGGGACGTAGCTCAGTTGGTTAGAGCGCCGGCCTGTCACGTCGGAGGTCGCGGGTTCGAGCCCCGTCGTCCCCGCCATTTCCTCCTTTTCCTTTCTAAGGCTTCCGCATTTTCAGCCTTCCGCGTGCAAACATTTGCTAACATGCGCTCCGCGCCAGATTTCCGCGTTTCCGCTATAACGTCCGCCATGGCGTCGTTCCATATCTTCGCCGCAGCCTGGGTGTCGGCCGGCAGCGCGTGGGAATAGATCGACAGGGTGATGTTCTGGTCGGTGTGCTTCAGGCGCTGGGCGACGACCGCGATCGGCACGCCATTGCTCAGTAGGCGGCTGGCGTGGGAGTGTCGCAAGGAATGCAGGCTGACGCCTTGCAGTCCCACTTTCCGCATGAGCTCAACCACGCGGGCGCCAAGACGATCGGGTGAATAGTAGGCGCCGGTGGGCTGGCAGAAAACCAGATTGTGATCCTCGTAGTCTGGGCCGAAGAGTTGGCGGTCGCGGTCCTGTTCCTGCCGATGTCCTCGCAGCACCTCCCGGTTCGGTTTCGCGCCTCCGCCCTGCCGAACGCAACCACTCCGGGATGGCGGACCTCGGCAGGATGAAGCGGCGACCCACACGAATGTGGGGAATCTCTCCCCGGCGGAGCGCGCTGCGTGTTGATCGTTCACTCAAGCCAAGGTCTGCGGCGAGCGCGGCTATCCGGGGCCCAATCCTGTCAAAGTGATAACCTTGTATCAGCCTGACCCAGCCAGTGGATCGAGTTCCGCCACAGGAGACTGCAAATAATCTGACGATCGATGACCGGCTGGTGGTGGTGGAGAACGTGCCGGCCATCGTCTGCGATCATTGCGGCGAGGTCAGCTTTCAGCCCGAAGTCGCCTCCAGGTTGCAGAAAACCATTTGGGACCGCAAGACTCCGGCGCGGACGATCGAGGCTGCGGTCTATGAGTTTCCCGCTGATGCCTCGGCGGATGTGTTATGATTTGAAAAGTCGTCGCCAACTCGCTGACGCTTATTTCCAGGAACATTCATGCCAAAGTTGAAGACCCACAAGGGTGCGGCCAAACGGTTCAAGAAGACGGGCACCGGCAAGATTGTGCGCCGGCATGCGTTCGCCCGTCACATTCTGACCTCGAAGTCGCGCTCGCGGAAGCGCCGGCTGGGGAAGAGCGCGGTGGCCGACGACGCCAACGCGCCCGAGATGAATCGCATGCTTCCCTACTGAGAGCGATGACGCTTCGCGTGGACAGCGCGCCGCACGTGCCTGATCCGCCGTACTTTTAGAAGGAGCCAAGAAAACGTGCCGAGAGTAAAACGTGGTACCAAGCGCCGCCACAGCCGGCGCAAAACGCTGGCCCTGGCCAAGGGCTTCTTTCTCACCAAGAGCAAGCTGCATCGCGCCGCGCAGGAGGCGGTGGAGAAATCGCTGCGCTACGGCTACGTCGGCCGCCGCCGGAAGAAGCGCGATTTCCGCTCTCTGTGGATTGTGCGGATCGGCGCGGCCTGCCGCGCGGGCGAAATTTCCTACAGCCGGTTCATGAGCGGATTGAAGAAGGCCGGCGTCGATCTGAACCGCAAGATGCTCGCCGATCTGGCGATGACAGATGCGCCCGCATTCACCGCCCTGGTGAACCAGGCCAAGACCGCGCTCGAGAAGGTGTAGCATGGCTGCCGCCCCGCGTCCGGATTCAGGCTTGCTGGAAGAGGATTCGCTCGCCCATCTGGAGGAGCGCATCCGCCGCACCGTGGAGCTGGTGAACACGCTGCGCGCCGAGCGCGACGCCGCCCGCGCCGACGCGGATTCGGTGCGACGCGCCGCTGGCGGGGCTCTGGCCGAGGCGCAGAGGCTCCGCCAAGAACTCGAAGCTCTGCGCGGCGAGCGCAAGCAGGTCCGCACGCGCATCGAAAAGCTGCTCGGGCAGATGGATCTGCTGAGTGGACAATAGGCCATGGAAGCAGGACCGGATCGAAAGACGGTGCGGGTCACCATCTTCAACCAAACCTATTCCCTGGTGGCGACCAGCGAGCCCGGCGAAGTGGAGGCGCTCGCCGCTTCGATCGACGAGCTGATGACCTCGATCGCGCAGCGCGCCGGCAACGTGGACGGCAACCGCGTGGCGGTGCTGGCGTGCCTGCACCTGGCCGACCGGCTTCGCTCGATGGAGCGCGAGCTCGCCGAGATCAAGGCCCGGGTGGACGAAAAGACGCGCCAGTTCTCGCTGCTCCTGGATGAGGCGGCAGAGTAGGCCGCCGCCCGTGACCGGCGTTCTCTCCTCGCCTTTGCTTGCCCAGTTCTCCTGGATCAGCCATGGATTCGGCACGCGCGACGCCGACCTGACTCAGGAAGAGATGGCGAGCTTAAAACAAATTCATTCTTCTTTGTCGCACGTGGCGGACCGACCCAGAGGGTGTGTCGGGGAAGGCGACGCGCTGATCACCGGGCGTCCGGGCGTCACGGTGTCGGTGCGCACGGCGGACTGCTTCCCGATCCTGCTGGCGGACCGGCGCCGGCGCGTCGTGGCGGCTGTGCACGCCGGATGGCGGGGAACCGCGGCCGGCGTGGTCACGGGGACGCTCGAGAAAATGCGCGCCGAATTCGGCAGCGAGCCGGGCGACGTCTACGCCTCCATCGGTCCCGGCATCGGCGCGTGCTGTTACGAAGTGGGACCCGAAGTGGGACGTCTGTTCGGATTCGGCGGAGCCGCCCGCGTCGATCTGGCCGCGGCGAACCGGCAGCAGTTGATCGCCGCGGGGGTGCCGGCGGCGCAAATAGAAATGCCCGGCGCCTGCACACGATGCGACGCCAGGCAGTTTCACTCGTATCGAAGAGACGGAGAACGGGCGGGCCGTCAGATCTCTTTCATCAAGATACTGATGGAGGCTTAGGCCGCGTGGACCAGGAGCTCGTCGAAGCTCTCCGAGCCGTCGCCGGACTGGCTGCGGTCGGCGATTTCCTGGCACTGGATGCAGAATGCCGTCCAGGGCACTGCAGCCAGCCGCTTGGGGCTGATGTCTTCCTCGCAGTGCAGGCACACTCCGAAATTCCCTTCCTCGATCCGGCGCAAGGCCGCGCGCACGTTTCTCAACAGGTTCGATTCCCGGTCCAGATTGCGGATGGCCAGCTCACGCTCTGCGGCGTGCTGCACTTCGTCCAAGGCGTCCGGGCTCTTCTCGATGGCAATCCCCTCGCGGTTCCGCACAAACGCTGCCAGCTCGGCTTGCTTGGCCTCCAGGATACTCCGAAATTTGTTCAATTCACTCTTTGTCATATCTGCCTCTCCTGTCCCTATCTCTTCGGTTTGTTTTGTTCTTCTATTCGTTTCAGTCCAGTTCGTCTCGGTCTCTCTTTTTGAACACCGCTAAACCCATTAGACGCGGAGGAGTCCAAAAAGGTTCAACTCCTCAAGTCCGCTTTACAGCGGAGTTTAGCGTGACGTGATCTCGTAAGATCGAAGCGCCGGTGGCTCCGAACCCCGGCGAGTACCTGCGAATACTTTCGACAGCCTAACATACAACGTTTCTTTACGCAAGCAATTTCTATGCCACTCTTTCGGGCTATCGGCCAGACCGACCCGTTCGTCCGGGTAACTTCCGGTCATATCGGCTGCCGCTACCAAAATCATTACGGTGAACCCTGTTTCCCGTACTTGGTAAAGACGCTTGAGTTAGCCGCAGGTTTCACCATGCTGACGGTATACTGTCTCTGGAACCGGTAAAAATTCTCAAACTCTAGCGCCTCTCGTGACGGATGTTACCACAGGAGTCGACATTTTGACGGCTGGCTGCTAGCCGAAGGGCCTGTTGGCGGGCTCTCGGGCTACTTTGGCGGCTTGTGACCGGCAATCCTCGGCATGGCCTGTGTACCCTTGTGTCCCAATCACGTGTCCAAGAACTACAAAACGAACCCAACTCACTCAGTTAACTCGTTTATAATCAATGATTGAAATGGAACCGGACCTGCTCTCTTCCAGGCCGTCCACTCTTATGCGAATTTTGTCCATGGCGCTGGCGTTGCTGGGTTTGCTCGGGCCAGCCCGCGCCACCACGCTTCAGAAGATGGGGCTCGACGAAATTGCCCGCAAGTCCACCGCGATTGTGCGGGCAAAGGTGCTGGGCTCCGCCGGCGCCGTCCGCGGCCAGGACATCTACACCTTCTACCAATTGCAAGTTGTTGAGGACTTACGCGCAACCGGCCTGCGCCAAATGGAGGTAGCGGTGCCGGGGGGAGCGGCGCGCGGCCTGCGCCAAATTGTCTCCGGAGCGCCCCAGCTCAACCCGGGGGAGGAATACGTTTTCTTCTTGTGGACCAGCCCTTCGGGCCTGACCCAGGTGATCGGTCTTTCCCAGGGGCTGTTCAGCGTGCAGAAGGACTCGGCGGGAAATCCGGTGGTGGCGCGTCCGCCGACCAGCGAGCTGATGCTCGACAAGAACGGCCGCCCGGTCAGCGACCAGGCCGTATGGATGCAGCTCACCGAGCTGCGGGCGCGCATTCAGAGCGCGCGTTCGACGGGGAAATAAGTCATGAAGGCGGCCCGGAGGATCCTGATCCTGGCGACGAGCCTGGCCGCGATGTCTTCGCTGGCGTCCGGGTATTACCACTGGACCTACTTCGCCAACCGGACCGGACCGTTCAACGCCGTGCCGCTGCGTTTCGACCTGAACGCGCTCTCCGGCAACACCGTCAACTACATCATTTCCGAGCAGGGCCCGGCGGCGACGATGCCGGGAGACAGCTTCGCGGCCATTGTGAGCGAGATCCAGGCGGCGGCAAGCGTGTGGAACGATGTGGGCAGCTCGGCGCTGCGTGTCGGATTCGGAGGAATCGGGCCGGTGGGAGCGCCGCAGGCGACGCCGGGGATCGACGTGGTCTTCGACGACAACATGCCTCCCGGCATTCTGGCGCAGACCAAGCCGACGGCGGTGGATGACGTAAGCTTCGTCGCCTCGGGAGCTTCCTCGGTTGCGATCCTGCGCTCGCGCGTGCAGTTCCGGCGCGATCTGACCAATCCCGCGCAGGCCAGCTACACCGACAGCTTCTTTCTCACCGCGGTCCATGAATTCGGACATGCGCTGGGCTTGCAGCACACCATGACGTCGGGCGCGATGTCCACCGCGATCACGCGCGCCACCACCAAAGCCGCGCCGTTATCGGCGGACGACGTGGCCGGCATTTCGGTTCTTTACCCGGCGGGCGGATTCCTGGCTGCGACAGGAAGCATCTCGGGACAGGTGACCCTGGCGGGAAAGGGCGTGAACCTGGCGAGCGTCGTGGCGCTCTCGACCTCCGGCGCGGCGGTCAGCGGGATGACCAATCCGGACGGCACGTATCGGATCGAGGGGATTCCCCCGGGCCAGTATTACGTCTACGCGCATCCTCTGCCGCCGGCTTCGCAGAGCGAAGCGACGCCAGCCAACATCGTCTGGCCCGTGGACGCGGCCAAAGTTCCGTTTGCGGCCAACACGGCCTTCGGCACGCTGTTTTTTCCCGGCACCGCAGACTGGAACCAGGCTGCGCAGATCCCGGTGGCGGCGGGCGTCCCGGTGAACGGCATCAACTTCAGCGTGCCGCAGCGGTCCGGGCCGGCCGTGTATAACATGCAGACCTACGCATACCAGGGCGCGGGCAATCAGGTGGCGGTGGGGGCGCCGCCGCTTCAATCCGGCACGCGCACGACCATGGTCTTCTACGCCTACGGCACGGTGATCAACAACAATCTGCCCGCAGCGGGGCTGAACGTCAGCGTGATTGGAGGAACGGGGATGGTGGAACCGGGGAGCCTGAAGTATTACACCCAGGGGTTCCTCATGATGACCGTGGATGCGAACGCAGTCTCCGGCGCCACGCCGGTGGCGCTGGCGGTGACCGTGAACAACGATCTGTATGTCCTGCCCTCCGCGTTCACCGTGGTTCCCAGCGCGCCTCCCGCCATCTCCGCGTTGATCCCGGGCTCGGACGAGAAGGGCAACCGCTTCGTCACGGTGGAGGGGTCGAATTTGAGCGCCGCGACGCGCATCGTCTTTGACGGCGTCCCGGCCAGCCTGCTGCGGACCAACCCCGACGGTTCGCTGGTGGTGGCCCCACCCACGGCTCCCGGCGGATATATGGCCGCGGTGGAAGCCCTGAACGCCGACGGCCAGAGCTCGTCGCAGGCGCTTGGCCCGGCGTTGCCACCGCTGTACGCCTACGATACGGTTGCGCCTCCGTCGGCGGCCCCGCGCACCTTGAGCGCCGCCGCCGGGACCGACACGATGGTCCAGATCGACGGCATCAACACGAATTTCGTGGACGGCCAGACGGCGGTCGGCTTCGGATCGAGCGACGTCACGGTGCGCCGCGTTTGGGTGACCGCTCCCGGCCGCCTGCTGCTGAACCTCAGCGTGAGCCCGCAGGCATTGCCGGGCCCGGTCAACATGAGCGTGATTTCCGGTCTCGAGCCGGTGCCGCTGAGTTCGGGATTCCAGATCTCGCCGCCGAGTCCGAACCAGGTCAGCCTGCGCGCAAACATTGTCAGCGTGGCCACCGGACAGGCGATCGTACCCGCAGGCAGCTTCGCCCTGATCAACGCTCCCAACCTTCCGCAGAACCTCGCCGGCTGGACGCTCACGATTGGCAGCCAGAGGGTCCTGTTCTCCGGCAACGGACCCGGGCAGATCGTGGCCCAGGTCCCGACGGGATTGGCAGTTGGCCCGGCGATCGTGCAGTTGAACTCGCCGTCCGCGGCGGTTCCTCCGGTGGTGCTGCAGGTGGACCCGCCCGCGATCCTCGCGGCCGCGAACGGCTCCGGCGCGGTCCTGGACAGTTCGCATCCGGCTCGTCCGGGCGACACGATTCAGGTCACGGTGTTCGGCTTCGCGGATTTCTCCGGCCAGGCACTGCTGTCGGGGGTCCAGATCAACGCGGGCGGCGTGACGCACGCGGCCACCTCGGTAGCGCTCTCGCAGACCCAGCCCGGCGCCTACATCATCCAATTCGTGCTTTCCTCCAACGTGCCCGCCGGAGGGCAGACGCCGGTCACGGTGGGCTTCGGGACACGCGTGTCGGCGCCCTATCTGCTGGCAGTCAGAAATCAGTAACGCAGGCCGGCACGGCTGGCAGGCGACAAGATCGCCTGGGTAGTCCGCTGAATCTGTGTGGCCTTTGGTTGAGGGACCCGATAGAGCCCCTCCGCAGGCGTTTGGTATAATTCTGGAGCGATGTCCTCCGTGCCTCCGATCTCGGTTTCAAATGGCCCTGGCGTTGCTCCGTCAAGTGGAACGCCTGCCCAGTCAGCAGCGGCGGTAACGCCGACTCCGGTCAGCGCTCCCCCCGCTGATACGCGCAAGCCGAGTTGTGACCCGAAGGCTTCATATGCTGGGGTCACAAGCACCCTTCAGGAAATTCGCAAGAAGCGATCTAGACCCCTGTTTGCCCTCGTAGCAGACCGCATAGACGAAGAGACGCTCACGGAGGTTTTTAGCTGGAGAAGAGAACTTCGTGAGATTGGTCAGACAGACAATCTCGATGTCCTGATCCATTCCCCAGGTGGAAAATTGACGGCGTGTTACATGGTAGCCCGCATCTTGTCTCGCTTCACGAACAGGTGGGAGGCGCTGGTGCCGGAACTTGCGGGCAGCGGCGCAACGTTAATCTGCCTAGGCTCATCTAACATTGTGATGTCGGGCATAGCGCAGCTAGCAGCCCGTGGTAATAGTCGCGAAACATGTGACCTGGCGAATGTTTTGGGCGTCTATACTGCATGGCCATGGGAACCCGCAAGAAACGGGAGCGACAGGAAGATCTGTGGGTCGTCAGGAGCGAGGTCGTGGGCACA
>JBGPLI010000232.1:0-7852 GCA_041486445.1 Bryobacteraceae bacterium
ACGCGCTCGCCGCGTCGCTCCGGGATTCGCCCGATCTGCCGCGGTCCACCGAGTCCAAACGCATTTTCCTGAAGAACGGCGCCTACTATCAGGTGGGCGAGAAACTTGTCCAGCCCGAGCTTGCGCGCACGCTCTCGCGCATCTCGGCGCAAGGCGCCAAAGATTTCTACGAGGGCGAGACCGCGAAGAAGCTGACCGAAGAAATGGCCAAGGCCGGCGGACTGATCACGCTCGCGGATCTGAAGAACTACTCGGCTGTGGAGAGGAAACCGCTCACCGGAAAGTATCACGGCTACGAGTTGATCGCCGCGCCGCCGCCCAGCGCCGGAGGCGTCGGAATCCTGCAAATGCTGGGGATGCTCGAAAGCAGCGGATACGAGAAATCGGGCGCGGGCTCGGCCGCCAGCGTGCACTACGTGGCGGAAGTGATGCGACGCTTCTACGCCGACCGCAGCGAGTACTTGGGCGATCCGGATTTCGTCAAGGTTCCCGTCTCAGGGCTGCTCGATCCCGCCTACATCGCCCGGCGCCGCGCCACCATCGATCCGAACCGCGCCACGCCCAGCCAGCAGATCCGGCCCGGCCATCCCGCGGGCAGCGAGAGCCTGGAGACGACGCACTTCGCCGTCGCCGACGCCGAAGGCAACGCCGTCGCCGTCACCTATACGCTGAACGGCGGCTACGGAAACGGCATCACGGTTCCGGGTCTCGGTTTTCTGCTCAACAATGAAATGGACGATTTTTCCGCGAAACCGGGCGAGCCGAACATGTTCGGCCTGGTGCAGGGCGAGGCGAACGCGATCCGGCCGGGCAAGCGGCCTCTCTCCTCAATGACGCCGACCATCCTGCTGCGCGACGGCAAGCTGTTCATGGTAGTAGGAGCGCCGGGCGGATCGCGCATTCCCACCGCGGTCCTGCAAGTGATCCTGAACGTGGTCGATTTTGGAATGAACGCGCAGGATGCCGTGGACGCGCCGCGCTTCCATCATCAATGGCTGCCCGACACGCTGTATATGGAAAGAGGATTCTCGCCCGACACGGTGGCGCTGCTCAAGGCGCGCGGCCACAACGTCGATTATTCGGCCGCGGTGGTGCTGGCGCGAGTGGAGGCGATCGTGTCCGCGGGCGGCTGGCTCCAGGGCGGCTCCGACGGACGCGGAGCGGGGAAAGCCGCCGGTTACTGAGACGCCATGCAGCGCGCCCTATCCACGTTCCTTTTGGTCAACCATCGCCTCACCTCGGTGTGGCTGGACCGCATTTGGGACGCCGGAATTCCGCTGGTGGAAATTTTCTGTGCGCGCCAGCACCTGGATTACCACGATCGCGCGCAGGTGGCCGAGTTGGGCCACTGGTTTCGGGACTCCGAGATCAAGGTGCATTCCATGCACTCGCCGCTTTATTCGGACGACGTGTGGGGGCGCTCGGGTCCGAACGCCGTGGTCAGCATCACCGAGCCCGTCAAGAGCAGACGGATGCAAGCGGTGGATGAGATCAAGCGCGTGCTCGACATCGCCGAAACCATCCCGTACCGATACCTGATTCAGCACCTGGGCGTCCCCGGCGAGGAGTATTCCGAGCGGACGGCCGACGCGGCGTTTTCGGCGCTCGAGGAGGTCAGCGTGTTCGCCCGCCAGCGCGGCGTGGAGGTGCTGCTGGAAAATATTCCGAACGCGCTGTCGAGCGCGGAGAGGTTGCTGATGTTTCTCGAAGCCACGCACCTCGACCTGAACATCTGCTTCGACACCGGTCACGCCCATATGAAGGAAGGCGTCGATACGGCCTACCGCCTGCTCAAGCCGCGGATCCGCTCCACGCACGTCCACGATAACGACGGAACCGAGGATTCGCACCTGTTTCCGCTTTCCTCCGATGGCGGCACCATCGACTGGCAGCACGCGATGGAGGCGCTGCGTTCGGCGGGCCATCAATACCCTCTCTTGCTTGAGTTGCGCGATCCGGAAGACCTCGAGCATCTGGTGGACGCCGCCAAGGCGGTGTTCGAGCGGCTCGAGAGCTTGAAATCATCCGATGAGTCCTGAACACGCGGTTCCGCGAGTCACCGTGGCGGAGGCGGGCCGGCACGCCGGCCAATCGATCGAGATCGCCGGCTGGCTGTACAATCTCCGCCGCAGCGGGAAAATCTGTTTTCCGCAGGTGCGCGATGGCACCGGCACCATCCAGTGCGTCGCCGTGAAAAACGCGTTGCCCGAGGATCTGTTCGAGGCCTTGAAGAATCTGACGCAGGAGTCGTCTTTGCTGGTGCGCGGCAAGGTTCGGGAGGAGCAGCGCGCGCCCGGCGGCTACGAGCTGGACGTCGAGAGCGCCGAGATCGTGCAGAGAGTGCCGGAATCTGACCCCTATCCGATCACGCCCAAAGATCACGGCATCGATTTTCTGATGGACCATCGCCACCTGTGGTTGCGCAGCCGGCGCCAGCACGCCGCGATCCGCGTGCGCCATGAGGTGATCCGCGCCATCCGCGACTACTTCGATTCGCACGGATTCGTGCTGGTGGACACGCCCATATTCACGCCGTCGGCCTGCGAAGGCACCTCCACGCTGTTCGAGGTGAATTATTTCGACGACGAGAAAGTGTATCTGACGCAGTCCGGTCAGCTCTACAATGAGGCCACCGCCGCGTCGTTCGGCAAGACCTACTGCTTCGGCCCCACCTTCCGCGCCGAGCGATCGAAGACGCGGCGCCATCTCACCGAATTCTGGATGGTGGAGCCGGAGATGGCCTACACCGATCTCGAAGACGTGAAGCGCGTGGGCGAAGAACTGGTCTTGTTCGTGATTGGCCGCGTGCTCGAAAATCGCCGCCAGGAGCTGAAGGAGTTGGAACGCGACGTCGCCAGGCTCGAAGCGGTGCGGGCTCCGTTTCATCGCATGAGTTACGACGACGCGGTGGTCAGGCTCCAGACGAAGGGCAGCGAAATTCAGTGGGGAGGCGATTTCGGCAACGCCGACGAAACGCTGCTCACCGAGGATCTGGATCGCCCGGTGATGGTGGATCGCTATCCGGCCGCCGTCAAGGCTTTCTATTTTCAGCCCGCCGAGGACCGCCCGGACGTGGCGCTGGGCGTCGATTTCATCGCGCCGGAAGGATACGGCGAAGTGATCGGCGGTGGCCAGCGCATCCACGATCTGGACCTGCTGCTGAAACGCCTGGAGGAGCACGCGCTCCCGCGCGAAGCCTTCGACTGGTATATCGACCTGCGCAAGTACGGCTCGGTGCCACACGCCGGCTTCGGCATGGGCGTGGAGCGGTTCGTGGCCTGGATGTGCGGTCTGGAGCATATCCGGGAGACCATCGCGTTCCCGCGCATGCTGTATCGCACGCGGCCGTAGGTAGATGTCCTAATAGATCGTAGCTGACTTGGTGGCGGCCTCGGCGAAGCGGGCCGCCAGTGGATCACTCATCGAGGGAAATGGTGAGCGACGGAGACGAGGGATGAATCTTTGGAAGATCCTGGTGGGGTACCGCGAGTGCTCACGCTGCGATGGATGTCCGCGATGCTATGGGACAGGCCTTAACTGCCTGCTTAACTCAAGCGAGAAGGACTGCCAAGCGTGTCACGGGACAGGTAAGTGCCCCAACTGCAATCTCCCGAAAGATCTTCCGAAAGAATCTAAAATGGGAATCCTTGGCACCCTACTCGCTCCCAGAGACCGGTAGGGGAAACCGGTACGGACGAGACCTCCCCCCACACTTTTTCAGCTTGCCTCCACCGTTCGCACCCGGTCAATTTGATGAAGTCAGCTTCGATCTGTTGGGACATTACTCGGCCGTAGGTCGGCACGGTGTGACAAGCTGGATAATGAAAGTGGGATAGCTGCATGACTATTGCGCCCGGTGTCGCCCTGCCGGCATCGCAGATCGCTGAGATTTGCCGCCGCTATCGCGTGCGAGAACTCTCGCTGTTCGGCTCGGCAGCGCGCGGAGAGCTGCGCCCGGATAGCGACATTGATTTGCTCGTCGACTATTTCCCGGACGCACGGCCGAGTCTGCTGGATTTCGCAGAAATGATGAATGAACTTTCGGACTTGCTCGGTCGTAGAGTAGACCTAGGTGTGAAGCGGGCCTTGAAGCCTCGCATCAAGGATCGGATTCTCGCCGAAGCCCAAGTCATTTATGCGGCGTGACCGCGAACGACTCCTCGACATTCTGGAAGCCTTGGATTCTCTGAAGCAGATCACCGAAGCCAGCGCGGAGGCGGAGTTCCTATCGAGCGACTTGCAGTATCATGCCGTGGGACGGCTTCTGACTGTCGTCGGTGAAGCCGCTTCCCGACTGAGCATCGAATTGAGAGAGAGGTCCTCTGACGTTCGCTGGAGGAGTATCATCAGCCTTCGTAACATCCTTGTCCACGAATACTTCGGAGTGCACCGCCCGATGGTCTGGGAAGTTGCTACGACGGACGCCCGTCGTTTGCGCGAGCAGATCGTCACGATCCTTCAAGGAGAGTTTCCCGATTAACCATGCGCCAATCCCACATCGCGATCATTGGCGCGCCGATGGACCTCGGCGCCGGGCGCCGTGGCGTGGACATGGGCCCCTCGGCGATGCGCCTGGCGAACCTGAACGAGAAGCTCGCTGCGCTCGGCTACGTGGTGGAGGATCTGGGCAACGTGGTCGTCGATCAACCGGAGACGTCGCCCGCCGGCCCGGCCAACGCGCGCTACCTGCCGCAGATCGCCCACACCTGCGCGCGCCTGGCGGCGATGGTGGAGAAAGCGGCGAACGCGGGCCGCGTGCCGCTGGTGCTGGGCGGCGACCACTCGGCAGCGATCGGCACCGTCGCCGGCATGTCTCGCCACTTCCGCAAGGCGGGACGCAAGTCGCCGAAGAAACTCGGCCTCATCTGGATCGACGCCCATGCCGACATGAACACGCCCGAATCGAGCCCCAGCGGCAACGTTCACGGCATGCCGCTTGCCTGCTTGATCGGTCTGGGACCGCGCGAGCTGACGCACATCGGCGGTTACTCGCCGAAGGTCGAGGCGGGATCGGTGGCGATCATCGGTCTGCGCAGCGTGGACGGCACCGAGCGGCGGAACGTGCGCGGCACGGGCGTGCACGCCTTCACCATGCGCGACATCGATGAGCGTGGCCTGCGCAGCGTGGTCAAGGAAGCCATCGAGATCGTCTCGGCCGGAACCGCCGGGTTTCATCTCTCCTTCGACATGGACGCGGTCGATCCTCACGAGGCGCCGGGCGTTGGCACTCCCGTGCGCGGCGGCATCACCTACCGGGAGGCGCACCTCGCCATGGAGATCGTGTGCGACAGTGGGCTTATGGCCTCGATGGAAGTGGTCGAGGTGAATCCGGTGATCGATGAAGCGAACCGAACGGCGCTGCTGGCCGTCGAACTAGTGATGTCCGCGATGGGAAAGAGAATCCTGTAACCATGAGCCGGTTGCGCGTGGCAGTGCTTTACGGCGGGCGAAGCGGCGAGCACGAGGTGTCGCTCAACTCGGCCGAATCCGTCATCGCGGCGATGGATCCGGAACGCTACCAGGTTCAGCGGATCCTCATCACAAAAGAAGGGCGCTGGCAGCCGCGCCCGATTTCGCCCGAGCCCGGCGGCAATCCCGGCATCGACGTGGTGTTCCCGGTGTTGCACGGCACCTTCGGCGAGGACGGCACCGTGCAGGGATTGCTGGAACTGGCAGACCTGCCCTATGTGGGCGCGGGCGTGCTGGCATCGTCGGTCGCGATGGATAAAGACGTGATGAAGCGGCTGATGGCGGAGCGCGATCTGCCCGTTGTCGAGTCTTTCGTGGTGGCGCGCGGCCGGTATCGCGTCGAGGACATCTGCCGGCGCCTGCCGTTTCCGGTGTTCGTGAAGCCGGCGAATCTGGGATCGTCGGTCGGCATTTCGAAGGCGAAGACATGCGAGGAGCTGAAGGCGGCGCTCGAGCTGGCCGGCCACTTCGACCGCAAGATCCTGGTGGAACGAGCCGTCAAAGGCCGCGAGTTCGAGTGCTCCGTGCTCGGCAACGACGAACCCGTGGCGGCTGTGCCGTGCGAAATTCTGCCCTCCCGCGAGTTTTATGATTACGAAGATAAGTACATCCTCGGCAAGGCGCGCACCGTTGTCCCCGCCGATCTGACACCGGAGCAAGCTCGGGAAATTCAGCGGCTCGCCGTGGCCTGCTACCAGGCGGTAAGCTGCGAAGGGATGGCGCGCGTCGATTTCCTGATGGAGGCCGCGACGAGAAAATTCTTCATCAACGAGATCAACACGATTCCGGGCTTCACCGCGATCAGCATGTATCCGAAAATGTGGGAGGCGAGCGGGCTGCCGTATTCGAAGCTGATCGACCGCTTGATCGAGCTGGCGCTGGAGCGCCATCGCGCGCGCCAGTCCACGCGTTTCACCAGGTGATCCACATGCGCGCGATCCTGCTGCTTACTTGCTCTCTGCTCCGCGCCCAGGACGATCCCGCGGGCGCACTGGAGCGCGAGATCAAGAAGGTGGTCGGCGTCTTTGCGACCGTGGAAGGCGAGGCGGCCGATCCGGTGGCGGCCGACCAGGCGCTCTATCAGGGCGCGATCCCCGGCATGCTGCGCGCGCTCGATCCGCACTCAAGCTTCTTCGACCCCGGACAATTCGAACAGCTCCAGCAGATGCAGAAGGGCGAGAGCAAGGGATTTGGCACCATCGTGAGCGTGCTGCCGGGCCGCGTAATCGTGCTTCAGGCGGCGGAGGGAACACCGGGCGCCAAGGCGGGACTTGCTCCCGGAGACGAAATTCTGGGCATCAACGGCTACGCGCTGTCGCAGCTCGAATTCGAACAACTGGTGCAGCTCCTGAGCGCGGCGCGACAGCAGAAGGCGCAGCTCGACGTCCGCCGTCCGGGAAACGTGCGGCTGTTCCGCCTGACGCTCACGCCGGAGCTGGTGGATACCCCGAGCGTGGACCGCGGATTCCTGCTCGCGCCGGGCATCGGCTACCTGCGCATCACCGGTTTTGAGGGACCGACCGGCAAACTGGTGAAGGAGACGATCGAGAAGCTCGGCGGCGAGAATCTGAAGGGGCTGGTGATCGATCTGCGTGACAATCCCGGAGGCGCCGTTCAGTCCGCGGTGGAGACGGCGTCGCTGTTTCTTCAACCCGAGCAGCTCGTGTTCACGATCAAGGGCCGCAGCAAGCAGGACGAGGAAGTGCGCACGCCGAAATTCGGCAAGCCGTACGCGTTTCCGCTCGCGGTGCTGGTCAACGGCAAGAGCGCCAGCGCGTCGGAAATCCTGACCGGCGCGCTCCAGGATCACGACCGCGCGCTGGTCGTGGGCGAGCCCAGCTTCGGCAAGGGCCTGGTGCAGAATGTTTTTCCGCTATCGGGCAATACCGGGATAGCGCTGACCATCGCTTACTACTACACGCCCAGCGGCCGCTCCATTCAGAAACCTCTCCAGAGCGGGCAACTCGACGTCGCGGGCATCGTGCCGCAAGGAACCTTTCACACCGATAAGGGACGCGAAGTGCGGGGTGGCGGCGGAATCCAGCCGGACGAGGTGGTTCTTCAACAGCCGCTGAGCCGCCTGGCGATCGTGCTCGATGCCACCGGATCGATCACTTCGTTCGCGGGCGAGTACGTGCAGAAGCACGAAATCCCCGGGAATTTCGAGGTGACGCCGGCGATGCTCGACGAGCTTCAGGTGTTTCTATCTGGCCGCAATATTCGTCCCGGCGTCGCGGAGTGGCTCAGTTATCGCGAGTGGTTGCAGAGCCGCCTGAAGCAAGAGGTCCTGAATCTGAAGTTCGGAGTCGCCAAAGGCGACGAAGTGGAGATGCTGAGGGATGCGGTGGTGCAGCGGGCGGTGAAGGAGTTAGCCAACGGGAAG
>JBGPLI010000233.1:0-7851 GCA_041486445.1 Bryobacteraceae bacterium
ACGCGCCGGTGGCGGCGCTCAGCCGCAGAATCTTTCCCAGATTGCCGGTGGCGGCGATCACCCCATTCGGCGAATCCACCAGGCGCATGGCCTCGCCTTCGTTGGCCTGCGCCACCAGCGTAGCCTTGCGGTCGGGATCGAGCCGGTAGATGCGGCCCTGCGCGTCGGTGACGAACAGAATCGACGTGCCCGCCAGCGCCACGTCGTAGACGTTCTCTTCTTTGGATGTCCAGATCGTCTCGACGGTGTTGTCGAGCTGGATTTTGTAAATCGCTGAATGCTCGACCCCGGCGATATCGACAGCCGCCGCGGTAGCCACCACGGGGGTCGCCGCTGCCGCAGGAGTGGAAGGCTGCGGCTTGGGAGTTAGATTCGGGCCCGCCTGAACGTCGGTGACCGTGATGCTCATCGGAGGCGCCGTAACGGTAGTGCCGCCGGTGCCTGTGTTCGAGCCGGAAGTCGCGCCCACACGGCGCGCGACGCTGCCTCCCAGAGCCGCCGCGTAAATGGTCCCGTCGGCCGCCGGAACAATGGCGCGGATCTCCGGCAGATTGGCGTCGTAGAGCACGAAGGCCTTGTTCTGCGCTGTCACGCGATACAGAATGCCGTTGGGCTCGCTGCCCGCCAGCAGGAGACCCTCGCGATCGAGCGCGAGGCAGGTGACGTGCGCCTGGCCGGTCTCGTAATACACGTCGCCTCGATTGGCCGCCGTGACGCGAAAAATCTTTCCTTGATCGCCGGTGCCGACGAACAGCGTGCCATCCTTGGCGAAAGTCAGGGCCCAGATGTAGCGCGCGCCCGGCGAAAAGTATTCGGTGGCTTTGCCATTCTCGATGCGGTAGACCTTGCCGTCGGGCGACGTGCCGGCGTACACGACTCCCTTGGCGTCCACAGCCACCGCGAAGATCTCCGGCTGATCCGCGGTCCACACCAGCGTGCTTTTTCCGGCCTGGTCCAGACGATACAGACGGCCGCGATGGCCCGTCCCCAGATACAGCGACCCGTCGGCGGCCTGCGCCACGCTCCAGATTTCGGGTTGATCCGAGGCGAACAGCGTGTCGAGCTTCGGGCCCAGCACCAGGCGTCCGTCGCGCGTGAGCGAGAGTCCCTCGAGCCGGCCGCGCAGGAAATCCTGGTAGCCGTTCATCTCCCAGGTAGCCGTCGTGGCCGCGAAGGAACTGGCGGCGAACACCCACAGCAGCACTGGCCACCGGCCACTGGCCACTGGCCACTTCATTCCTTCACCTCCACTTGCACAGTTTTCGATCCCGTCACCACGAAGTCGCCGGCCGGAATCTCGATCTCGGCGACCTTCGATCCGCGCATGTTCATCGCGGCCGCGGCGCCGCCAATCTGTCCGCGAGCCAGGATCATCGCCAGCGATGGAGGCGGATCGGGGAGGTCGCGGCCCTGGATCGTGTAAGAGCTCTCCGCTCGCCACACCCTCACGTAGGCCTTGGTATTGGAGCGCTGCGCATTGAGCTGCCCGAGCAACTGCGAAGGCGTGTGGAGCGGTGTTCCCATCGCCGCCTGGAATTCGAGCAGGTTGGTGGAGGTGGCATCGGAGACGGTGAAATACAGAGGACCGGGCGGCGCACCCACGGGCACGCGATACCTCACTTTCTTCTCCGTTTCCGCTCCATTCTCGCCAGCGAGCGTGACCGCCAGCTCCACCTGCTCGCCGGGATGCACCAGGCGCGGCGCCACGGCCTCGGCGATCTGGAGCTGGCTGCGGCGCTCGACGGTTCCAACCTCCAGCGAGATTCCTTTCAGCTTCAGCGCGCTGAAGCCGCTTGAAAGCGCGGTCCCCAGCGGTGTGGAAACGCCCAACGACGCGAGCGCGGCCACACCCACATCGCCACTATAGACGCTGTCCACGCGCACCGAGCCGCCGTCAAAATCGATATGGCCTTTGAGGGTGTAGGCCGCCGATCCGATCGCGCGCTGGGTGGCGTCGATCGTCGAAAAAACCGCCATCTGCGCCACCAGCGGCGTCATTACGCGGTCTTGGATCATGCGCATGTGATAGACGTTGGTCCCGACGCGGATCTCCAGCGGCGCCATCGCCGCGCGCTTTCCCAGCAGGCCCGAGACGGCCGTTTCGCGGTCCTCGGTGATCGTGCCCATCCACTCGCGCGCCGTGGAAATCTTGAAAGAGGTCGAAAGATTGGGGAGCAGCGTCAGGACTTCGGCGCGGGCGAAGGGAAGGTCGGTCGCGCCGCCGTCGAGAAAACGGTGGCCGAAGGCGTAAATGCGGTTGCCGTCGATCGCGGTGAGCGTGCCGTCGGCGCCGACGCTCATGTCGCCCGATAGAAGCTGCACGCTGATCATGGACCCGGGCTCCAGGCGGCTCGGATCGCCGAGCTGGTCGGAGAGCCGGCCGCCGCCGGAGACTCCCTGGCGCGGGTCGAGCCCCAGTCCCTTGAGTTGGTCGCCGAAATGATCGAGTGCGGCCGCGGTGAACCCGGAGAAGGAGATCGGCGTCGCGATTTCTTCGAGCCGCGCGTCACCCGCCAGGAACTGCCGGCGAGGTGCGGCCGCTAAGTTCAGCGCCGCTTTGGGATCGGGATCGATGCGCAGCATGTCCTCGATCGGCCGTATGCCTGCGATGGCTTCCTTCGAAAGAGGAAAACTAAGGGCCACCGCCCCCGCGAGCCGGCCGTCGATGTAAACCGGCGATCCGCTCATCCCCTGCATCACGCCTGTCTGAGCCAGCGGTCCGCCCCTGAGCCGCGCCAGGATGATCGACTGCCGGGGGCCCATGTTTTCGAGAACCCCCAGGATCTCGACCTGAAATTCCTCGACCTTGGAGCCGGAGAACACCGTGCGCCCGACGCCGTGCTGGCCCGCTCGGACGTCCTTGAGCGGGAAGATCGCGGGCGCGGCCTGCAACACGAAGGATGCCAGGAAAGCGGCAATCAGGCGAAACAGCGGCACAGCTATATTGTAACGTTCCCCCCAGCCGCGGCATCTCCCTGACTTACCAGGACCCGTAGTAGGATAAAGAACAGTCGCACCGAAGGGAGGCGCTCCGATGTGGAATCGCCGAAAAGAAGAAGAGTTTGCACCCAAGCCGGTTAA
Source organism: Bryobacteraceae bacterium (assembly GCA_041486445.1). Lineage (GTDB taxonomy): Bacteria > Acidobacteriota > Terriglobia > Bryobacterales > Bryobacteraceae > Palsa-187. The sequence goes on from JBGPLI010000233.1 coordinate 3,082, forward strand.
ACCGGCGTCGGCTCATCCGACCTCGTCCGAGCTTGCCAAGGAGGGAATTCCCATGTCGACTCTGCCCAGCCGGAGCAGCGAACCTCATTTCGATTCTCCGCGCACCGGAATGGCCGTGCTGGGGAAGTCCGTGATCGTCAAGGGCCAGATCTTCAGCCGCGAGGACCTCACCATCGACGGCGAAGTGGAAGGCACCGTCGAGCTGCAGGAGCACCGCCTCACGGTGGGGCCCAACGGAAAGGTCATGGCCGGCATCAAGGCGCGCGAGATCGTCGTTCTGGGCACGATTCACGGCAACGTGGAAACTACCGACAAAATCGATATCCGCAAGGATGCCAAGCTGGTCGGCGATATCAAGACCGCCCGCATCGTGATCGAGGATGGGGCGTACTTCAAGGGCAACATCGACATCGTGCGCGCTGAAACGCCGCGTCCGGTTGCCGCTGTGCCGAAGCCGCAGCCTGTCGCTTCGGCGTTGGCGCCGAGCCCGCCCGTAATGGCGGCGGGAGCTGGCGACGTCAAGCGCTAGCTCGTTGGAGACCCGGCACAGTCACGGTCTCGATCAGTTCTGTGCGTCGCTTGAAGAGCGGCCCGGGCTCTCCATCCTCGATCTGGCCGGCGCCAGCCAGGCCACCGTCAGCTTTGTCACCAACTACGGACATCGGCTTTACTCCGACGATTTCCTCCACCAGCTCGATCACTGCTTCGGCGACGGCGATTTTTACGAGAACCAGTCGAATCCCGTGATGGTCTCCCGGTTTCTGGACGCCGCGCTCAATTTTCCCGACAGGCAGTTCGACGGAGTGCTGGTGTGGGACACGCTCCAGTTTCTCGCCGCGCCGCTGCTGGCGACGGTGATGGGGCGGCTGCATCGGGTGGTGAAGCCGGGCTCGTGCCTGCTGGCCTTTTTTCACTCTGAGGAGCGCGTCGATACGATCCCGACGTACTCCTATCGCATCTCGGATCACCGCAGCGTCATGCTGGTGGATCGCGGCCGCCGGCGGCCGGCGCAGTTTTTCAACAACCGGAGCCTCGAAAAACTGTTCCAGGATTTCCAGTCGGTGAAATTTTTCCTCACGCGCGATCACCTGCGCGAAGTCATTGTTCGGCGATAACCCCCTATACTGCTCTGAAGGAGCTTATTCTTGTCCCTCGAAGACGAGCTGTTCGAGCAGCGCCTGCGCCGCACCTCTGAAATCGAGAGGCTCGGATTCCGCCCCTACGGCCAGCGGTTCGATTTCACCCACACCGTCGCGGGGATTCTTTCCGAGTACGGCGCCAAGGCCGCCGAAGATCTCGCCGCGAAGCCGCAGGTGCGCATCGCGGGCCGAATTCAGACCATCCGCCGCATGGGCAAGGCCGGCTTCATGCACCTGATGCAGTCCGGCGAACGCCTTCAAGTCTACCTCCGCCAGGACGCCGTCCCGGAGCCGGAGTACGCTCTCTATCAATTGCTCGACCTGGGCGACATCGTCGGCGTGGACGGGTATCTGTTCCGCACCAGGACCGGAGAGTTGAGCGTTCACGCCGAGAAGCTGACGTTCCTTTCGAAAATTCTGCTGGGGATGCCGGAGAAGTTTCACGGCCTGGAGGACGTCGAGATCCGCTACCGCCAGCGGTATCTGGACCTGATCGCCAACCCGGAAAGCCAGAGAGTGTTCGTCACGCGGGCGCGGATCATCGCCTCGCTGCGGCGGCAGCTCGAAGCGCGCGGCTTCGTCGAAGTGGAGACGCCGATGATGCAGCCGCTTTACGGAGGCGCCACGGCGCGGCCCTTCTCCACCCACCACAATACGCTCGATCTCGATTTGTACCTGCGCATCGCCCCGGAGCTGTATCTGAAGCGGCTCATCGTGGGCGGGCTCGAGCGGGTCTACGAAATCAACCGGAATTTCCGGAACGAGGGGATCTCCACGCAGCATAACCCCGAGTTCACGATGCTGGAGTTCTACCAGGCCTACACCGATTATCAAGGCCTGATGGATTTCTCGGTGGAGCTCCTCAAGCAGACCGCGATCGATGCGACCGGATCGGCCGTGGTTCCCTACCAAGGCACGCAGCTCGATTTCGCCAACATGCGGCGCATGACGATGCAGGAAGCGGTGGGGGATTCGTCGCTCAAGGGGCACGCCCTGCTCGAAGCGTTCGAGCGCAACGTCGAAGCGACGCTGATTCAGCCCACCATCATCTACGACTATCCGGTGGAGGTTTCGCCTCTTTCCAAACACAAGGCGAGCGACCCGGCGTTCGTGGAGCGGTTCGAGATCTACGCCGCGGCGATGGAACTCGGCAACGCCTACACCGAGCTGAACGATCCCCAGGAGCAGCGCCGGCGATTCGAGATGCAGCTCGCGCTCCGCGACGCGGGCGATGAAGAAGCGCATCAGATGGACGAGGATTATCTGCGTGCGATGTCGTATGGGATGCCGCCGACCGGAGGCGAGGGAATCGGCATCGACCGGCTGACCATGCTGCTGACCGACTCGAAGTCGATTCGCGATGTGATTCTGTTTCCGCTCCTGAGGCCGGAAGGGGAGATCGGGATTGCAAGAAAACTGAAGGAGTCAGGAGACGGAAGAAAGGAGTCAGGAGTCAGGAGTCAGGAGTCAGAATGACGGCGCGCGCGCCAGCTCACACCTTCCAGGATCTCGTTGTGTGGCAAAAGGCGCACGAGTTTGCTCTCGCTGTGTATCGTTACTCTGCCGGGTTTCCGAAGATGGAAACGTACGGACTGGCGGCGCAGTTCCGCCGCGCGGCCGTTTCCATACCAGCGAATATCGCCGAGGGCTTCCGAAAGCGCGGCAGGCCCGATAAGGTTCGCTTTCTGAACATTGCCCAGGGTTCTGTTGAAGAGTGCCGCTATTATCTGATCCTGGCGCAGGATTTGAGGTACGGAGAAATCGATTCGCTCATGCCTCTGCTAGAAGAGGTCAGCCGAATCCTGGACGCACACGCGAAGGCCATTCTGACTCCTGACTCCTGACTCCTGGCTACTTTCTTATGTTCGAACTCTTCATCGCCCGCCGATATCTGCGCGCCAAGCGCAAGCAGGTGGTCATTTCCGTCATCACGGCCGTCTCGGTGATCGGCGTGGCGGCGGGCGTGATGGCGCTGGTGATCGCGCTGGCTATCAACAACGGGTTCCGCGACTCGCTGCAACGCAATCTGCTCGGAGCCACCGCGCACGTCATGATCCTTGAAAAGGATCGCGGCGAGGGCATCTCCGGCTGGGAACAGACCGCCGAAAAGCTGTCGCACCTGGCGCACGTGAAGAGCGTCGCGCCGGGACTCTACGACAGCGGATACCTCAGCGGAACGGTGCAGGGCGCCGGCGTCGTAATCAAAGGAATCGCCGTGGGGCCGAACGCGCCGGTGGCGGAGACGCTCGCACATTTGAAGTCCGGATCCGTAGACGGGTTGCGCGATTCAGGCGACCTGCCCGGCATCATCCTCGGCGCGCGGCTGGCCGACAACATCGGCGCCGTGGCCGGCAAGCAGGTGACGCTGGTGATCCCAACGGGCGAGCTGACGCCGTTCGGCCCGCGCCCCGGTTTTGTGCGGCTGCGCGTCGCGGGCATCTTTGAAACCGGATTCTACGACGTGGACATGAACTGGGCGTACACGTCGCTCGCCACGGTTCAGAAGGCGTTCGGTCTCGCCGACGTCGTCAACAGCATCGAACTGCGGCTCGACGATATCTACCAGGCGCCGGAGGTCGCGCGCGCGGCGGAAACGATGATCGGGCCGAAGCTCGCCGCGACGACGTGGCAGGAGCAGAACCGGCCCATCCTGAACGCACTCAAGACCGAACGGATCGTCACCACGATCACGGTCGGACTGATCCAGATCGTCGCGGCCCTGAATATTCTGATCGCGCTGGTGATGATGGTGATGGAGAAGCATCGCGACATCGCCATCCTCATGTCGATGGGCACGCGCGCGGCGCAGATCCGGAAGATATTCGTTTTCGAAGGCGTGCTGATCGGAGCGGTAGGTACCGCAGCGGGCCTGGTGATCGGATACGCGCTGTGCTATTTCGCCGACCATTACCGCTGGCTCAGGCTCGATGAGCAAGTCTACTCGATCCCCTACGTGCCGTTTGAGCCGCGATGGATCGACGGAATCTGGATCGCGGCGGCGGCCATGGCGGTGAGCCTGGTGGCGACGCTCTATCCCGCGCGCAGCGCCACCCGCATCGCGCCCGCCGAAGCGCTACGGTATGAATGAATGCCACAACTGATTGCGAGTGCCACACGCATCCCGGTTCCTGGAAACAAATCCGTGGAGGAGTACATCGGACACGTTAACTCCCGCGACTCCGCGGTGAGCATCGCGCACATGCACAGCCCGGCCGGATGGTCGGAGCCCGGCCAGCGTCCCGAATTCGACGAATACACGGTGGTGCTCGGCGGCGCCCTGCACGTGGAACACGAGGGCGGCGTCATGGAAGTGCGCGCCGGGCAGGCGGTGGTGGCGCGCAAAGGCGAATGGGTTCGCTACAGCACGCCCAAGGGCGCCGAGTACGTCGCGATCTGCCTGCCGGCGTTTTCGCCCCAGACGGTGCATCGGGACGCATGAAGACTTGCCTTCATTCTATGGCCCGATGCCGCCCGGAAAGCTCGGAAAGGCGTTGTCGGCAGCGGCGGAGACTGTCGGCATGCTCTTCGGCGTCCGCAGGGACCCACAGCTCATTTATGAACTCTGCGACCCTCGATGAGTACCCGGGTCCAACTCTTGTGCCGCTTCCCGGGCGGGGCACAATATCCATTC
>JBGPLI010000234.1:0-7848 GCA_041486445.1 Bryobacteraceae bacterium
GACGGTGACGCTGCCGTCGGAGTGCTTGACGCGCACGAAACAACTGATGCTGTTGGAATCCACCACCTGAAACGGAATCTGGGCGTTGATCTGGGTGGGGGACACGAAAAACAGCGGCGCGCGGATGCCGTCGAAATACACCTGCACGTTGGCCAGCTCCCAGGGCAGTTGCTGGGCGTTGGGATCGGCGGCGGCCGAGCTGTCCGCCAGGTTGGCGCCCAGAAGGGACACCACCGCGCCCGGCGCAATGGTGGCGGCATTCTGGCCGCCCGCAAGCGTCGCTCCACTGGCGCTGGCGGTGATGGTGGCATTGGTGGACACCGTTGTTCCCAGCTTCACGTTGTTCCCGTCGGCGCCGGGGGCGCGCGCGACCAGGTCCAGAATCTGGAAACCCAGCTCCGGCCGCGCAAACACGTTGGTGTCGCCCGCGCCGCCGTTGGCCGAGTTGATCAGATTCGCCAGCCCTTGCAGGACAATGTCGAAGGTGTCCTTGGCCTGGATGGTGTACTTGTAATCGACCCCGCCGACGGTCACCGTCACTGCGTCGTTCGCCGTGATCGTGCCGCCGATGGTGACGTTCCCCAGCGCATAGATCTCGCGGCTGGCCGCATTCACCACGCCGTTGACCGGGAGGTTGGGCGTGCCCGGCGTGAACGCCAGCACGCGGTAGTTGCTCGGATCGGCCACGTACAGGTTCTGCCCGTCCCAGGCGAGCGAGGTGGGCGTAGGCGTGACGTCCGCCGAGGACTGCTTCAGATTGGGAGAGAACGTGCTGTTGGAGCTGGTCACCACGCTCGAGAACTCGTCCAACTGCCCGAGCACCACGTCCGCGCGGGCTCCGTTTTGCGTGGGGATCTGGTTGAAGATCAGCACGCGGTCATTGCCTCCGTCGGCGACGAACAGCCGCGTGCCGTCGGAGAGCGCAAAGCGGGGGAAGTCGAGCGTCCCACCGCAACGGCTCGGGTAGATCGCATTGCCGGCGCTGTCGGCGCCGCTCTGAGCGCACAGATGCGAGCTGTCGTTGGCGATGGTGCCGGTCAGGTCCACTTGTCCGATCTCGACGTCGGCCGGCTGCTGGTTCCGGGTGGGAATCGAGTTCCAGATCACGACGCGATTGTCGCCCAGGTCGGCGACGAACAAGCGCGTCCCGTCGCTGGTCACCGAAACCGGACTCAGCAGGCTGGAAGCGGTCGCCGTGAAGGTCTGCTTGGTGATGTCGGCTTGCGGCACGGTGTTGAAATCCGGCTGCCCCAGCACCACATCGGCCGGCTGGTTGTTCTGCGACGGAATCGAATTCCAGATCATGATCCGGTTGTTCTGAGTGTCGGCGACAAACAGCTTGCCGTTCTGCACCCACACGCCTTGCGGGGCGCGGAAGCTCTTGTTATCCACGATCACCGGCCCGACGGTGGTGAAATCCTTCTGCCCCAGCACCAGCTCCGCCGGCTGCCCGCTCGCCGTGGGAATGGACTTCCACAGCAGCACCCGGTTGTTGGCCGTGTCGGCGACGGCCAGAATCTTCCCGTCGGAGGCGACGGCGGTAGCCTGGCGCATTCCGTTGGCCTGGATCGAATAGGCGCTGCTGACAAAATTGGGCTGGCCCAGGACCACCGTGGCCTGGCCGCCGCAGACCGGGCAGCGGCTGAGGAACAGTTCGATCTCGTCGGCCGGTTGCGGAAAGCTCTGGGAGATATTGGAGAACAGCAGGACGCGGTTGTTCGACGGCGCCAGGCCGAGGCGGTTGGAATCGGCCACGAACAGCGTGCCGTTGGCGAAAGCCAGTCCCCCCATCGAGCCCAGGACCGTGGCGGAAGGCGCTGAAATCTGGCTGGTAAACGTTCTTTGCCCGATCACCAGGCGCGCGCCTTGCCCGGTCAGAAAGTCGGCGGCAGGCACGAGTCCGGCACACAGTGATAAAACGGCACAGTATTTGAGCATCGAGCGGCTAACGGGTAGAGTACTTCAGTATAACAGTGTATCGACGCGCTTCGCGTCATGCAGGTTGCGCTCAGGTGCGCGACATGAAACTGGAGCGAGGATGGATGCCCCACCAGACTAATCGCACGAACCATGGGGACGGGAGACTAGCCGCTCGGCGAGCTGTTTGTGCGTCGCGAGGATCTGCCGTAGCCGATCGCGCGTTCGCTGTTTAAGACCGTGGAAAGCATGGCCACGCCCTGTTCTGTGAAGACGTACGGCAGTGTCCGGCGCCCACCGCGGCCTGGCTTTGACATCGCAAATTGCGATGTCAAGGCTCCGGCTTCTTCCTCGGACCGAAAATAGGAAAGCTGTTGCATCCACCCCAGAGGTGACCGATAGCGTATGCTGTCCCTTTGCCCATGCCGTCCGAACAGGCTTACGACTGGAAACGAACCGCCCGGGGACTCGCCGTGCTGGCGGTGGTGTACGCGTTCATCGTGTACGTGATTCCGAAACCCGCCGCGGTGAAGCCGGAGGGCTGGCGGCTGGCCGGGATTTTCTTCTCGGCGATCGTGGGTTCGATCCTGCAAACGATTCCCGCTGGCGCTCTGGTGCTGCTGGCGGTGACGCTGGCCGCGGCGGTGGGCGGGCTCACTGTGGATCAAGCCCTGCTCGGCTACGCCGACAAGAATCTGTGGCTGGTGATGTCGGCGTTTTTCATTTCGCGCTCGCTGATGAACACCGGCCTGGCGCGGCGCCTGGGCCTGTTTTTCGTGCGCCTGTTCGGAAAGACCACGCTTGGAGTGGCGTACTCGCTGGCGCTCACCGATCTGGTGCTGGCCGCCGTGATTCCTTCAAACGGAGCGCGCTCGGGCGGCATCATTGTGCCGTTGACGCGCTCGATTGCCGAGCTGTACGGCTCCAAGCCCGGGAAAACCGCATCGGTCCTGGGCTCGTTTCTGATGACGGCCGTGTATCAGAGCATCTGCGTAAGCGCCGCTATCTTTTATACGGGGCAATCGAGCAACCCTCTCGCCGGGCGAATCGCCGGGACCTTCGGCTACCAGGTGACGTGGGCGAGCTGGCTAGCAGCGAGCATCGTGCCGGGCCTGATCTCGCTGCTAGTGGTTCCCTGGGTGGTGATGCGGCTGAACCGTCCGGAGGTGGTGCGGACGCCGGAAGCGGCGGCGTTCGCGGCGCGCGAGCTGGCCGCGCTGGGGCCGTTGAAGAGAAGCGAAAAGATCACGGCCGCGGTGTTCGCCGCCGTGTGCGCGCTGTGGATCACGTCGCCCAGAACCGGCATCGACGTCACGGTGGCGGCGCTGGGCGGCGGCATGGCGCTGCTGCTGACCGGCGTTCTGAGCTGGGAGGACGTCAAGAGCGAGCAGGCGGCCTGGGACGTCTTCGTATGGTTCGGAGGACTGCTGCGGCTGGGCACGGCGCTGAGCGATTTCGGCGTCACCAAGGCGTTCGCCGAGGGCGTGGGCTCGCGGTTCAGCAACCTGGGGTGGATGGGGTTGTTCGCGGTCGCCATCGTAATCTATTTTTACGCGCATTACGCCTTCGCCAGCATCACCACGCACATGATCTCGATGTTTCCGCCGTTCCTGGCCGTGCTGGTGGCCAAGGGTGCGCCGGTCGGCATGATGGTGTTCGCATTCGCCTGCTTCGCCAATTTTGCGTCGGGACTCACGCACTATGGAGGCACGCCGTCGCCGATGTATTTCGCCACCGACTACGTGTCGATGAAAAAGTGGTGGCAGGTGGGCTTCGTGGTGAGCGTGGTGAACCTGGCGATCTGGACCACGGCGGGGTTCGCGTGGTGGAAGCTGATCGGGTTATGGTAAGGCCTACGCCGACGCCAGCGACTCCAACACCTCGGCAGCATGGCCCTCGGGCTTGACCTTGGAGAAAATCGCCGCGATCCTGCCTTGGGCGTCGACGACGAAGGTGCTGCGCTCGATGCCCATGTACTTGCGGCCGTACATGCTCTTCTCCTTCCACACGCCGTAGGCCTCGGCGATGGCATGATCGGGATCCGGGACCAGCGTGAAGGGCAGGCTGTATTTGCCGATGAACTTCGCCTGCGCCTCGGCTTTGTCCGGCGAGACGCCGACGATCTCGGCGTCGTGCTTCGAGAATTCTTTGGATGCGTCGCGAAACTCGCACGCTTCCTTGGTTCAGCCGGGCGTATCGGCCTTGGGAAAAAAGTAGACGACGACGCGCTTGCCCCGGAGCCGGGAGAGTTGGAATGCGCCCGCGCGGATGTCGGGGGCGCGATCGCCGATTTGAAGAGCCATATGCCCAGATTGTAGACTATAAGCATGGACTCCCTCATGACCAAGAGAACGATCGCCGCCACCGCCTGCGGTCTGGCGCTGCTGCTCGCCGGGACGCGCCTCACTGCCGCCAAGCCCGGAGACGCCGCCAAGGGCAAGGACGTGTTCGAGCAATGCCAGGTCTGCCACAACTCCGACAGCGAGGAGAAGAAGATCGGCCCCGGCCTCAAGGGCCTGTTCAAGAGGGCCAAGCTGGTCAACGGCAAGGATGTCAATGAAAACAACGTGCGTGCGTTGATCAACGCGGGCGGCAATGGGATGCCGTCGTTTATGGACCTGCTCTCGGACGACGAGCGCGATGACGTGATCGCTTTTCTGAAAACACTGTAAGGTCGGCTAGGTGATCTCTTTGAAAGGATTGAACACTTTGAGTCCGGGACGCCTGAAGTCCCGATCGTTGCCTGTCGCGATCGTCAGCCCATGCCGCAGCGCGCTCGCCGCGATGTAGCTATCTTCGACCGGCATACGTTGGCCGGCTTTGTCGAGCAACCGTTCCTGCTCAGCCCATACGTGTGCGACTGGCACGTTGAACCCGTGAATTCGTCCTTGGAGTGCGTCCACAAGCCGTGTCAGCCAGGCCTGCAGGATCTGACGCTGGCGTCCATCCTTGGTGCGCACCCAGTAGGCCAGTTGGGCGATGACGACGGCGCTTGTATAGCAGCGGTCTTGTTCCTGTTCGAGCCAGGCGATGACCCGTGCGTCGCCGTTCCGCTTGGCCGGCTGGCAGATGACGTCGGTGTCGAGCAGCCAGTTCATAGCTTCCGACGCCGGGCCGGGGCGCGGCGGCGGCGCGGCACATCGTCCGGGCTGACTGGGCAAGCTTTGAGCACGGCAAGCCAACTCTCTTTGCCCGGAAGCCGCCGAAACACCAGCGCGTCTTCTTCCGCATCGAAGCGCGCCTCGAAATAGTCTCCGGGCGAGGCCGGAGCAAGACCAGCCGGGACAGTGAGGCGCCGCTTGGCATCGAGCGTAACGATCACGGTGGGATTATCCCACCGCGCGTCACAAGGGTCAAGGGATCGTGCGCTTGAATCTGTTTACGCGCCAACTGCTTTCACGCTCTTGGCGGCCTGTTCGATCAGGGCCGCGACGGCTCCGGGCTGCGACACGTATATCGCGTGGCTGCCACTAACCTCGACGACTACAGAGCCCGCCCGCTGGGCCATGGCACGCTGGGCGACAGGCGGAATCATCCGGTCCTCGGTAACCACCAGGTACCAGCTCGGCTTGGCCTTCCATGCCGGTTCGCTGATTGTGCCACTGAGAGCCTCCACGCCCCACGGGACCTGGGAGTCGGCCATGAACGCAGCCTTCTCTGCTTCCACGTCGGCTGCGAAAGAGGCGGCGAACTTAGTCTTGTCGAGGAACAGATAGCCGTCCTGGGGAGGCATGATGGGCGGTACGGGCGCACCGGGCGGCGGATCTTTGATGAGCGTTGCCACGGACTCGCCCTTGTCGGGAGCAAAGGCGGTGATATAGACGAGCCCTGCGACCTTCGGATGGTTGCCTGCCTCGGTGATCACCGCTCCGCCGTAAGAGTGGCCGACAAGAATCGCCGGCGCGTCCTGAGTCGCAAGTACGCGCTTGGTAGCCGCGACGTCATCCTCCAACGATATCGTCGGATTTTGGACGATGCTGACTTTGTACCCGTCCTTCTTCAGGATCTTGTAGACGCCTTCCCACCCGGCGCCGTCCACAAAACCACCGTGAACCAGAACCACGTTCTTCATGCTCATTACCTCCTTCTTGACACCGCCCTATGTGCTGGCGGTTGGGTACTTTTCATATTACGCAATAGCGGGCTCAAGAGCCGGTGGCTCTCGCGGTGTGCTCTCGGACGACAAGCGCGACGACCTGATCGCTTTTCTGAAAACTTTGTAGAGAAGAAACCTCGGCCGGCTGCACTGCAGCAGCGGGCTGTCGTCGGTGATCAACGGCCTGAAAAGCGTTCTCGATCGGAACAGCCAGCAATCCAGCACCGGGCGCGGGGCGGGACGCTAAAGCTCGCCGCGGTGTGGGTTCACAACGGCGCCCGCCACCGCAGTCCCTCAAACCGGGCGAAATCCCGGTCCGTCGTGATCCACTCGCAGCCGGATTCGATGGCCAGGGCAGCGAACCACGCGTCCTGAACCAGATTGCCGCTTACGTTCGCCTGCCGGGATAGGGAGCAGAAGATGTTCCAATGGCGGGCTCCCGGCTGCACGATTTGGCAATGCGGCTGTTCGACCAACGTGGTTGTAAAGGCCAGTGCATCCGTCAGGCGACTGGGACGGATGAATATGCGCGGGTGCGTCGCGATGCGAGCTACTCCGGCCAACACCTGTCGAGCAGCCGGGAAGTGTCATTCAGATCGATACCCGGAAGGGTTCCGCCTCCCACCTTCGAAACCGGCAGGGTTACGCGCTTGCGGCGTCGCACGGAACGGGACTGTACGAGGACCAGTCTCAGGCCCTGCTCGATGAGTGCGGTCAGAGTGGCGTGGCGGCGCGCCGCTTCGCGTTTGGCTTGGTCGAGCAGCGCATCATCGAGTCGCACCGTCGTTCTCATATGTCTAGACATACCAACCAGACATATTAGTGTCAAACGCAGGGTTCAGTCCAGGTTCAGGTTCACCACGTCGAACATGAACCGTTCCGGCGGCAGCGCGCTCACCGGACTGGGCGTCAGCCGTGCCCAGGTTTGGTACGCCGTGTTGCCGACGGTCGAGTTCAGGTAGAACAGGAACTGGTTGGAGAAACACTTGAGCGGGGGCGGCTCGCGGAAGGTGAGGCGCATGCCGACGGCTCTCTCGATGCCGACGCCGCCGGTTTCGACGGCCTTATCCTCGAGCAAGGTGACGAAGCTCGAACGGCCCGCATGCGGCCACACGTCCGCGTGAAGCAGGTTGCGCAGGTCGATGCGCGTATCGAAGGTGGTCTCGCACTGGCGAATCCATTCGAGGATACTGTCGCCCCACCGCCAGTGCTGCATGAAGACCATATACTGGTCGATCAGATTCAGCGCCAGGTCCATTTTGCGGCGGTCCCGCTCGACTTCCGGGACCTCGACCGGGCCCACCGGAATCATGTCCTCCTGCTCGATCAGTTGATTGGCCATGTCCATCACCCGGTCGAGCCGTTTGACGACGGGCGACATACGCACCAGCAGAGGCGGCAGCTCGTGGGTCTTGGACCCCGGCACCTCGACGAATTTTCTGTCGCCGACAATCTCCATGGCACCCTTACAACCGCTATATCGGCCAGAAAGCCGATATTCTTGACTCGCATTATAAAGGATGCGCGCGCGCCGGTTCCAGTTTCCTGGTCACCGTTTTCTCGGCCGAAGCGGCTTCGGCTCCGGAGCCTGCAATTCCAGACGGAATCCCCGGTAGCGCTTCCGCAACATACCCGGAATCAAGAACGGAAACAGAACCAGATCGGCGCCGTCCTCCACCAGGCTCAAGCCGAGACTGTTGGTGACAGGGTCCTGCGTGGAGAAGCGGTACGAGTTGAGACCGGTCACCCGCAGCGCGAGCGAAATCGCCAGCAGCGCCGCCAGCGCCAGCACCAGCGAACGCCATGCCAGCAGCCACATCACTTTGAGGCTCTCC
>JBGPLI010000235.1:0-7740 GCA_041486445.1 Bryobacteraceae bacterium
ATATGACGCACTTCAAGCTATCCTGACAGGTAGACGTACTTCGTGTCCAAGCTGACGCAGCTCCTGCTGTGCACCGCCGCGCTGTTCGGGCAAAGCGACTTGGGAGAGCTACGCGTGAAGGTAACCGACCAGGCCGGCCTGCCGGTGCCCAGCTCCATCGAGATCGTGAGCCAGTCCAGCCAGGTCCGGCGGAAGCTCGACACCGACGCGGAAGGCAACCTCGACGCCAAGCGGCTGCCATTCGGTATTTACATCGTCCGCGTGGAGCGCCCGGGATTTTCGGTCTCCTCCAGTCTCGTCGAAATTCGAAGCGCGATTCCCAAGGAGTACAGGGTCACTCTGGGCGTGGCGACGATCGAAACCGTAGTGGACGTCACCGACGCGGGAACGCTGGTGGACCCGCACCGCACCGGCAGCATCAACCGGATCGGCGCCGACGCGCTGGAGGACCGCGTCACGAGCCAGCCCGGACGCTCGCTGCTGGACCTGGTGGACACGCAGCCCGGCTGGTTGCTCGAGGCCAACGGCATCCTGCATCCTCGCGGCTCCGAGTATCAGACGCAGTACGTGGTGGACGGAGTTCCCCTTACCGAGAACCGTTCCCCGGCGTTCTCTCCGGAACTGGAAGCGGATGACGTGCAGTCGATGAGCGTTCTCACCGCCGGCTATCCGGCCGAGTACGGGCGAAAGCTCGGCGGCGTGATCGAGGTCAACACCATGCGCGATGCGCGGCCGGGATTTCACGGCAAGGCCGTGGCCTCCGGCGGAAGCTTCGCCACCGGCGCCGGAAATCTGACGGGCCAGTACGGATGGGGCCGCAACACGCTGAGCCTCAGCGGCGGCGCCGATCGCACGGACCGGTATCTCGACGCGCCGGTCGAGGAAAATTACACGAATGCGGGAACCAACGCGAGTTTCGCGGCGCGCTACGAAAGAGACTTGAACGATCGCGACCGCTTCGGCCTGATCCTGCGCCGGGGCCAATCCAGATTCGGCGTGCCGAACGAGCAGGTTCAGCAGGACGCCGGACAGCGTCAGGATCGCGGCGCCAATGAGACCACCGGCCAATTCTCCTACCAGCACGTTTTTTCACAGAACGTCGTAGGCGACCTGCGGGGCATGGCGCGGGACATCTCGGCCGCGCTGTGGTCGAACTCGCTGGCCACGCCGATCATCGCGGCGCAGGACCGAGGCCTTCGGGAGACCTATCTGAAGGGCGCCGTCTCGGCTCATTTCGGTAGGCAGGAGTGGAAGGCCGGCGCCGAGGCGGATTTTGGCTCCCTCCATGAGAGCTTTTCGGATCGGATCACCGACCGCTCGCAATTCGATCCCGATACACCCCGCCGCTTCTCGTTTGCCGGCCGCGCGCAGGACCGCGAGCAGGCCGCGTTCGCGCAGGATCTGGTCCGGTTCGGGAACGTCACGCTCAATGCGGGCCTGCGGTGGGACCATTACCGGCTGCGCGTGAATGAGAATTCGGTCAGCCCGCGGCTCGGCGCGTCGTACTATTGGACCGGCGCGGACCTGGTTTTCCGCGTGTCCTACGACCGGATTTTCCAGACTCCCGCGTTCGAGAACCTGCTGCTCGCGAGCTCCCTCGCAGTCGATTCGCTCAACGATAACGTTCTTCGCCTGCCGGTGCGGCCCTCCCGGGGGAATTTCTACGAGGCCGGCTTCGCGAAAGGCTTTTTCAAGAAACTCAGACTGGACGCCAACTATTATCGCCGCGCTATGGACAATTTCGCGGACGACGATCTGCTGCTCAACACCGGCGTCAGTTTTCCGATTTCGTTCCGAAGCGCGGAGATCCGTGGCGTCGAGGTCAAGCTGGAAATCCCTCGCTGGGGTCCGGTGTCCGGGTTCCTGAGCTACACCAACATGCTCGGAATCGGCTACCTGCCGGTCACCGGAGGATTGTTTCTGGGAGACAACGCGGCCAGCCTCCTGGGCCCGGCCAGCAGCTTCCCGATCTCGCAGGACCAGCGCAACACCTTGCAGAGCCGTTTCCGCTATCAAGTCGCGCCGCGGTTGTGGGTCGCCGCCGGGGGATCGTATGGCAGCGGCCTGCCGGTGGAGTTCGACGGAACCTACGCGCTGGCGATCGAGCAGTACGGGCAGCGGATCGTGGACCGCATGAATTTCGATCGCGGACGCGTCCGCCCGGCGTTTGCTCTGAACGCCTCGGCGGGCGTGATCGTGTGGAAGAAGGAGAAGCGGGGTGTCCGTCTCCAGGCCGACGTTCAGAACCTGACGGACCGGCTGAACGTGATCAACTTCGCCGGGTTGTTCTCGGGAACCGCGGTCGCTCCACCCCGCAGCGCAGCAATGCGGATCGAAGCGGAGTTTTAAACGTTGAGTTCCTCGCGGGCGTTGATCACCGGTGGCGCGGGCTTCATCGGCTCCCACCTGGCGGATCAATTGCTCGAGCTCGGGCACGAGGTGCAGATCATCGACGACCTCTCGACCGGCAGTATCGAGAATATCGAGCACCTCAAGAGTCATCCGCGCTTTCGATACACGATCGACACCATCGCGAACGAGGCGGTACTGGCGGAGCTGATCGATCGCGCCGATATCGTCTATCATCTGGCGGCTGCTGTAGGCGTGAAACTGATCGTGGAGAGTCCAGTGAGCACGATTGAAACCAATATTCACGGGACCGAAGTAGTTTTGAAGCATGCCAACAAGAAGAAGAAGAAAGTGCTTTTGGCCTCCACCTCCGAAGTGTATGGAAAATCGACGACCATTCCCTTTGGAGAAGACCACGATCTTGTATTAGGCCCTACGTTCAAAGGCCGCTGGAGTTATGCGTGTTCCAAGGCGATCGATGAATTTCTCGCGCTGGCCTACTGGCATGAGAAGAAACTCCCGGTCGTGATCGTCCGGCTGTTCAACACCGTGGGCCCCCGCCAGACCGGCCGGTACGGAATGGTGCTGCCCACATTCGTCAAACAGGCGCTCCTGAATCACCCGATCACCGTGTATGGCGACGGCACTCAGTCGCGCAGTTTTACCTATGTCGGGGATGTGGTCCAGGCGCTCATTTCGCTTGCTGATCGTCCCGAAGCCGTGGGTGAAATCTACAACGTCGGAAGCGTGGGCGAAATCACGATCGACGATTTGGCCGGTTTGGTCCGGGAGTTGGCAGGAAGCTCCTCGGAAATCGTTCACGTTCCCTACGCCGAGGCCTACGAGGAGGGCTTCGAGGATATGCCGCGGCGGCTTCCGGATATCCGCAAGATCGCCGCCTTGATCGGTTATCAACCGACTCTCGATATTGGGCAAATCGTCCAGCGGGTGATCGATTACTATCGAAATTGACGTGCCTGAGCTTGCCATTATCGTCCCGACCCTGAACGAGCGTTCCAACGTCGAACCGCTCCTGGCTCGCCTCGAGAGTGCGCTCTCCGGAATCCAGTGGGAAGTGATTTTCGTGGATGATGACTCGACCGACGGAACCGCTGCGCTGGTGCGGCAGCTCTCCCTGTCCGATCCGCGTGTTCGCATCGTGCAGCGCATCGGGCGCCGCGGCTTGTCTTCGGCCGTGGTCGAAGGGATGCTGGCCACGGCGGCTCCCTACCTGGCCGTGATGGATGGCGACCTCCAGCATGATGAGCGGCTCTTGCCCGCTATGCTCGGCAAGGCCAAGAGCGGGAACCTCGATGTGGTGATTGCGAGCCGCTACATCCAGGGCGGCAGCGTGGGAGAGTTCAGCAAGCGGCGGTCGCTGTTGAGCGGCCTCGGGAAGAAACTAAGCCGCTTCGTTTGCCACCATGATGTGAGCGATCCGATGAGCGGCTATTTTCTGCTCAGCCGCCCCTTGTTCGAGGAAGTGGTCCATAATCTCTCCGGACTCGGGTTCAAGATCCTGCTCGACATTCTCGCCTCCAGCCGGCGCCCGCTGCGAATCGGCGAGCTCGGCTACACGTTTGGGACGCGGCTCAGCGGAGAAAGCAAACTGGACACGGCCGTCGGGGTCGAGTATATTCTCCTGCTGGCCGACAAGCTCATGGGCGACGCGCTCCCGGTGAGGTTCGCGCTCTTCGCACTGGTCGGCGTGGTGGGCGTGGGGGTGCATCTGGCGATCCTCGGACCGCTGCACTTCTGGACGCCGCTGAGCTTTCTCTGGGCTCAGGCCCTGGCAACGCTGGGGGCGATGATCTCCAACTTCCTGCTGAACAACCTGATCACATATCACGACCGCCGCCTGCGGGGATGGGCCATGGCGAAAGGACTGGCGACGTTCTGTGCCGCGTGCGCCATCGGAGCCGTGATCAATTTCTCTCTCGCCCAACTGCTGATGTTGGCAGGCCTTCCCTGGTACACGGCAGGCATAGGGGGAATTGTAGTGGGTTCGGTCTGGAACTTCGGCGTGACGGCGATCTTCACGTGGCGCCGCGGGCGCGGGATGGCACACCAAGCCGGGGCCGCGGGCGTCAATTCTTCTCGAGTAATCGCCGCGCGATGATCAGGCGCTGCAATTCGTTGGTGCCGCCGCCGATCACCAGCAGAGGCGCGTCGCGGTAGAAGCGCTCGACCGGAAAATCCTTCGAGTAACCGTTGCCGCCCAAAATGCGCATGGCCTCGAGCGAGACCTCGGCGGCGGTCTCGGTGGCGAACAGTTTGGCCATGCCGCACTCGAGATCGCAACGCTCGCCGCGGTCCTTCTTGGCGGCGGCCGATTCGATGAGCAGGCGCGAGGCCTCGATGCGGGTGGCCATGTCGGCCAGCTTGATCTGGATGGTCTGGTGCTGGGCGATGGGCTTGCCGAAGGCGACGCGCTGGCGCGCGTAACGGATGGCTTCGTCGAAGGCCGCCTGCGCCAGTCCCAGGCCGCGCGCGGCGACGTTGATGCGCTCGCTTTCGAGACCCGTCATGGCGTGGGCGAAGCCCCGTCCCTCCGCGCCGCCGACGAGGTTTTCAGCAGGGACGGGGAAGTTTTCGAAATGCAGCTCGCAGGTTTCGACAGTCTTGTAGCCGAGCTTGTCGATGTCGCGGCTCACGGTCAGGCCAGGCTCGCCTTTTTCGACCACAAAGGCGCTCATGCCGCGGTGCGCCGGCCGGGCCGAGGGATCCGTTTTCGTGAGCACCAGGAACACGCGGCCATGGCGGCCGTTGGTGACCCACATCTTGGAGCCGTTGATGCGGTAGACGGCGCCGTCGCGCGCCGCCGTGGTGGTGATGCTCTGGAGATCGGTGCCGGCGCCGGGCTCGGAGAAGCAGATGCCGCCGCGCGGATCGCCCTCGGCCAGGCGCGGGAGAAAACGGCGCTTCTGCTCGGGCGTGCCGAAGCGGACCAGCACGTCGGTCAGGACCAGGTGCGCGCCCAAAACGCCGGCCAGGCCGAGCCAGCCTCGCGCGAGTTCGGCGAAGATGCGCGCGAAGGTGGCGTAATCGACGGCGGCGCCGCCGAATTCCTCGGGGATGTTGAGGCCGAACAGGCCCATTTCGCGCATCTGGGCGACCAGGGCGTGCGGGTACTCGTCGCGGCGCTCCATGGCGGAGGCGACGGGGATCACTTCGCGCTCGACGAAATCGTGGACGGTGCGGAGGATGAGGCGCTGCTCTTCGTTCATCCTCTCAATCTTAAATCAGCGGCCCGTCAACGGCCCATGACGCCTTCGACCGCCCCCACCACGATGCAGATGGCGATGTGCGCCAGGAAGCCGTAGTGAATCCAGTGGCGCGTGAAGCGGATGACGAGGCGGACGTCCTGCATGGGCAGGATTCAGTCTGCCCGGCCAACCGCCGATGGGACCAATAGTACAGGACCGTTGTTCTAAGAAAGAAAGTTCTGGTACTGCTTTTGGCGTCGAAACGGGTTATGCTAAGGATGTTCCGAAAAACTCAGGTCCGTTTACTTGGTGCGCGGTCGAGTTGTGGCCGGCACGAGTGGGTAGAAAAAACCGCATCGGAATCGGTCCAGCGAGGTGACGGTTGGCGCCTTTTCCGATGCGGTTCGCCCAAGACGGGCTAGGATCGTGAGTTTCCGCCCGAACCGAACCCCCGCTGAGGCCCGCGTCCTATGAGTTCCCCAACAAAAGCCAGACCGGGCCGAGACCGCAGATCCATGAAGATCAGTTCCGAAAAAAACCCCTCTGTTGCAACACGCACGCACGGAGGAAGGAGCGGACGAACTTCAAAACACCGGCTCCCGCAAGCACGCTAGTATTTAGCCACTCGCTTCTCCCGCTTGCACCTGTTGCAAACAGAGGGCAGGTCTTACAGTTTCACTTCATCAATTCGAGCCTTACTTAGCACTCTCGGTGCCAAGGATGATCTGGTGTGTTTTCAAGCAGTTGGAGAGCGCTGAAGCGGCTCGGCTGCGCCCAGGCGCGCAGAGGTGTGTCGGTGTGACACAATTGTCCAGGTGCGGATGAAGGCGATTGCGGCGGTGTTTGCCTTGGGCGTTTCCGGCGCGGCGCTGGCGCAGAACGCGGCCGATGAGGATTATCACGCGTTCTCCGAGGCGCCCCGGCTGCTGCTGACCAGGGCGCGGCTGCGGCTGCTGCAACGCGAGCGCGAGCGGCAGTCGATGCGCTGGCAGCAGTTCGACGCGCTGGTGGCCGGCGGCGCACCGATGCCCGAGCAGGGCCTGGCGTGGGCGCTCTACTATCGCGTGGCGGGCGAGGCGGCGGCGGGGCGCAAGGCGGTGGAGTGGGCGCTCGGCGATGCGGCGGACCTGCGCCAGATCGCGTTCGTGTTCGACTGGTGCGGGCCAGTGATGAGCCCGGCGCAGGCCGACAGGATCGCGGCCAAACTCGAGCGCGGGCTGGCCGCGCCCGCGACCGACGTTCAGACGCAGGACACGCGCGCGCTGATCGCGATCGCGCTCGCCGGCCGGCTGCCGGATCAGGGCGAATCGGTGCTGCGGGCGATGGTGCAACAGTGGTGGCGCGGCGGGATCATCCCGCGAATTCGTTCGGGCGAGCCGGCGATTCCGCGCGAGCAGAGCTACGCGCTCTACGAGCTGATGCACGTACTGCGCGACAATCTGAAAATCGATCTGCGCGAGTCCGCTTCCGAGTACTTCAAGAACCTGCCGACCGATCACCTGGCCGGGCACTATCCGGGTCCCTACCAGGGGCCGGAGAACGATTTCCGCGTGCCGGTGTACGCGCACGACGGCGAACCGAACCTGACCGAGGCGGTGCTTTCGCGCGCGGCCGAGCTGGCGATGGTGGCCTTCGACAACAACGCGATCGAGAGCCAGTTTCTGCAAGGCTGGCTGATGCAGGATCGTTTCCTGATGCGCGGCGCGCTGGGCGTGGTGTACGAGTTCATGTGGGCCAATCCGTACCAGCCGGGCCTCAGCTATTTCCACGAGCCGCTGGTGTTTCACGACGGCGCGACCGGGCACGTGTTCGCGCGCACCAGTTGGGACGAGGACGCGGTCTGGATCGGCTACTTCGACGGGCATCTGCAATTGTTCCGGGACGGGCAGATTCAGGCGCTCAAGCCGGGGGCGGCGACCAAGCCCGTGCGCGTGGGCGACGCGGTTCTGATGACGGCGCCGGATCCCGAGGCCGCGAAGTTTCGCGCCGACTCCGAGGCCGTGTTCGTGCTGGGACTCAAGCCGCGCGCGCGCTACGACGTGGAGATCGACGACGAAGAGCTGGCCGAGATGGAGACCGACGCCGGCGGGACGCTGGTGCTGAGCTTCGCCGAGGGCACAGATACGGGAGTGCGGATTCGGAGGAGGTAGCGGAGGTGGCGCCGGCGATCTTGTCGCCAGCTAAG
>JBGPLI010000236.1:0-7528 GCA_041486445.1 Bryobacteraceae bacterium
CTCGGGCCGGAGGCGGTGGAGGGTCCCCGTATCACCGCGGCGATCTCGCCCGACGGCGCCCGGCTCGCGTTTGTGGCGCGCGGCCCTGGAGGAAAACAGCAGCTCGCCACGCGGCTGCTGGACCAGGCCAAGGCCATATTGCTACCGGGGACGGAGAATGCCGCCGATCCCTTTTTCTCGCCCGATGGGCAGTGGATCGGGTTCTTCGCCGATGGAAAGATGAAGAAGATTTCCGTGCAGGGCGGCGCGGCTGTCACGCTGTGCGACGTCGCCAACGCGCGCGGCGCCAGTTGGGGCGAAGACGGCTCGATCATCGTGACCCTAACCAACGAAATTGCCGGCGGCCTTTCGCGCGTACCGGCGGCGGGAGGGACTCCCCAAACGCTCACGAAACCCAGCGACAGAGGCGAAATCGGCCATCGCTGGCCGCAAATCCTGCCTGGAGGCCAAGCTGTGCTGTTCACGGGCTCCACGATCACCGGGGCTTATGAGGACGGCAGCATCGAAGTCCTTTCGCTGAAGACCGGCCAGTGGAAGGTGGTGCAGCGCGGCGGTTACTTCGGACGATACCTGCCCAGTGGCCACCTGCTGTACGTCCATCAGGGCACGCTGTTGGCGGTGGGGTTCGACTTGGATCGTCTGGAGGTTCGCGGTATGCCGGCGCCCGTGCTGGAAGATGTAGCGGGAGATGCGTTCTTTGGCGCGGGGCAGTACGACGTTGCGCGGAATGGGACGTTGGTATATCTGAGCGGCAAATCTTCCACCGCAAGTTGGCCGATCGTCTGGATGGACAGCACCGGGAAGATGCAACCTTTACTCGCTGCGCCAGGCCAATATTTCAATCCGCGCTTCTCGCCCGACGGTAATCGGCTGGCGCTGGGGCTGGGAGGGGATATTCAGGTCTATGACTGGCAGCGCGATACGATGACGCGTCTCACGTTTACGCAAACAAACTTCTTCCCGGCCTGGACGCCGGATGGAAAACATCTCGCCTTTGTATCGCGATCTCCCGGCGGCGATTCCATGCGGTGGATTCGAGCCGACGGGGCGGGAGACGCGGAAACGTTGCTGGAAAGCAAGAGCCGGCTGGAACCATATTCGTTTTCGGCCGACGGCCAGCGTCTTGCCTTCGCCGAGTCGGGAATGGATACGGGATTCGATCTCTGGACGCTGCCACTGGACGTGAGCGACTCGGAGCACACCAAGCCGGGCAAGCCGGAGCTGTTCCTTCGTACGTCGCTTGATGATATTGAGCCGGCCTTCTCCCCGAACGGGCGCTGGATCGCGTATATGTCCGCTGAATCGGGACGCCGCGAGGTGTATGTGCGACCGTTCCCGGTAGGAGCGCTCTCCGGGTCCGGCAAGTGGCAGATCTCTATCGGCGGCGGCGTCCACCCGATGTGGTCGCGCAACGGCCGGGAGCTGTTCTACGAAACTCCGGACAACCATATCATGGTTGCCGCCTATATAGCGCAAGCCGATTCGTTCGCCGCGGACAGGCCGCGCCCCTGGTCCGATACGCGGATCCTAGAACCCAACACCGGGGCATGGAGCCTGGACCTGGCGCCGGACGGCAAGCGCTTCGCGGTGACTCCCAGACCCGAGTCGACAGGCGAGCAGAAAGGCTCAGTTCACGTCACCGTTCTGCTCAACTTCTTCGACGAACTGCGGCGGCGCGTGCCAAAACCATGAGTCCCGAACGCTTGCGGCAAATCGAGGAGCTGTACCACGCGGCGCGGGAGCATCGCGCGGTGCTGGAGAAAGCCGATCCCGAGCTGCGCCGCAAGGTCGAGGCGCTGCTGGCCCAGGACTCCTCCGGCAAGATTCTCGACCGTCCCGCGTGGGAAACAGGCGTTCCCCTGAAGCCGGGTGCGCAACTGGGACCGTACCGGATCGAATCGGCGCTGGGCGCGGGCGGAATGGGCGAAGTGTATCGCGCCGTGGATACGCGCCTGAACCGCATGGTCGCCATCAAGGTGGCGAAGGAAAATTTCAGCGAGCGTTTCGGGCGGGAGGCGCTGGCCATTGCGGCGCTGAACCATCCGCACATCTGCACTCTGTACGATGTCGGCGCGAATTACCTGGTGATGGAGTACATCGAAGGCGCGCCTCTGAAGGGGCCGCTGCCATTCGATCAGATGCTTAAGTTCGCTGCGCAGATTTGCGATGCCCTCGACGCCGCGCACCGCAAGGGGATCACCCATCGGGATCTGAAACCGGGGAACATCTTGGTGACCAAGCAGGGCATCAAGCTGCTCGATTTCGGGCTCGCGAAAACACAGCGGGACGAGACACTCACCGCCAGCAACGTAGTGATGGGCACGCCTGCCTACATGTCGCCGGAGCAGCTCGAAGGGAAGGAAGCGGACACGCGCAGCGACATCTACTCGTTTGGGTTGGTGATGCACGAGATGGCGACAGGTAAGCGGGCCGGCCCGGACCGAGCGCCGCTGGAGCCACCGGCGCTGGAGAGCGTGGTGAAGACCTGCCTGGCCAAAGACCCGCAGGACCGGTGGCAAACGGCACGGGAGGTGAAGATCGCGTTGCTGCCCGCGCCAACCCCGCCCGTAGGGGTCGGGCATGCCCGACCCCTGCCGTGGGTGGTCGCAGCGGCGCTTGGGCTTGCGTTCATCGTGACTGGCTTTCTGTTCTGGCGCGCCACCCGTCCAGTGGACCGCCCGCTGATGCGCTTCAGCGCCGACCTCGGGTCGGAGGCAGTGGAAGGCCCTAGCATCACTGCCGCCATCTCGCCCGACGGAGCCCGGCTCGCGTTTGTGGCGCGCGACCCTGGGGGAAAACAGCAACTCGCTACCCGGCCTCTGGACCAGGTCAACCCCACACTGCTACCGGGGACGGAGAATGCCACCGCACCGTTCTTCTCGCCCGACGGGCAGTGGATCGGATTTTTCGCCGATGGAAAGATGAAGAAGATCCCGGTCCAGGGCGGCGCGGCGGTCACGCTGTGCGACGCCGCCTTCGCGCGCGGCGCCAGTTGGGACGAAGACGGGTCTATCATCGTGACCCTAGAAGTAGCTCCTGGCACAGGCCTTTCGCGCGTACCGGCGGCGGGAGGGACGCCGCAGGCGATCACCAAGCCCGGAGACCAAGGCGAACTCACGCATCGCTGGCCGCAGATCCTGCCCGGAGGCCAGGCCGTGCTCTTCACGGGTCACACGAGCCTCGGGGATTTTGACAATGCCACAATCGAGGTCCTTTCTCTGAAGAGCAGCCAATCGAAGACAGTGCAACGCGGCGGCTATTTCGGCCGCTACCTGGCTACGTCAAACGGGGCCGGCCATCTGGTGTACGTCCACCAGGGCTCGCTGTTTGCGGTGGGGTTCGACTTGGATCGTCTGGAAGTCCGCGGTACGCCGGCGGCCGTGCTGGAAGATGTGGCGGCGAATGCAGCCACCGGTGGAGGGCAGTATGACGTTGCGCGGAACGGGACGTTGGTTTATCTGAGTGGCAAATCTTCGAATGCAAGCTGGCCGGTCGCGTGGATGGACAGCACCGGGAAGATGCAACCCTTGCTCGCCGCGCCAGGCCAGTATCACACGCCGCGCTTCTCGCCCGATGGCCAGCGCTTGGCGCTGTCCGTGGGACCTTCCGGAACCGGCGGGGATGTTCAGGTCTATGACTGGCAGCGCGATAGGATGACGCGCCTCACCTTCACGCAAACAAACGTCTTCCCAATTTGGACGCCGGATGGAAGACACATCGCCTTCACATCGCAACCTCCCGGCGCCAGTTTCCTACAGTGGATCCGCGCCGACGGGGCGGGAGAAGCGCAAACGTTGCTGGAGAGTAAGGTCGTGCTGGCCGCATACTCGTTTTCCCCAGACGGCAAGCGTCTGGCCTACACCGAGCAGGCCGTGGAAACGGGAAACGATCTCTGGACGCTGCCCTTGGACGGGAGCGATTCGGACCACCCCCAGCCTGGCAAGCCGGAATTGTTCCTTCGTACGCGGTTTAATGAGCTGGAGCCGGCCTTCTCTCCGGACGGCCGCTGGATCGCGTATACATCCAACGAATCGGGCCGCTACGAAGTGTATGTGCGGCCGTTCCCGGGTGGGGCGCCCTCTGGGTCCGGTAAGTGGCAGATCTCCACCGGCGGCGGCTGGCACCCGATCTGGTCGCGTGACGGCCGGGAGCTGTTCTACGAGACTCTTGACAACCGGATCATGGTCTCGACCTACACCGCGAAAGCCGATTCGTTCGCCGCAGACAAACCGCGCCCTTGGTCCAACACGCAGATTCTCGATCCCAACGCCAGACTATGGAACCTGGACCTGGCGCCGGACGGCAAGCGCTTCGCGGTGTTTCCCAGACCGGATGCGACCGGCGAGCAGAAAGGCTCGGTTCACGTCAGCGTTCTGCTGAACTTCTTCGACGAGCTGCGCCGGCGCGTGCCCCCTGGTGGGAAATGACACCCGAACCCCTCAGGTGAGCTTGGCGAGCTGGCCATCCACCAACGCCTGGAGTGCGCCTTGCTGGCCGGCCGCGAGGTTCTTGAGGGCGCCCCTGGCTTTGTCGAGAGCACCGGCCTCGACGTGTCTGAAGGCAGCCACATACTGATCCAGGAGAGCTTGCCGATGCGCGTCCGGCAGCTTCGCCAGCGCCGACTTGAGCGCGCCCCACCCGAGGTCGATGACCAGCGGCGCGACGAGCATGAATTCGGCCGCGAGCTGCGACAAGCCCGCCACCTGCTGAACAAAGTAGTTCTGGTCGAAGCCATGAGCCCCGGCCTCGGTGTCCGCTTGCGCGTAGGTCTGGGTCCAGCCGCCCGGCCAGTCGCCTGCCAGCCCGATGCCGGGGATTCCGTAGGCCCGGCCCTTGTTCATGGGACTCTTCACGGTGCCTTGGAATCCGCCGTTGACGCCCGGCCCCACATTGCCGGCCTTCACGTCCACCCGAGGCCAGCGATTGTCGGTCGCCGCCCTGGCGATCGCCTCGACCAGCCAGATGTTGTTGTTGTGGACATCCATCAGGCTGGTGATAACGCCGCCATTTTCTGGCTGCTCTTTCGAGTAGACGTACTGATTGCCGCCGGGACCCACTTCGATCGTCTGCCGGCCGCCCATGTGTTCGATTCCCAGCGTGGCCACGATGGGCTTCAAACGCTCCGGGCGCCCCATGAAGTAGTCGAATTGCGGCCAGCTCGCCTCGCCGCCGGGCATGAAGTGCCGGCAGTCGAGATAGAAGACCAGCGTGCGCGGCCGTGCCGCCCGAGGCAGGCGGTTGAAGTACGACAGGATGCCGAGCATGCCCAGGCCGCCATTTTCTTCAATCAACGACATGGCGTCGGTGTGCGTGGCGAGCAGGACCTGTTCGTCCCGCGGCGTGCCGTAGTTCCTGCCCGGCAAATACGCAATGATGGCTTTGCCCGTGTCGCGCTGGAATCGGGCGGTGAGCGTCAGGGTGGCCCTCTTGCCGGCCTTCGCGTCCACGAGCACTTTCGCCCCGTTCACTCGATCGAGCGTCAGCGTGGGACAGTTGACGTATTTCGCGCCGAGTCCCGCCTTTCCGTCAGGCGTGTAAACACTGCGCTGCGCCAGCCCGAACGCTGCGCCGGGCGAGAGGTCGTACACGACGACGATGCCCACTGCGTGCCCGTTGACGCCGATCGCGGCAAATCCGTTCAACTGACTCCACACCCAACGGCAGTGATACGAACTGGTCGCGCTCGCCGGCGGAGGCGTAAACAGCGGCGGCCATTGGCCCGGTGACCGCCACTCGTAATCGGTCGGCGTGTAGTTGTCCAGGAACGAATTCGAATACGGCGGCTCGGGGTAGGGCGCGGTCTGAAAAACCAGAATCTTCCCTGCGATGTCGGTGGGGGCTGGTGGGCGGCCGCGGTCGTAATACAGCATCTCGGCAGTTACGCCCTCGGGCGGCGTCGAGCCGGACGTCATGCCGTAGGAGGCCACCACGGGTACCGGCGTTCCGTCCGTAACGAGTTTCTCGAGTGCCACGCCTGAGTCGTGCATGTGAGTGCGCCGGTCCGGCCAATCGTCCACGATGTAATGGTCGTAGGGGATTTCGACGTAGTCGAGGCCGGCCGCGCCGAACTCCTGCATCTTCGCGATCAGAAAATCCGTGTAGCGTTTCCAGCCCGCGCCGCCTGCGTAGGTAGGACCGCCCTGACTCTTGAACGCGTTCCATCCCCACGCCTGATCGGGCGTGATCAGGAACGGCGAATGGATCTTGGGAAGGGCAACATCCTGACTCTGAACCCACCGCGCGCCGGCGGTGACGGCGGCAGCGGTTTTAAGAAAGGTCCTTCGCGATTTGCTCATGCGCCCTATCGATGGTAGCAGGATCCTTTACGGCTGAATTTGTCACACTATAAAAAAGAGGCTGACAGGAGGGTGGATCATGAATCGAAAGCAGGTTGTTGCCGCGGCCGCTATCGGCTTGTCGCTCGGCGTCGTCTTCGGACAGTCGCAGCCGAATGTCCAGGTCCCGAAGTTTCGATACGATCCGACGTTTCCGCAGCCGCTACCCGAAAAGTGGGCCATCGGCGCGATCGGCGGGATGGCCGTCGACAGCCACGATCACATCTGGGTGCTGCACAGGCCGAGCCCGTTGCAGAAGAACGAGCGTCTCGGTGGCGCGGCCATGACGCCGCCCCGAGCGGAGTGCTGCATCCCGGCGCCGCCCGTGCTCGAGTTCGATCAGGACGGCAAGCTGATCGCATCCTGGGGCGGCCCCGGCCAGGGCTACGAGTGGCCGACAGTTGAGCACGGCATCTTTGTCGATGCCAAAGACAATGTCTGGCTGGGAGGGAACGGCGACAAGGACGCCCAGGTCCTCAAGTTCACGACGCAGGGCAAGTTCCTGGCGCAGTTTGGCCATGAGGGCAAAAGCGGCGGCGGCTCCGACACGCAGAACCTCGGCGGTCCCGCCAACCTGACCGTGGATTCCGTCAACAATGAGCTATATGTCGCTGACGGCTACCGGAACCACCGCGTCATCGTGATCGACACCGAAACGCTGACCTTCAAGCGCATGTGGGGCGCCTACGGCAATAAGCCGGACGATAAAGACCTGGGCCCGTACAACCCGGACGCGCCGCCGGTGCAGCAATTCCGCTTGCCGCATAACGTTGTGCTGTCGAAAGACGGCTTGGTGTATGTCGCCGACCGCCCCAACGACCGCATACAGGTTTTCAAGAGGGACGGTACGTTTGTGCGGGAAGGATTCGTCGCGCCGAGAACGCTGCTCGCTGGTTCGGTCTCTGGCCTCGCGTTCTCTCCGGATCAGCGCTCCCTGTACGTGATCGACGGAGCCAACCACCACGTCTGGATTCTTCTGCGTGAGACGCTCCAGGTCGTCGACCACATCGGGCAGCAGGGGATTTTCGGCGGATCGCTGAACGTGCCGCATGCCCTCGCGGTCGACAGCAAAGGTAACATCTACGTCGGCGAAAACTTTGACGGCCGGCGCTTTCAGCGGTTCGTTTACAAGGGAATGGGCGCGCCCACCGGCAAGACTCTTCCTCCTCCGAAACCGTAGCGTTGCACTTTAC
>JBGPLI010000237.1:0-7520 GCA_041486445.1 Bryobacteraceae bacterium
ATGAGCGAACGAATCCCTGTCGGCATTTTGGGGGCCACAGGAATGGTGGGCCAGGAGTTTGTGAGTTTTCTGCGCGATCATCCGTGGTTCGATCTGACGTGGCTGGGCGCGAGCGACCGCTCCGCCGGCAAACCCTATCATGAAGCGACGTCGTGGAGGCTGGGCGGCGCGACGCCAGCATATGTCCGCGACATCGTCGTGTCGGAATCGAAGCCGGACGGCGCCCCCCGGCTGATGTTCTCCGCGATGGACGCCTCGGTCGCCACCGAAATCGAACGCGCCTTCGCCGCCGCCGGCCATACCGTGGTCTCCAACTCACGCAACCATCGCATGGAGCCGGATGTGCCGCTGCTGGTCCCCGAGATCAACGCGGATCATCTGCGCCTCATCCCCGAGCAGCAGCGCGCGCGTGGCTGGGAGGGCACGATCGTGACTAATCCGAATTGCTCTACCATCGTGCTGGTGATGGCGCTCGCGCCGCTGAAGCAGTTCGGCATCCGGCGCGTGATCGTGACCACGATGCAGGCGATCTCCGGCGCCGGCTATCCCGGCGTGGCTTCGATGGACATCAACGCCAACGTCATCCCCTTCATCGGCGGCGAAGAAGAGAAGATGGAGCGCGAGACCCAGAAGATTCTCGGCGATTTCACGGGCGCGCATGTGCAACCGCTCGCGGCCAAGGTCAGCGCCAGTTGCAATCGCGTTCCGGTGGTGGACGGCCACATGATGGCTGTTTCGGTCGAGTTCGAGGAGAA
Organism: Bryobacteraceae bacterium; assembly: GCA_041486445.1. Taxonomy (GTDB): domain Bacteria; phylum Acidobacteriota; class Terriglobia; order Bryobacterales; family Bryobacteraceae; genus Palsa-187. Next base: position 756 of record JBGPLI010000237.1, read on the forward strand.
ACCGTCGGAGGCGGAGATTCTCGCCGCCATGCGCGGTTGGCGGGGAATTCCGCAGCGCAAGGGCCTGCCCAGCGCGCCGCCGTGCCCGGTGATCTACCTGGAAGAGAATGACCGGCCGCAGCCCCGCCGCGACGTGGAGCGAGAGAACGGCATGGCGGTCTTCGTCGGCCGTCTGCGGAAATGCCCGGTTCTGGACTACAAATTCGTCGCGCTGGGGCATAACACCGTGCGCGGCGCAGCGGGCGCGGCGGTCCTGAATGCCGAGCTGATGAAGTCCGAGGGGTGGCTCGACGAATGATCGTGATGAAATTCGGCGGCACTTCCGTCGAATCGGCACAGGCGATCGAACGCGCCGCCCGCATTGTGCGAGACCGCTTGCCACGGCATCCGCTGGTGGTCGTCTCGGCGATGGGCAAGACCACGAACAAGCTGCTGGCCATCGCCTCGGCCGCCGTGAGCGGAGAGCGCGAGCGCGCTCTTGAGATGCTCGGCGAACTGCGCCAGTCGCACGAGCGCGAAGCGGCGGGCCTGTGCGTCGATGCCCAGATAGAATCGCATTTTCAGGAGCTGGCGGAGCTCGTCAAGGGGCTGGCCGTGATGGGTGAGCTGACTCCGCGCGCCACTGACGCGATCTCCTCCTACGGCGAGCGGATTTCCAGCATCATCGTCACCGCTGTCTTTCGCCGCTCCGGAATCGACGCGGCGCACCTCGATGCGAGGCAGGTGATCGTCACGGACTGCCGCCACATGCAGGCTGCGCCGCTGTTCGCCGAGACCAACGCGCGGCTGGCCGCCACCGTTCCGCCGCTCGCGAACGGCGGGCGCGTGGTGGTGATGGGCGGCTTCATCGGCGCGACCGGGGATGGCGCGACCACGACGCTCGGCCGCGGAGGTTCCGACTACACCGCGTCCATCGTCGGCGCGGGCCTCGACGTGGAAGAAATCCAGATCTGGACCGACGTGGACGGCATGCTCACCGCCGATCCCACCATCCTGCCCGGCGGCTATCGTGTGAAGACCTGCTCGTTCGCCGAAGCGGCCGAGCTGGCCTACTTCGGCGCGAAGGTGCTGCATCCGGCGACAGTCTTGCCCGCCATCGAAAAAAATATCCCGGTGCGCATTCTCAATTCGCGCCGGCCGGAGGTGGAAGGCACGCTGATCGCGGCGGACGTCCCGCCCATCGCCGACCCGATCCGCTCCATCGCCTGCAAGCGGAATATCACGCTGGTGAACATCGTCTCGACGCGCATGCTGATGGCCCATGGTTTCCTGCGGCGCATCTTCGAAATTTTCGACCGTTTCGAGACGCCGGTGGACATGCTGGCAACCTCGGAGGTCAGCGTGTCGCTCACCGTCGACAACACCGGCGCGCTCGGCGTCATTCGTGCCGAAATCGAGGAGTTCGCCGAGCTTTCGATCGAACAGGATCAGGCCATCGTGTGCCTGGTAGGCGATAACATCCGGCGCACGCCCGGTGTCGCGTCGCGCGTGTTCGGCGCGCTCAAGGACGTGAACGTGCGCATGATCTCGCAGGGCGCGTCGCTGCTCAACCTGAGCGTAGTGGTGGCCGCCGCGGACCTCGGCCGCGCGGTAGAATCGCTCCACCGGGAGTTCTTCGCGCACCCGGACCCGGCGGCGTTTGAAAAATGAGTCACAAGCTCGCTATTGTCGGCTACGGAAAGATGGGACGGCTGATCGAGCAGCTTGCCCCGGAGTACGGTTTCGCGATCCAGGCGCGCATCGACATCAACGACGATCCCGCCCAGGCCGCCGGAGCCGACGCGGCGGTGGAGTTTTCCGTGCCGGACGCCGTGGCGGGAAATGTGGAGACTCTCGCGCGGATGGGCGTGCCAGTGGTGGTGGGCACCACGGGCTGGCTCGCACAGATGGATCGCGTACGCGCGGCGGTGGAACAGAACGGCACGGGGCTGGTCTGGAGTCCGAACTTCTCAATCGGAGTCAACGTATTTTTCCGGCTGGCGCGGGAGGCGGCGCGGCTGCTTGCCGGCGAGCCGCAATACGGAGCCTGGGCCTGGGAGATTCATCATCACACCAAGAAAGACGCCCCTTCGGGCACTCTCATCAAATTGGTGGAAGAGATGAAAACCGCGGGCTACGGGCGCGCCATCGATACCAGTTCCAACCGCGCCGGCGCGCATCCGGGCACGCATGAAATCGGGTTCGACTCCGCCGCCGACACCATCACGCTGCGGCACTCGGCGCGAAGCCGCGAGGGATTCGCCCGCGGCGCGCTCAAAGCCGCACAATGGATTGTGGGGAAGAAGGGCGTGTTCGAATTCAGCGAAGTTTTGTTCACGAGGTAATCGACCATGTTTACAGGATGTGGCACCGCGTTAGTAACTCCGTTCCGCAAGGATTTTTCGCTCGATGAGGCCGCGATGCGGCGGCTGGTGCAGCGTCAGGTCCGCGCCGGGATCAACTTCCTGGTGCCGTGCGGCACCACCGGCGAGAGTCCGACGCTCACGCACGCCGAGCACTTGCGCGTGGTCGAGATCACGCTTGAAGAAGCCAAAGGAAAAGTCCCCGTTGTGGGCGGCGCTGGAGGCTATAACACCGCCGAGGTGATCGAGCTGGCGCGCGAGTTGCAGCACATGGGCGTCGACGGCCTTCTTTCCGTCACGCCTTACTACAACAAGCCCACGCAGGAAGGACTGTATCAGCACTACAAGGCGATCGCGGCGGCCGTGCCGCTGCCCATCGTCGTCTACAACGTGCAGGGACGCACCGGCGTGAACGTGGAGACGGCGACGCTCAAGCGCCTCGCCGAGATCGACAACATCGTCGCGGTGAAGGAAGCCTCGGGCAACATCGGCCAGATGGCGGCTGTGGCGCATCATATGCCGGAGCGTTTCGATATCCTGTGCGGCGACGACGCGATCACGGTTCCGCTGATCGCGCTGGGCGGGCGAGGGCTGGTTTCGGTCGCCTCAAACGAAGTCCCCGCGGAGATGACGCGGCTCACGCAATTCGCGATGGCGGGCGATTTCGCCGGAGCGCGCGCGTTGCAGCGCACCTGGCTGCCGCTGATGGAAGTGAACTTCATCGAGGCGAACCCGATTCCGGTGAAAGCCGCGATGGCCATGATGGGACTGCTCGAGCCCGTGTGGCGGCTCCCGCTGGTGCCGCCTACGCCGCAGAACCAGGCCAGGATCGAAGCGGTGCTGAAGGCGGCCGGATTGCTGGCGTCCGCGCGGAGCACGCATGCGGACTGAGATCGAGACGCTATTCGACGAGAAGCCCTCCGCATACACCGAAGAACATTTCGCGCTGTTCCAGCGTTTCAAGCAGGCGCTGAATTCGGGAGAGGTGCGCTCGGCCGAGCCCGATCCTTCGGCGCCGAGCGGATGGCGCGTCAACGCCTGGGTGAAGAAGGGCATTCTGCTTGGTTTCCGCATGGGCGCGGTGGTGGACATGTCCGTCGATCCCGTGCGGCAGCCGCTGCTCGACAAGGCCACCTGGCCCGTGAAGCGGCTTACACCCGAGAGCGGAGTGCGCATCGTGCCCGGCGGCTCCAGCATTCGCGACGGCTGCTACATCGGCCGGGGTGTCACCTGCATGCCGCCGATGTATATCAACGCCGGCACGTGGGTGGGCGACGGCACCATGGTGGATTCGCACGCGCTGATCGGAAGCTGCGCGCAGGTGGGGAAGAATTGCCACATCTCCGCCGCGGCGCAGATCGGAGGCGTGCTCGAACCGGTGGGCGCTCTGCCGGTGATCATTGAAGACGACGTGCTGGTGGGCGGCAACTGCGGCGTCTACGAGGGCACGGTGGTGAAGCGCCGCGCCGTGCTGGGCAGTGGCACGATTCTGACGCGCTCGACTCCGGTGTACGACGTGGTCCGCGGCGCTGTGTATGCCGCCACCGATGACGACCCGCTGGTGATCCCCGAAGACGCCGTCGTAGTGCCCGGCTCGCGCGCGATCGCCAAGGGGCATGGGAAGGAATGGGGCGTCTCGCTGTACACGCCGGTGATCGTGAAATATCGCGATAGCAAGACCGACGCCAGAGTGCAGCTTGAGGATTTATTGCGGTAGACGCGCCGGTGGTTTCCGTGTTGGGCGACGATCCGTCCAATACCGGGTGCCACTTCAACGGGTAGCGCGTACTCGGCCACGTGGCAAGAATCGACGTTGCAAAAAGGGTCCTTTGTGAAACGCCCCTTTGTCGAGCTGTCAGACCTACCGCTGCCAGTCCAAACGCTGCCGTGGCTTGAACAAATCACGGATTAAACTTGGTCATGCGGCCTCCACAAGTTAAGCAAGCCAGCCCGCCGCTGCTGGGATGTCGTTCGCCGAACGTCACCATGCACTTATGACAGAAATCGGCGTGGCAAACAGCACAAGAAACACCAGCTGCATCCGACGTTATTGTGAACTCGTGCTCGGAGGCAAACTCTCCAATAGCGTACCTAAAATCGACGTTTTCAGGAACCTGCAAACTCACCTTGCAACGATTACACTTCTTCAAATGAGCGCGGCGTCTGGCGTCTTCACCTTTTTCCTTGTCGTACTTTCCCTTGAGCCCCGTGTTGGGATAAACGTAGCAGTCGGTCCAATAATTGCCAGTCCCTAGGCTGCAAAGGTCGTGACCTCCTCCACGGTGACCTCCGCCAACTAGGCACATTCCCTGGGAGTAATAAGGACAGTCGTAGCCGATTCCGGCGGCGCTGCCCTGTGTCTTAGGGCTTGGAATGGGCTCCTGCGTCAATGGCGCGCTGGCAGGGTTGGACTGAACCGGCGGAGCCGATTTGGTCGCCGCCGACGGGTCATCCTTCGAAGAGGAGCCAAGAAACTTCTCCCAAAACCTCATGTCAAATGGAATTTGAACAAAAACCGCTGTCGAAGAAACATCCGCCCCTGAGCGTTTCGCAAACGGTAAGTTTTGCAACGTCAGCGGAGGGCCCTGAAACTGCGGAGTTGCAAGAGTCAGTCACGAAATAGAGCCTAAAGAGACCCCAGCAGCCCGGCCGCTGGTGTTCGGCGGCGTTGCAAAACTCTGTTGCAAAAGTCAGGCAATCCACTTGGCTGGTTTGTCGCCATCCCGTTGATGTGAGGCAATTGTGGCCGTTCCGGCCATTGTGCCTGGATGACGCACATGGAAGTTGGGACTGGCCGCGTGGATTGCAGTGAGACCTGCCGGTTTGCCGGCCACCTGCTTGTTAACCGGCCGGAACCAAGGACCATTTCTGTAGATGCGTGTAGTGCGGGCAGGTGCGCGCCTGACTATCGCCACAGCAAGACGGAGGCCCGGGTACAGCTCGAGGATCTACTGCGGTAAGGCCGCGGCTACAGTTCCGGGGGATGGATCAGCGGAATCGCCTCGCGGCGGCCCCGGCGGTACACGCGAAAATCGGCAAGATCCGTCGTAATCACTGGATGTCTCGGATGCAATTCGCTCAGCCGGATCAGGCACAAGTCCGCCAAATCCGGTGTCCGGTCGGCGTAGCGCGCCGCCAGCTCCGCCAGTCGCGGGACGTGCTCAGCCAGCACGAAAGCCGGCCGCACGAGCCCGTCACGAACGAATGCCAGCACCAAGGCGACGCTACGAAGATGAAAGGCGGACTCAGCCAACACGGCATCGCAAGTCAGCAATGGCTCGGTGACCCGTGTCAATGTTGAACCTGTCGGTAGCTTTTGAATCTGTCCGCTTTTGGTAGCAGATGATCTGTCCGCTTGGTTCATGCTACCCTCTTCGCCTTTGGTTTGGGAGAGAGAGGAAAAATCGTCGGGGCGGTGGAAAAGTGGGAAACTCGCGCAGTTTGCGAGTTTTCCAAGGGGAGGTGGGCGCGGTGGGAAACCTGGGTTTGGTTTTCCACGGCGTCCACGGACCCGTCTTTTCCACGGCCCTCGGCGTAGTGACCGACCAGATGGCGGCCGAAACGAATGGAGACCCCTCCGTCCAGATGCTGATGAATGGTCACGGTCTGGCCGGCCAGCGAATACCGCCAACGGCATTTCTCGATTTGCCACCACTGGTGACGGATCGCCACGGTGTTGTCCTTCTCCACCACGCGCTCGGTTTGGATCGAAAACACCCAGTCCAGATCGCGGCGCCCGCACTTGCGAAACGCCGTGCCCGCCCCGCGGCCGGTACCGTAAACTTGCGGTTGAACTCCTGGATGTAGGAATCTCGCAGAAAGCGATTGGCTGCTTCCACCGTCGTGATTCCGGCCAGGCGCAACTCCTGCGGCAGCCGCCCCTGCCAGGTTCCATAGCTGCGCTCCATACGCCCGCGGGCCTCCGGCGAATAGGCCGCAATCATCTGGATGCCCAGTTCCTTCAGGGCCTGGCCTACTTGCGTGGGACGTGATTTATCCACTTTTTCGCCGGCCTTGGGGGTGTAGAAAAAGTGGCTGCCGCGATCGCTATATAGCGAACAGAATAGTCCCCGGGTTTGGATCGCTTCCTGCAACCCCGCCATCACCGTCAAGCTCGATTCCTCCTCGACCAGCTGCGCATAGTAGATCTGGCTGGTGGCGTCGTCCAGGATGACGATGAAGTCGTACTAGCGGTCATCCTGAAACCAGCGGTGCTTGCTGCCGTCGATGTGCAGCATGATCCCCGGCATCTCCCGCCGCGGCCGCCGCCGCCGGTGCGTTCCGCGCTTCCTCTTGCGCGCCACCAGGCCCGCGCCCTGCAGGGCCTGCTTGACCCACGTGTAGCTGAGTTTGATCCCATGCACTTCCTTGAGCTTTTCCTGGAAGTGCTTCACGTTGAAGTCGAAGTACTTCTCCTGGTACA
>JBGPLI010000238.1:0-7464 GCA_041486445.1 Bryobacteraceae bacterium
CCACCTCACCCGCCTGATGCTGCGCCTGAAGAATCACCTGCGGCTCACCGGCATCGTAGTGACGCACGATCTCGACCTGATGCGCAACGTCGCCGACCGCGTGGTGGTTCTGTTCGAGGGCCGCGCGATCTATTTCGGACCGGTGGCGGATCTGGAGAAATCGGATCACCCGCACATCCAGGAGTTCCTGGCGATGGACCGGGTGTAAGGCATCTGCTAGAATCTGATTATTTGGTCGCCCCGCCAGCCAGCATCGTAGCCATCTACCCGGGATCGTTTGACCCGATCACCAACGGGCACCTGGACGTGATCGCGCGGGGCAGCCGGCTGGTGGAAAAGCTGATCGTGGCCATCCTCCGGAACCAGGCCAAGCGGCCCCTGTTCTCCGTGGAAGAGCGCGTGGAGATGCTGGTGGAGGTGGTGAAGCCGTATCCGAATGTCGAGGTCAGCGCGTTTGACGGCCTGCTGGTGGATTATGCCGCTCAGCGCGGGGCGAACCTGATTCTGCGCGGCATCCGGGCCATTTCGGATTACGAGCACGAATTGCAGATGGCGCTGATGAATCGCCGCTTACGCCCCGGCATCGAGACGGTGTTTCTGATGGCCGGGGAAGCGTATTCCTTTATCAGCTCGAACATGGTGAAGGAAGTGGTTTCGCTCGGCGGGAATGCGGCCGGGCTGGTGCCGCCGGCGGTGGAGGCGCGGTTGAAAGGACGGTTTTCATAGGATGCAAACGGTACAGGAGCTATCGGACAGAATCGCGTTGATCAGCGAGTCGTCGACGATGAAGGTGGCGGCCGACGCGGATCGCCTGCGGCGCGAGGGCGCCGACGTGGTGGATTTCAGCGCGGGCGAGCCGGATTTTCCGACGCCGGAAAACGTCAAGCGTGCCGCGGTCGAAGCCATCGGCCAGAACTTCAGCAAGTACACCGCCGTGGGAGGATTGCCGGAGCTGAAGCAGGCACTGTGCGACCGCCACCAGGCCGACTATGGCACCGGCTACACGGCCAAGGAGTGCATCGCAACGGTCGGCGGCAAGCACGCCATCTTCAACCTGGTGCAGGCGCTGGTGGATCCGGGCGACGAAGTCGTCATTCCCGTGCCGTACTGGGTCACCTACAAGGACGTCGTGAATTTCGCCAGCGGCAAGTGCGTCTTCGTCGATACCGACGAGGATCAGGGATTCCGGGTGACGGCCTCGATGATCGAGCGCCACCTCACGCCCAAGACCAGGATCATCCTGATCAATTCGCCGTCGAACCCGAGCGGGGCGGTGTTCGCGCGCGCCGAACTGGAGCGCATCGCGCACCTGGCCAAGGAGCGGGGCATCTGGGTGGTGACCGACGAGTGCTATCACCGCTTCCTGTATGAGGGCGAGCCGTACTCGATGGCGGCGTTCCCCGGAATGAAGGACACCGTGATCGTGGCCGGCTCCTTGTCGAAGACCTACGCGATGACGGGCTGGCGCGTGGGATTCGTGCTGGCGCCGGCGCCGGTGGTCAGCGGCATCACCAAGCTCCAGAGCCACTCCACTTCGAACGTGACGTCGATCGCGCAGAAGGCCGGGATCGAAGCGGTGCGGGGTCCCCAGGAGTCGGTGGTCGCGATGCTGGCCGAGTACCGGCGGCGCCGCGATTACGTGGTGGCGCGGCTGCGCGGGATGCCCGGCGTGCGGGCCAACGAGCCGCAGGGCGCTTTCTACGCGTATCCCAACGTCAGCGCCGCGTTCCGGGGCGGCATCGCGAACTCGCTCCAGTTCGCCGAAAAGCTGTTGGCCGAGGAATTCGTCGCGGTGGTTCCCGGCGAGGCGTTCGGCACCGAGCAGCACGTCCGCATCTCCTACGCGACCTCGATGCAGGAGCTCGCGCGCGGGATGGACCGGATGGCGTGCTTCATCGCCGCGCGCGTGTGATGGCTCCGCGCCGGCTCTCGCCCAGGTTCTTCGAAAAAATCTGGGGAACAACGCGCCTGGAGCCCTGGTTCCCGAACTCGGACAAAAAGATCGGCGAGGTCTGGTTTGAAGATGAGGCCGGCTCCCCGCTGCTGGTGAAGTTCATTTTCACTGCGGAGCGGCTCTCGGTTCAGGTGCATCCACCCGGCAAGACCGAGATGTGGTACGTGCTGGCGGCCGAACCGGGGGCGAAAGTCGCGGCCGGATTTCGCGAGCCTGTCACGCGCGAACAGTTGAAGGCGGCTGCGCTTTCGGGCGAAATCGAGGATCTGCTCCAGTGGTTCGACGCTGCGCCGGGAGACGCATTCTTCGTGCCGGCGGGCACGGTGCATGCCATCGGAGCGGGCTTGACGCTGTGCGAGATCCAGCAAAATTCCGACATCACATACCGTCTTTACGACTATGGCCGCCGCAGGGAGTTACATCTCGAAGAAGCCCTCGCGGTCAGCCATGTGGTTCCCTTTGCGGCCCGGAGCCGGCCGCAGAACTCAGTACTAATCTCCTGCGAGTACTTCGTGACCGAACGGCTTTCGCTTTCTGATTCGGCCATCCGTTTGCCTGCCGCCGATCATAATCGGATTTTAATCGTGGTCGAAGGCTACGGCCAGATGGATGGACAGCCGATAAAAGCTGGTGAGGTGTGGACTTTACCACCAACTACATCCCCGGTCGAGTTGCGTGGTAGGGCGCGGTTGTTGCGGATTGTTGCGCCAGCACGCGGCTAAACGCCTGCCCGAGTTGGTCTTGACAATACATGACAATCGTATTACGTTTGAAACGTCTAAGTAGACTCTGGAGTTGGGGTTACATCATGAAAACGCGAATCAACGCGCCGGCATACCTGGCGCCGATTGTGATCTTCCTGGCAGCGCTTGCGGGCGTTTCGAATTTGAAGGGCCAGGTTTCCAGCGGCACACTCGTAGGGACGATCTACGACGCCACTGGCGCAGCCGTGCCCAGAGCAAAGGTGGATGTCAAGAATGTGGGGACGAACGTCGTCAGTTCGACCACCACCGACGATGCAGGTCAATACAGGGTCGGCAATCTTGTCGCGGGAACATACGACATCTCCGCCTCGGCCAGCGGATTTGCGCCTGCGACGCTGCAAAACGTCGCAGTGGACGCGAATAAGATCGCGACGGCCAACGTCACGCTTCAGGTAGGGTCAGTTGCGACGGATGTACAGGTCACGGCCTCCCCAGCGGTGATCGATACAACCACGGTGACGATTCAAAATACGTTCGATACCCAGCTCACTCGCGATCTTCCCCTGACCACGGTCGGAATCGGCGTCATTAACCTCAGTCTGCTCAACGCCGGCGTAACAAGTAACGCAAACTTCGGCGCTGGGGAGGGCCCGTCCGTTGGCGGTCAGCGTCCCCGCAACAATAATTTCATGATCGAGGGTGTGGATGCCAACGACAAGACTACGACGGGATCTCTGCTGCGGTCTATTCCAAATGACGCGGTCGCGGAGTTCAACGTCCTGCAAAACCAGGAGGGAGCGCAATATGGGCATTCTTCCGGCGGCCAGTTCAACACCATTCTTAAGAGCGGCACGAACGAGTTTCACGGCACCGCATACGAGTATTTGCAGAACCGTAACCTGAATGCGATCGATCAGCAGGTCCAAAGTCAGGCGATCGCTAACGGAGCGCGCCCGGTGAATCCGCGCTCAGACAACAACCGGTTTGGCGGGTCTTTCGGGGGTCCCATCAAGAAGGACAAGCTGTTTTTCTATGGCCTCTACGAGTACAATCCCGTTGGCGCATCTGCCGTTCCCGCAGCTGTAGACGCGCCGACGGCCCAGGGTATCGCTATGCTTTCCTCTATGCCGGGACTCAGTGCAACGAACCTGGCAATTTTCAAACAATACGTCCCGACGGCGGCAACAGCGTCGGAGGCACCCGTTGTCGTTTCCGGTGTATCAATCCCTGTCGGCCTGCTACAGTTTGCGTCGCCCAACTATCAGAATAACCAGGCTCTGGTGACGACCTTCGATTACAACATTTCAAACAAGGATCAACTGCGTGGCCGCTACATTTACAACCGGCAGGGGCAGATCGACATTCAGGCAACGCTGCCGGCTTTCTTCACGTTCAACAATGCGGTTTACCACGTTGCTACGCTCGCGGAATATCATAATTTTTCGCCGGTCCTCGCCAATGAGTTCCGCTTAGGATACAACCGGCTCGTTGTCCCTCTCACTGCCGGTGATTTCAAATATCCAGGCCTGGACTCGTTTCCTAATATCACGCTGAACGATCTCGGCTTGGTTATCGGACCGGACGAGAATGCGCCCCAGGGGCGGTTTCAGAACACCTATCAGATACAGGACAATCTTACGTGGATCAAGAGCCGGCACACGCTCCAATACGGCTGGGACGGGAAGCGCTCCATCTCCCCGCAGACGTTTACACAGCGCGCGCGGGGCGACTATCAATACACGACTCTTCAGGGTTTTCTGCAAGACCTGACGCCCGATAACCTGGCGCAGCGGAGCGTCGGCAATCCTGTGTACTACGGAGACCAATACCAAAATTACTTGTATCTACAGGACACGTGGCGGTATCGTCCCAATCTGACGCTCAATCTCGGGGTCCGCTATGAGTACACGACGGTTCCAGTCGGCGAGCAGAACCAAATCCTCAATTCGATCGCCAGCGTACCGGGGTTCCTTACGTTCGGCGTGCCGCAGGCTCAAGGGAAGAATTTCGCTCCCCGCATCGGTTTTGCCTACTCGCCGGGAAAGAGCGGCACAACGTCGATTCGGGGTGGGTTCGGGATGGCTTACGACGTTCTGTACGACAATATCGGCGTTCTGGCGCTTCCGCCGCAGCTCTCCACAACCGTGGACGTGACCGGAAATCCAGGGGGGAATTTTCTCAAGAACGGCGGCATATTGCCGAACGCTACAGTCAGTAACACCCTGACGCCAGCGCAGGCCCGGGCAAATACGTCCGCCTACATCCCGGACCAGAAGCTACCCTACTCGATTCAGTGGAATCTAGGTGTGCAGCACGTATTCGCGAACAACTACACGCTAGAGGTGCGTTATCTCGGTACACGCGGCATCCATCTGGACCTTCAATCGCGGATCAACAAGAGAACCAGCATCACACCCACGAATTCGCTGCCTACGTACCTAAGTCGCCCGACGCAGGCGCAACTCGACGCACTTCCCCTGACCTTGAATCAATTGTGTCCGTCGTCTTTGGCGAGCACTTGCGGCATTCCAGCAGCACAACTCAGTGGCCCGTCCAACATCGTTCCCGCGTTTGCGGCCAACGGTTTTACGAACGCGGCTTTTGTCGAGGACTCCCCGACGGGCTGGTCTACCTACCACGGCCTTGCCGTGCAACTTAACCGGCGCTTCTCGAACGGGCTTCAGTTCCAGGGAGCCTACACCTGGAGCCACTTGATCGACAACAGCACAGCCGATTTCAATTCCACAGCGCTGAGTCCGCGCCGCCCGCAGGACTTCCAAGACCTGACCGCCGAAAAGGCGACGTCGGCGTTGGACCGCAGGCACCGGTTCACCATCGCCGTGTACTATGAGGCGCCTTGGTTTAAGAAGGGGAATTGGTTCATGAAGAACCTGGTCGGGAACTGGACCGCCGCGCCGGTGTACACCTACGAGAGTCCCGAGTACGCCACTGTGCAGAGCGCGCTTGATTCAAATCTGAACGGCGATTCGGCTACCGACAGGGCGATCATCAACCCAGCGGGACAAGACGGGGTCGGCACGGCTGTCACGTCGCTCAGGAACTCCGGCGGCCGGATCGTCGCCTACCTGGCGAACAATCCCAATGCAAGGTACCTCCGTGCGGGACTGGGCGCCTACGCGAATGCGGGGCGGAACACGGTTCCCACGCGGCCGATCGACAACATCGACCTCAGCCTGTTTAAGAACTTCAGCATCACCGAGCGCTGGCGCGTCCAGTTCGGAGCCCAGTTCTACAACATCTTTAATCACCCGCAGTTCATCCCGGGATTCATCAATCGGGTGGACAACGTGGATAGCAGCCACTATAACGGCGCTACCGCGCGTAACTTCTTAACGCCAGGCAACGCGATTTTCAGCAACCCCGAAGCGCTGTTTTCCAGCAATCCGCGCTTCATCCAGCTTGGTTTGAAGCTGGTGTTTTAGCGGCCGGTTCACGAAAAAAACATCCGCCAGGTGGTGACCGTGAGCGCGTGCGCCACCATGGACGCACGAATGCTGCGGGCCTGCCGGAACGCCAGCCCATAGAAGAGTCCCGCCAGCGCCGCGAGCGCGGCGAAGCGCCAGTTGGGAAACGCGCGGAACCAGAGGTGCACCGCGCCGAACAGAAGCGACGTCGCCACCAGGCCGCCCGCCTCGCTCGAAAGCCACGCGGTCATCCACTGCTGCAGCAGTCCGCGAAAGAAGAACTCCTCGCCGAGCGCCACCACCCACAAGATGCCGAAGAAGGTCCCGGCCGCCAGCAGGGTCGCCCGCTGCCAGTCGAGCGCCGGGGCGTGGGGCCGGGCGAACCCGATCGCCCAGCCTAGCGCCGCCGCCGCCGGCACCAACAGCACGTAGTAAATCCCGCCGATCTTCCACTCGCGCGGGGAGGGCCAGAAGCCGAATCCGACGCCCTGCACCCGCCGCACGCTGAGCATGGCGAAGGCGCCCGTGCGAATCCACATCAACTGGCCCAGCGTGTCGAGCGGGAGCTTCGGATGGGGGCTGACGTAGAAGCGATGAGGCAGTTTCACCAGCATCACCAGCGCCATCATCAGGAGGAACACGACATCCGAGGCCGGGCGGTGAGGCAGCGCGACGTACCAGAACGATGCCATCGCCGCCAGGGCCGCGATGGAGACCAGCGATTGCCATCGGAACGATCCCAAAGCGAGCGAGGCCGCGCAGTAGGGCGCCACCGCCGCCAGAGTCAGGGCCGCCGCGACGGCCGCGCGCGGCATACTCTCGATGCGCGTCCGCAACCGCTCCGAGCCCAGCGCGTAGAAGAAGGTCGCCTCCAGCAGAAACGCCGGGAACGCCGCCAGCGCCGTCGTCCAGGGGATGTCCTGTTGTTGGGAATAACCGTAGGCCGCGATCGCGCAGGCCACCCAGACCAGCGGAAGGACCATGTGGGTTCATCGTACCATCCCGCCTGATTCAGTAGAATAAAGCCTTCATGGCCCGATTCCCCGGCGTGGATTACCTGTTGATCGACTCTCTGTTCAGCGAGCAGGAGCTGATGGTGCGGCAAACCGCGCGGCAGTTTGTCGACGAGCGCGTGCTGCCGCTGATCCGCGATTGCTTCCGCGACGCGCGCTTCCCCAAGGAGCTGATCCCGGAGATGGGGCAGCTCGGATTCTTCGGCGCCAATCTCGAAGGCTACGGATGCGCGGGGATGAGCAACGTCGAGTACGGGCTCATCATGCAGGAGCTGGAGCGCGGCGACTCCGGACTGCGCAGTTTCGTGAGCGTGCAGGGCGCGCTGGTCATGTACCCGATCCTCACCTATGGCAGCGAGGAGCAGAAG
>JBGPLI010000239.1:0-7453 GCA_041486445.1 Bryobacteraceae bacterium
AAGAACCCGCTGAATCCGCATATTGTACATATTATTGTTTAGCAGGCCCTAAGTACTTGCCCGCCCTCTATGACCACGCCCCACTCCGAGGGCACATTTGGGAATTTGGAGAACGACCTCCTTGCAGACGGAGTGCCGGTTGTCTACTTCTTCGATAACTGCGTTGAGGGACCAAATTCGCAAATTGAAGACCTGGGAAACGTCCTTGGCAAAGTGCTCAACTTGATCCGCTACGATACCGGGGCGGTCGTGCCGCAGGTTGATCTTGTAGGACACAGCATGGGAGGACTTATCGCCCGCGCTTATCTTGCCGGATTGCAAGCGGACGGATCGCTTTCGCCACCGGCTGATCCAAGAGTGCGAAAATTCATTGAGGTCGCGACGCCCAATTTCGGTTCGTTCGTGGCCCCATCTGTTGGTGGCATACAGGCCGCAGAGATGGTTCCTGGCAGCCAATTTCTGTGGAGGCTCGCAACTTGGAACCAGTTTGCCGATGACCTTCGAGGAGTGGATGCGCTGGCGCTCGTGGGTGCTTCATCCGCCATTCCGTTAACCAATGGGAGTGATGGGGTCGTTTCTTTGACAAGTGGTTCTTTGGGGTTCACCCGTGACCCTTCTAAGACGCGTATCTTACCCTACTGCCATACAGACTTGAATGGCATCACTGCCGGCATTCCTGCTGCGCTTCTCCAATGCACGGCGACGGGCATCGCGAAGGCCTGGGAGACCGACGCTATTGTTCTCTCGTTCTTAGCAGATACTTCAGCGTGGCAATCAATCGGCGCGACCACTCCACTGATAGATCCGTTGCTGTCAAAGTACGGCGGGATGTACTTTGGGTTTGGGTATCAGAACTCACCCGGTAAATTGATCAGTGATTTGACCGGGGTGTCGTTCGGCAACAATTCGCTGAGCCCAGGTGGTGTGCCCGGTCTCGTGACCGGCGGAGCTCCAAGTGGTGCTTTCTATCACGAGTTCGTAACATCTGGTACAGGCACCTTTAGGTTGACAAGTATTTCGGCTGGATCGGTGAACTGCGGACCGGTCAATGAACCGGCGGGGTACACGACTGTGTGGCGCTGCAAGTACGGGCCTCTTGTGTCGTCGGTGCGGCCGCTTCTCGGAAACGTTCGGGGAACGGTCGTTCAGTCAGGAGCGACGATAACCATCGCTGGGAGCCAGTTTGGACAACTCTGCTCCAATTGCGGGGTCTTTGCTGGATCAGCGTCGCTTAAGGTCGTATCGTGGACAGATCAAGCTATTACGGCAGTTCTGCCGGCAACTTTCAGCGGCTTTGTAGGACTGGTTGTCCAAGCTGCCTCTGGTTCGGACGCGATAAACATCATGGCGGCGGCTCCGACGGCTCCAGTTCAATCCTTTACCGTCGCTCCTCAAGTTCTCCAATTCAGTTACGCAAACGGCAGTAATCCGCCTCCAGCACAGTCCATTCAAATCGTAAGCAATACTGGGATCAGGGCCGCCTATCTTGCTGCTTCAAGCGCTACCTGGCTGGACGTGACGCGCGCAGTTGGCGAAATACCCTCAAGTCTCACGGTATCTGTCAAGCCGTTCGGATTGGCGCCAGGGACGTATACAGGTTCAATTTCCCTTGAAATTAGTTCTGTCCCGGAAACCAAGGACCCGCTGACGGTCAGCGTGACTTTGGTTGTTGGGGCCGCCGCCCCGATAATCACGAAGGTAGTGAATGCTTTCGGTGACAACCCGACCATCTCTCCGAACACTTGGGTCGTGATCAAGGGCATGAATTTAGCACCGAAAGAGCGCGTCTGGCTGGACTCGGACTTTGTGAATAACCGAATGCCGGTCGCCCTGGACGGTGTCGCCGTGACCATGAACGGAAAGAACGCATACCTGTACTACATCAGCGCGAATCAGTTGAATGTATTAACTCCACCCGATCTTACGCTTGGGACGGTGCAGGTTCAGGTCACTAACAACGGAGCAGTCAGCGGTACGTTTACCGTGCAAGTGCAGCAGTATTCGCCTTCGTTCTTCGTATTCGACGGCACTCACGTCACGGGGACCCACGTTGATGGAAGTCTGCTAGGTCCAACGAGCTTGTACCCCGGTTTTAGCACTCCGGCGAAGCCCAACGAGACGCTGATCCTATACGCAAATGGGTTTGGGCCAACGTCGTCACCGGTGGTTAGCGGGTCCTTGGTGCAGTCGGGAGATTTGCCGGTGTTACCGGTGATCAGAATCGGCGGAATTGCAGCGAGCGTGCAGTTTGCGGGCTTGGTTTCTCCTGGCCTGTATCAGTTTAATGTGGTGGTGCCACCCTCGGTGCCGAATGGTGACAATGTTCTAACGGCTACGCACAACGGACTCACGACGCAGGCTGCTGTCTTCATATCGGTCGCCGCTCTCGGCCCGCTGGCGACCGATATGCAGTTCGTTTCGCTTTCCGCCGGCGAATTTATGATGGGCTGCTCGCCTGGGGACAGAGAGTGCGGCTCAAACGAGTACCCAGCGCACATGGTGCGGCTTACGAAGGGTTTCGACATAGGCAAGTTTCCAGTTACACAGGCAGAATGGAAGGCGGTGATGGGCAGCATTCCCAGCTCGGTCTTCAGCTTATCCATCAGGGGCGACGACTACCCTGTCGATAACGTGACTCCAAGCACCGCACAAGAGTTTCTCAAGAGGCTCAACCTCCGCAATGACGGATTCCTTTATCGGTTGCCCACTGAGGCCGAGTGGGAGTACGCCGCCAGGGCAGGCACGACGGACAGTCGCTACGGGTACACCGTCACTGATGTCGGGTGGTATGCGGACAACAGCGGAAAACAAATGCACCCAGTGGGCCAGAAGAAGCCTAACGCCTGGGGTCTGTACGACATGCTCGGCAACGTATGGGAGTTGTGTCAAGATTGGTTTGGCGCGTATTCAAGCAGTCCAACCACCGATCCTAAAGGCCCGCCTCCAAGCATCATCCTCCCAGGGAATCAGGTGCTTCGCGGTGGGTCGTCCATTAGCAGCTCATTTGATCTGCGCGTGTCGTCTCGCACACCCGCCGGAGTCCTCTTCTTCGACTACGACGGCCTACGTTTGGTGCGGGAAAGATTTCCATAATTGCACGGTGGCCGTGAGGGGGACGGAAATAGCGTCGAGAGTGGAGGACCTAAACCCTGAGATCGTATCCCGCGGCGCGCAGACCGTCGATGATGCGCGCGCGGATGGCGCCGACTTCCTCGGAGGAAAGCGTGCGATCGCTGGCGCCAACCGTCAGCCGGTACGAAAGACTGCGCGATCCTTCGGGCAACGTGAACTCGCGCAGAAACGCGATCGACGCGCCTTCCGCGAATTTGAGAATCGACGCCTGCACGTCCGCGATCAAGGTGCGGGGCGGCGCCACCACGGACAGATCGAAGGCGCTGGTGGGGAATCGTGGCCAGCGCTGGTAGGTCGCGGGCCGCTGCAATTTTTCGATACCTGCCAGGTCCAGGTCCAGCACCGCCGCGCGGCCGGCTTCCACCATCCGGGGATGGAATTCGAACAACCGTCCGATGAGTGTGTCGCCGGAATACACTTCGGCGGCGCGCTGGGGATGTTCGTAACCGCGAGCGACGGAGGGGCGGACGGCCACCGCCGGTACCAGGCACTCGGCCAGACGCTTGAGCTCGAGCAGGCCCGCGACGCCGTCGTCTTTCGCGTAGATCGCGGCCGCAAGGCGCGGCTCCTCGCGGTCTTTGTGAATCTCGCGTCCGATTTCGAACAAGCGGAAAGAGTCGAAATTGCGCGCGTTGTCGAGCACGTTTTTCCAGATGCCCGGAAGCAGGCTCGTGCGCAGGAAATTCTGATCGCTGGCGATCGGGTTGGCGACCCGGACGTGCGCTGCCGGGTCCAGGTCGAACGCGCGCGCCATCTCCTCGCTCACGAAGGAGTAGTTGTAGACCTCGGTGAATCCTTGCGCGGCGGCCATTTCGCGAACGTGATGGTGGAAGGCTCGCTCGGGGTTGGCCGGCGGCACGCGAGCGGGCGCCAGCGGAGCCACAGGTGTGATCGAATCGTAACCCACCATGCGGCCGACCTCCTCCACCAGGTCGTCTTTGATGGAAACGTCTTTGGTCGCGCGCCACGTGGGCACGCGAACCGACAACACGCGCGGCGCGGTCTCTTCCACCTTGAATTCGAGAGCCTCGAGAATTTTTCGAACTTCCCCGGCCGGAATCGCACGGCCCAGCTTGCGGTCGAGCCAATCGAGCGGCAGCACGATGGGAGCCGGCTCCGGCAGCGGACGATAGGCGTCCGCCAGACCGCCGATCAAACGGATGCCGGGCGAGACCTCCTGGAGCAGCTCGTAGGCGCGCAACAGGCCGCGCACGGTGTTCACGGGGTCCTGCGCTTTTTCGAATCGCATGGAAGCGTCGGTGCGGAGTTTCAGCCGCGAGGAAGTTTTCCGGATGCTGGAGGCGTTGAAGCACGCGCTTTCAAGCACCAGCCGCGTAGTAGCATCGGAGATTGCGCTGCCCGCCCCGCCGATGACTCCCGCCAGCGCCACTGCGCCTTCCGGATCGGCGATCACCAGGTTGACGGGATCGAGCCGGTAGCTTTCTCCGTTGAGCGCGGCGAAGTCCTCGCCTGGTTGCGCCGAACGCACGATGATCTCGCCGCCATGGAGTTTTGCCGCGTCGAAGGCGTGCATCGGCTGGGCCAACTCCGCCATCACGAAGTTGGTGACGTCGACGATGTTGTTAATGGGGTTGAGTCCCACCGCTTCGAGACGCGTTTCGAGCCACTGCGGCGACGGTTGAACCGTGACGTTATCGAACACCAGCGCCGAGTAGCGCGGGCACAGCGCGTAATTTTCGATGGAAACGCGAATGGGTGCGCGGATGCCCGCAACCGCTGCAGGCTTCACCGGATCACGCAACGGAATGCCTAGAATCGCCGCGACCTCGCGTGCCATGCCGTAATGGCCCCACAGGTCCGGCCGATGCGTGAGCGATTTATTATCGACTTCGATGATGAAGTCGTCACCGTGCGCCTCGACGCCTTCGCACTCGGCGGTCTTGAGCGTGATGTGGCTCGCGAGAGCGGCGGGTTGAATCTCCAGGCCGGGAAGCAGCTCGCGGAGCCAGTTGTAGGAAAATTTCATCGTTAGAACTGCCTCAGGAACCGCAGATCGCCGCTGGTGAACAGACGGATGTCGTCGATCGCGTAACGCATCATCGCCAGCCGCGTCAGTCCCAGCCCGAAGGCGAATCCGCTCCACTCCTCCGGATCGGCGCCGCCATAGCGCAGCACCGCCGGATGCACCAGGCCGCACGGCAGCAGCTCCACCCATCCGGACTGCTTGCAAACCGGGCAGCCCGCGCCATCGCAGATCAGGCAGTGGATATCCAGCTCGAACCCAGGCTCGACGAAGGGGAAGAACCCAGGCCGCAGCCGCACCTTGATGTCGCGATGCAAAATGGCTGAGAGCAGCGTCTTCATGAAGTAGATCAGGTGCGCGACCGAGACGTCGCGGTCCACCATCATGCCTTCCAGTTGATAGAAAGTATGCTCGTGGGAGGCGTCCACCTCTTCGTTACGAAACACGCGGCCGGGGGCGATCATCTTGAGCGGCGGCCCCAGTTTTTCAAGACCGCGCACTTGCACCGGAGAGGTGTGCGTGCGCAACAGACGGCCGTCCTCCAGCCAGAAAGTATCCTGCATGTCGCGCGCGGGATGATCGGCCGGGATGTTCAGCGCGTCGAAATTGTAGTATTCGGTCTCGACCTCTGGCCCGTCCAGCACGGTGAAGCCGAGGGAGACGAACAGTTCCTCCAGCTCGCGCTGCACCTGCGTCACCGGATGCAGGCTCCCCGGGCGGGCGCCGGGAGCGGGCGTAGTCAGGTCGATCCACTCGGCTTCCAGGCGCGCGTCGAGCGCGGCGGATTCCATCCCCGCGTCGCGAGCGCTCCAGCTCTCCTCCAGCGTCTGCTTGGTTTCGTTGAGCAGCTTGCCAAGCCTGGCGCGTTCCTCGGGCGGAAGCTTGCCGAACTCCTTGCTGACCTGCGCGAGCTGGCCCTTGCGCCCGAGCCATTCGACGCGTGCCGTCTCCAGCTCTTCCTTGGAGCGAGCCGCCGCGATGGCCGCCGCCGCTTTGCTGGCGATTTCCCTAATCCTATCGTCCACTCAGGCCGCCGGCGCGAACACATCCTCGGCCTTGGCGATTTCCCAGGCGAGGTGATTGATATAGAATAGCAGCGCGGCCGGGGAAAACGCGCCGCGGAACTTTTCCCACACCTCGGCCTGCCACCCCTCTTTGAGGTACTTGACGATTTCGGCGTCCTTGGCGAAGAATCCGTCCTGGTGCGGCACGCCGAGATGATCCAGCACGGCCTTGATCATGTCGAGGTGGCAGACCAGGATGGCTTGCGCCAGGTCGCTGGCGAACTCGTCGTCGGTGTGCTCGGCCAGGCGCGCCCAGATCCGCGGCGAGGCCTTGCGCAGCGTCTCGGAATTCAGTTTGTGCAGGTGCAGCCGGGTCTTGACGCGATCGTAAAGCTGATAGGTCCGCAGGCGGCCCATCGAGATCGAGTGCATCAATTGCTGGAAATGCTCTTCGCCCAGGCGGAGGAAGATGTCGGAGAGCTGCATCAGGGATATTGTAGCGGGTGCTAGCGCGCCGCTTTCGCCAGCCACGCCTTCGCCTGCGTCCCGACGATCTCCACCAGATTGCCCATCGCCAGGTTGACGTCCACCAGGTGCAGGCCCCAGTTCGCCAGCACCTGCCCGTTGGCGCTGATATCGCCGGTGATGTCGCCGGCGCGGCGGGCGGACGGGTCGGCGTGGACGGTCACTTCGAGATACGTCGCGTTCTCGTTGGACGCGCAGCGCGCGGTGAGCATCCCGGGAAGGCTCACCCACGGCGTATCGATCGGCTTTTCGGGGACAACCCAGGGCCGGGGCAGGATCGGCCTCGTGATGGTGCTGCCAGTCGTAGAGAGATACGCGTGCAGCTCGCCGCTGCCGCCATCGAGCGCGGCCGGGTTGGTGCACGCGGCGGTCATGTTCTCATCTCTGACTTTTCCGAACAGCGTGTTGGCCGGAGGCGGCACAGTGGAGCGGAACGAAGCGTACGTGATCACGCATCCGGTCTGCGACGCCGAATGGCACAGCAGCACATTCTGGAACGCGCCGCCGAGGTCCTTTCCGCGCGGAACGGCCAGCGTCGTGCCGGGCAGGATCGCCGAAACCATGCGCGAGGCGATGGGCTTGCCGTCGATCTCCCGGCGAATCAACTCGGCGAGGATGTAGGAGCCCTGCGAGTGCCCGATCAGCACGAAGCCGCGACCTCTATTATCGTGCTCGAGATAGTAGTTCCAGGCATCGCGCACGTCGTCGTACTGGACGCCACGCTCGAAGTTGGTTCCGCCGCCTCCTGGGGCCAGGCGTCGACGCAGGCCGGCGAGCGTCACCTGGCGATAGAGCGGCGCGAACGGAC
>JBGPLI010000240.1:0-7452 GCA_041486445.1 Bryobacteraceae bacterium
CCGTAGGCCCGTGCTTCCGTGGCTGCAAAGCGACGTAGTCCCTGTTCGTTCAGAACGGGCGACAAGTCTTGGTAACGCCGCTGGATTCCTTCCGCGCCAGCCATCAACCAACGCTATCACAAATCCAACTCAACTGTAGCTGTTATTTATGCACACCGCCTAAGATAGAATCATGGCTATCGTTAACATGCACGACGCCAAGAGCAGTCTCTCGCGTCTGGTGAAACGCGCCGCGTCGGGCGAACAGATCCTCATCGCCAACCATGGGAAGCCGGTAGCCATGCTTTCACGCGTTCCCCATCGCAAAAAAGTGCCATGGGACATATTCAAAGGCACAATCGAGATGGCTGACGACTTCGACGCTCATCTGGATGAACTCAAGGACTACCTGTGAGCGTATCGCTGCTGCTGGATACCAACGTCCTGATCTGGACGATTTCCTAATCTCGGCGAGAGCCCGGCGGGCCATGTCGCGCTCCGCGGCTTCGCTGGCTGTGAGCGTCGTCAGCGTCTGGGAGATCGTGCTCAAACATCAAGCCGGGAAGCTCCGCCTTCGGGCCGGTCTCGAAGAAGTGTTAGATCAAGTCCTGTACCGCTCGCCCTGGACCATCCTGCCGATGGCTCCCGCCTGTCTGCTGTCGCTTGCCGCGCTACCGATGATTCATAGGGACCCGTTCGACCGTCTGCTCATCGCCCAAGCTCAGCAGGAGGGCATGGTGATCGTGACGGCCGACGAGCAGATCGGGAAGTACGACGTTCGCACTCTGTGGTAGCGTCCCTCGAATTAGAACGTAATCTTGGCCGCGAGTTGCAGAATTCTTTCGCAGGTTAAGATAGAGTTCATGACCATGTTCGTTCAGATGCGGCTGCTCGCTGGGATGGCTGTGCTTGCGATCCCGCTCGCTGCGCACCATTCCTTCGGCGCCGAATATGATGCCAACAAGCCCCTCACGTTCACCGGCGTCGTAACAAAGATCGAGTGGACCAATCCCCACAGCTACTTCTACATCGATGTCAAGGACGAAAAGGGCAACGTGGCCAACTGGAAGTTCGAAGGCTACGGTCCGGGCGTCCTCTACCGTATGGGTTGGAAGCGGGACGTCAGCATGAAGCCGGGTGACACCGTAAGCGTTACCGGATGGTACGCTCGCGACGGCAGCACCCGGGCGCATTCCCGCGAGGTCACGCTGCTCAATCACCAGAAGATGTTTTTTGGGCCGCCGGCGGGTACCGGAGACGGCGGAAGCGCCCCTCCCGTGGAGGTGAAGTGATGATTCGGCTTCTGATGGTTCTGATTTTCGCCCTGGCGTCTCTGCCCGTGCCGGCGCAAACCGCCGCGCGAGGCAAGACCACGGCCCCCGCGAAGAGCTCCGTTCCGCGCACGCCCGACGGCAAGCCGGATCTGACCGGCGTATGGCAGAGCGGCAGCACCGTTCGAGGGAATTGGGAAGACGCCAATGCCGGAGTCGGGATTGGAGGAACGGGAAAGAATCCCTCCGCCCCCGGAGTGCTTTCGGCTTCCGACCGTCCGGCGGCGGCCGATAAAGCTCCCTACCAGCCTTGGGCGGCGCAGAAGGTCCTCGAATCGTACAAGATTCGGGGCATCGACGATCCGGCGGCGCGATGCCTGCCGCCCGGCATTCCCCGAACCTCTGTTCTGGGACTGTACCCGACCCAGATCGTGCAGACCCCGCAGCAAATCGTGTTTCTGTACGAGTACATGCACGAGTACCGCATCGTTCCGTTAAACGCCAGGCATCCCGACGATCTCGCTCCCGCCTACATGGGCGATTCGGTGGGCCGCTGGGAAGGGGACACGCTGGTGGTGGACGTGACCGGATTCAACGAAAAGAGCTGGCTGGTCGGCACCGGGACGTTTCATAGCGACGAGCTCCACGTCACCGAACGGTACACGCGCGTCGACAAGGACCAGATCAACTACGACATCACCATCGAGGATCCCAAGGTGCTGACCCGGCCGTGGGTCATTCATACGAACCTGATGTTGCGGGAAGGCACTCATCTTCAGGAGTACGTTTGCGTGGAAAACAATACGGCTCCCGGGTTCTATGAAGACTTGCTCAAGGGCGGCACGAATTTCCGGCGGCCCTGAGCCCGCCCCCGAATCAAAACGTAATCTTGGCCGCCAGTTGCAGAATTCTTTGGTCGAAGGTGTTCAGGGGAGTGCCGAACGTCGGCTCAGGGCTGAACACGCGTGTGGTCGAGTTGAAGTTGTACTGCGTCATCGCGAAGCTGTTGGTAGCCGGGTTGAGGTTGCCGAAATTGACCCGGTTGGTGAGGTTGAAAGCCTCGAAGATCAGCCGCAAACTGGCGCGCTCTTTGTACAGCGGAATGTCACGGCTGAACCGCAGATCCACCGTCGCGTAACCCGGCGCCTCCACAGTGTTGCGGCCCACATACGGAGGCCGGTCGCTGCGGCGGTTGCCGTCGTTGTTGGGATCCCCGTTGCCGCCCACTACCGCGGTATAGAAGCGGCCGCTTTGGAGGTTCACGATCGGCGAGAGCTGATAGCCCGACAGCGCAGCGCGGGCCACCGGGTTCTGGAGCGACTTGGCGTAGTTGATGTCCCAGATGCCGGATAGCACGAAGCGATGCCGCACGTCGGAGTTGCCCAGGCCGCGCTCCAGGTTCGGATGCAGCGTGTCGGCCGCGACCTTGCCGTCATCGCCGCCGCCCACCACGACCGCAGTGAAATCCGGATTGTCGTCAATCACTTTGGAGTACGTGTAAGACGTCTGCGCCTGGAAGTTTTTCGAGAACCGTTTGGTCAACTGGATGAACCCGCCGTGATAGATCGAATCGGCCCCGCTATCGACCAGGCTGATGCGCCGGAAATTCGGATCGGGACGCGTGGCGGGGTACCGGTAAAAGGTGACCGGGGTTCCGTTGGAGTACGTGCCCTGAGTCGCGACGGCCGGATTCAGGTTGATGTCGCGCGTCCGGGAGAGATGCTCGCCGCGCACACCCAGATATCCGATGGTGAGTGCGTAGTCGCGGCCCAGCTCACGCTCGACGTTGAAACTCCACTGGTGCGTCAGCGGCGAAACGAAGTCGGGCGCGGTCACCAGAATGTCGATCGCTCCCAGGCCGGTGGTGGGAGGGGCCGTGAGGATGTTGGGGTAGGTAGGAATGCCCGTGCTGATCGAATACGTCTTGACGGCGATCCCATTTTGCGTGATCTGCGTTCCCCACAGAATCGACGGCACGCGCGCGTAGTACATGCCCCAGCCGCCGCGTAGCACCAGCTTTCCATCGCTGGTGGCCTTGTAAGCGAAGCCGAAGCGCCCCGCCCAGTTGTTGTGGTCCGGATGGATGCGGCTGGTGTCGAGCCCCAGCGCGGCCAGGCCGGCATCGGGATTCCTCACCGTGACGCCGCCGTAGGAGAACAAGTCGTAGCGGATGCCGTAATTCAGTGTCAACCGGTCGCTGATGCGCCACGAATCTTGCGCGTAGAACGCGTACTCGTCGGTACTTGGTTGAGCCAGGGGTCCATTGGTGCCCGCGCCGGCGAAGGCTTGCGTGAACAACGAGGGCTTGACCGCCGCGAAATCGGCGTAACTGGAGAACTGAAACGATCCCGCAAAATTACCGGGAAAAAAGTTGTCGATCCGCTGCACGCTGATGTCCAGGCCCATCTTGTAGGCGTGTTTTCCGCGCTGGTAGGACACGCTATCGACAACCTGATAGGTCTTGATATTGGTGTAGCGCGGGCTGAAGTAGTTCCGTCCGATGTAAAGCGCGAGCGTGCCTCGCTCGAAGATCTGCCCTTCCGCGCCGGTTCCGTTGGCTCCGCCTGGCTCGTTATCGCGGGTGTAAATGAATCGGGATTCGAACAGCGCGCGGGAGCCGATGGTCTTGGTGTAGCTGCCGGCGATGTTGTCGGTGTCCACAGTGCTGTTGCCGGTGTGCTCCAAGGCGCTGTTGGGGCCCGTGAACTCGAAGTTGACGCCGCTAAACCGGCTGGCGTTGTAGCGTACGCTGAGCCGCTGACCCGGAGAAAGATCCCAATCGCCCTTCACCAGATAAACGTTGTTGGTGAGGCCGTTGGTGTAGGACGTCAGGTATTTTTGCAGTTGGTTGTAGCCCTGCACCGACAGCGGATTGGTTGGATCCGGCGCCACTTGCAGAAAGACCGGATTCGGCGTGGTGTTTCGCTGACCATCGTAGTCAAAAAAGAAAAATGCCTTGTTTCTCACGACGGGGCCGCCGACGCTGCCGCCGAACTGGTTAAAGTGATACGGACTCTTGGTGCGGCGATTCTTGTTGTTCAGCCAGGTGTTGGCGTTGAGCGCCTTGTCCCGGAAAAACTCGAACGCCGATCCGTGAAAGCCATTGGTGCCGCTCTTGGTGATCACGTTGATCACGCCGCCGCCGGCGCGGCCAACCTCAGCGTTGTAGCCGCTGGTGGAAACCTGAAACTCCTGCACCGAGTCCTGGCTGAAGCTGTAAGGATTGCGGCCTGTTCCGGTGCGTCCGGTCGCCTGCCCGAAGAAGAGATTGTTCGAATCGGAGCCGTCCACCAGGATGCTGTTCGTGGTGCCGCGCTGGCCTCCGAAACTGATATCGCCGTAACGCGTCAGGTCGCGCCCGACCCCGGGCGTCAGCAGCGTGAAGTCGAGAAAATTGCGCCCGTTGACCGGCAGATCGGCTACGGCCCGTTCGTTCACCACGGTCGAGGTCTGCGAGCGCGCGGTCTCGACCACTCCGAGCTCCGCAGTCACGCTGACGGTTTGCTCCGTCGAGCCGATCGTGAGGTGCACGTCGAGAGACGCGACGGCGCCGACCTCCAGTGTAATGCCGGTCAGCTTGGGAGTCGCGAAACCCCTGGCCTCGACGGTGACTTCGTAACCGCCCACCGGCAAGCCCGCAAACGTATAGATTCCCGCGGAGCTGGATTCTGTGTTTCGCGCGAACTGCGTCGCGGTGTTGGTGGCGGTGACTTTGGCTCCCGCCACGGCCGCGCCGCTCGGATCGAGAATGGCGCCCGTGAGTGTCGCTCTGCCGATTTCAGACTGCGCGCACGCAAGGCCGGCTCCTAGAATGACACTAAGAGTGATAGCGAAATTTCCCCTTGGCATAAGTTCAGTATACACACCTCAGGTTTCAGGAGAATGACTCTTACGGGTCAATCCAGCAGCGCCGCGAGCTCGGACGCGATCTCGTCCGGACACTCCACCGGCGTCAGGTGCCGCCCTCCGGCAAGGATCGTAAGTGTCGAGCCGGGAATCGCTTCGTGCAGTTGCCGGGACGCCGCGACTGGCGTGGCATAGTCGTCTTCTCCTACGACAATCGCCACCGGCATTCGCAGCGACTTCAGGTACGGCCGCATGTCGGCGTCGCCCAGCATCGCGCACGTGGCGGCGTAGCAATCCAGATCGTTGGCCTCGAATACGGCTTTGACGGCGCGCAGCAAGTCCGGATGCGCGGAGCGAAACTGGTCGCCGAACCAGCGCGAAGCCTGGAACTCCGCCATTCCAGCAAAGCCCTTCGCGCGCGCGGTAGCGGCGCGCTCGTGCCACTCCGCTGGAGCCTTCTCGCCGTACCACGCCGTCGTGTCGATCAACCCCAGCGCATTCACCCGCGACGGATACCGCCCGGCGAACGCTTGCGCGATGCAGCCCCCCATGGAGCAACCCGCCACCGCCGCGGCCGGCCAGCCCACATGGTCCAGCAGCTCCGCGAGATCCCGCGCGAACAGCTCCGTCGTGAACGGCATCACGGGCCGTCCGGAGCGTCCGTGCCCCCGGCAGTCATAGGTGAGGATCGAAGCCTTTGCGCGGAGACACTCCACCACCCGGTCCCAGATGCTCGAGTCGAGAGCCAGCGAGTGAATCAGCGCGAGGCGTGGCGCGCGGCTCCCGGGAGCCTCGCGCAGCGTGTAGAAGATGGAGCAGCCATCCGAGGTCTTAAACAACATGCAATTCCATGGGCGTCAAAGGAACGTTCCACGCATCGTAGCCGTAGAGCCAACTGGTGTCCTCCTCGCCGCCCTTCATCCAGGTGTTGGCGCTGGAGATGGCCTGGATGCGCGACGTGCGTGGCTTCCGGTGGGCCTCGTAGCGGCGGAAGGCTCCCTCGATGTCGTCTCCCTGAACCTCTTCGAGGCAGCGCGCCAGGATTGCGGCATCTTCGATCGCGGTCGCGGCTCCCTGGGCCATGTACGGGGTCATGGGATGGCAGGCGTCGCCCATCAGCGCGATGCGTCCGTCGCTCCATCGCGGCAGGGGTTCGCGTTCGAGGATCGCCCACTTGTGGCAATCCGGGCATGCTTCGAGAACGGCGCAAACATCGGCGTGGAATCCTTCGTACTCGGCGCGCAACTCCTTCACGTCGCCCTTGGCCGACCAGGATTCGCGCGTCAGCCACTCAGCCGGTTCCGGAACGCTGGTCACGAAGTAGATCTGGCTGCGATCGGCGGTCGTGTAATAGATGACGATGTGGCGGTCGGGTCCCCACCACTTGGTTCGGGACGGCCCGATATCCCGGCCGTGAAGCAGCTCCGAGGAGAACACGGCGCGATAGGCGATGCGCCCCTTGTGGATGGGAGCGTCGGGACCGATGATGATGTCCCGTACCACGGAATGGACGCCATCGGCGCCGATGACCACGTCGGCCCGCGCGCGTGTGCCGTCGGCGAACGCCAGCGTGATCTCGCCCGCGCGCTGATCGAGTCCCACCAGTTTCTTGTTCAGGTGCACGCACTCCGGCGGAACCACCGAAACCAGCGCCTCGTGCAGATCCGCGCGGTGCATGCACAAATACGGCGCGCCGAACAGGTTTTCGGGCATGGGCAGCTCGCGCATGACTCTGCCGGTATCCCACTCCCGGTTCAGATGCGAATAGGGCTGGAAAGAAGTGCGGCGCAACATTTCTTCGATGCCGATTCCGCGCAGAACCTTCATCGAGTTGGGCATCATCTGGATGCCCGCGCCGATCCGCTCAAATCGCGGCGCCTGTTCGTAGACGCGCACCTCGAACCCGGCGCGGCGCAGAGTCGCGGCGGCGGTCATTCCGCCCATACCGGCTCCAACGATGGCGATGGAAAATTTTGTCACGCTCATTTTTCTAGGGGTTAGTTCTTTCGGATCACCATCAGTCGCTGTGTGAGGATCAAAGGCCAGAGAGTCTTTTCAAAGACGATCTCACCCAAATTGCTCACTACCGCGGATATCTCCGCGCGGGAGAGTGGTCTTTCATCCGGGAAGCGCCAGATGCCGAGCGCCTCGCATGCCGCCCGCGCCAGCGAATACAGCCAGGTTGGCGTTGGAAAAGAAATCATCGCGCAGCCGCCCGAACGCAACAGATCGAAGTGAGCCTCAACGGCCTTCTGCGTCCCTTCCGGATCAAAGTGCTCGACCAGACCGACGCTGAAGACGCTATCGGCTTGCACGGCCAACTTTGGGAGATTCAGGACGTCGCCGCGATGGAGAA
>JBGPLI010000241.1:0-7433 GCA_041486445.1 Bryobacteraceae bacterium
CTTAAGAGCGAATGCCAAGGCGATCCTTGCGGCCGCCGTGCTGCCGGTGCTCTCGGTCCTTGGCCTTTACTCAAAAAACCTGGCCGTGTTCGGCATCTTCGCGAGTAGTTCGTGGCTGGGTAATAACCTCTGTACGATTACGACACATCAACTCACGGAAAGCGAGTGTTCGTCCCTGGTCGCCGAGGGAAAATTATCCGCTATCGGCTGTGTGAACGCTATGGAACCAGTGAGCGCGTTCCGCGCTTATGTGCCTCCCCGCCGGTCCGCCGGCATCCCCGTTCTCGACCAGGAGACCAAGTCAACCGGCGACACCAACTATAATCACGTAACCTACCTGGAAACGTCACCGCTGTACGCGCACGCGGCCGGGCAGGTGTTGCGTTACTATCCCGTCGCCTACCTCCGATCGGTGCTCATCGCCTGGTTCTCCTACTTCCGCTCGCCTACGGACTTCTTCCAATTTCAAGATAATCTGGCCGCAATTCGGCCGTTAGAGCGCTTCTCGAACGTAGTCTTTTTCGGACAATTGCGGGAGGCGCCGGGGAAAGAATTGCGAGCCTTGCGAAGCCAGGGTAATACCTTGTCGCTGGCTCTGTACACTGGGGTGGCGCTGATCATCGTTGTTCCAACCATTCTCCTGGGGACCATCTGGTTTTGGATCCGCGGCTATCGCGAGAGATCCGAGTCTCCGAGTCGGCTCGCTTTGCTCGCCTTCATCGTTCTGCAGGTCGTCATGGTGACCCTGATTGTGAACTTCCTGAGCTCCTTTGAGAACAACCGCTACCGCTTTCCTCTCGACCCCTTGTATTTGACGCTGCTGGGCGTGGTCCTCGCGCGAACTGCCCCGGGGATGCTCCGTTCCAGGCTCCAAATCAGGCTGGTCACCGGCTCCTATTCTCTAGTCAAATTGTCCCGGTTGCTCAGCAGCCGGTGGGGCCGCCGATTTTTCATTGGCTCCTATTTTCTCTACAAACGCCACTTGGAAGATCCGTTCTACAACCTGATCCGGCGTCATCCAATGCTGTTCCGCGGCGGCCACGTAATCGACGTGGGCGCGAATATCGGCTACACGGCAACATTGTTTGCCGGGGCGATCGACCCGGGAAATCGAGTGTATGCTTTCGAACCGGAAGATATCAATTTCGCGCTCATGGAAGAAACGCTGGGTTCTTTTCAGCTTCGGGACCGTGTCGTCCCCGTGCAAGCTGCAGTCGGTGCTACAGATGGAACTGTCGAATTGGCACGAAGCGAATCTCACCCTGGCGACCATCACATAGCCACCTCGGCATTCCGCCGTTCCGGTGCGGTCAAGGATAGCCTCCTCGTTCCACTCCGCTCGCTCGACAGCTTTGTGGACCGGGAGAATCTGGGGGCCACTGTGCGTTTCATCAAGATTGACGTCCAAGGGTACGAGCCCGCGGTATGCTGGGGCATGGAGAGAACCCTCACCGCGAACCCAGAATGCACTGTGGTCCTTGAATACGCGCCCGAAGCCATTTCGGCTCTCGGATTCGAACCTGCCGAGCTGTTGCGGTGGTTTAGCAACCGGGACTACCACGTCTATACTCTGCATCGCGACGGAAGGCTTTCAGCCGGTGTCCCTGAAAATCTCGATTTCGAAAACTACGCCGATCTGTTGTTTTCCCGTTCGATCTTTCTCTGAGGGTGCCAGCCGGTTACGATCTGATCGACACGAAAGCTCCAGGTACCGTGCGCGCCGCCGCCGGCGATTAATCGGGACCGTCGTCCGGAGCTATTGTTGAGCGCCCACGGAAACAAACGTGGACGGGGAATTGTGGTTGTACCCCGTTTTAATCCAGTCGGGAGAACAGACCACATTGGAAATCCTAGTTTCAGGGATCCGCTATACTTCTCGTAATAAGCTCCTGAAGTTTCCGATTCTAAGATTCGCCGTGAAGAACAGGTTTTGCAAATTCGTGAGAGAACCGGCGCTGGATCCATCGATGTAAACTTGAGGTTGCTTGAAGGACCATAGGTCGCTGCTACGTGATGCCAGGCGTTCAAGGAATCCGCGCCGATGGAAGCCCTAGATCGGCAGCATTGTAGGGCTTCTCATAGACCGCCAGGACGTCCTCCATTTTGCGCGGATAACCCGCAAGACTCAGGTCTTCTTGCGCCTTTTGCGGCAATTGGACTTGCGGGAGCGACCACGGTGACTGGCGAGCGGGATTCCCGGCCCCTCTGCCTCCAGATGCCATCTTTATCTTTGAACGGGCGGTCCATGCTATTTCCTCTGAAACCCTTACTGCAGGATTTTCGCCTTTCTCGAAGGTGAAGTCGAGGCTCTGGATCCATGAGTCACAACCCCCGCGTTAATGAGTTGAGCCGCTTCAGAGGCGATTGGGCCAAGGATCTTCCCATTGCAAGTCTGTCTGAATATCATAGAGGAGTGAGACTCTCAATCTGTTTCCAAGGCGCTTGCCTGCTTTTCCTGCTCGGCTCGGCCGCCCGGGCCGACGAGGGGATGTGGCTGTTTAACGATCCGCCCAGGAAGATCCTCAAGGAAAAGTACAATTTCGACGTCTCGAACCCGTGGCTCGAGCACGTACAGCGATCGTCGGTCCGGTTCAACGACGGCGGGTCGGGCTCCTTCGTCTCGCCCAACGGTCTGGTGATGACCAATCACCACGTCGGCACCGACTGCATCCAGAAGCTCGGCACCAAGGAGCACGACTACATCAAGACCGGCTTCACGGCGCGCACGCCCGCCGAGGAGGCCAAGTGCGCGGACCTGGAGCTGAACATCCTGATGAGCATCGAGGACGTGACGGCGCGCGTGAACGGCGCGGTCGCCTCCGGCATGGACACGTCGGCGGCGCAGAGGGCGCGGCGCGCGGCCATCAACACCCTGGAGAAGGAGTCGCTCGACAAGACCGGCCTCCGCAGCGACGTGGTGACGCTCTACAACGGCGGCGCGTATCATCTGTATCGCTATAAGAAATACACCGACGTGCGGCTCGTGTTCGCGCCGGAGAAGGAAGCGGCGTTCTTCGGCGGCGATCCCGACAATTTCGAGTTTCCGCGCTACGACCTCGACATCTGCTTTTTCCGCGTCTACGAGAACGGGCAGCCGCTGAAGGCCGAGCACTATCTCAAGTGGAACCAGCAGGGGGCCAGGAACGGGGATCTGGTCTTCGTTTCCGGGCATCCGGGATCGACGGCGCGCCTGAACACGGTACGACACCTCGAGTTCTTGCGCGACCGCGCGAATCCGTTCCTCATGAATTCCCTGCGGCGCCGCGAGCTGCTGCTGCGCGTGTTCAGCGAGCGCGATCGCGAGAACCTGCGGCGCGCGCAAGACGAGCTGTTCGGAGTCGAGAACAGCCGCAAGGCTTACACCGGCATGCAAGGCGGTCTCGAGGACCCCGCGCTGATGGAGCAGAAGCGCGCCGCCGAGCAACAATTGCGGGACGCGGTGAATCGCGATCCCAAGCTGCGCGAGGCCTACGGGAACGCCTGGGACGAGGTCGCCGCCACGCTGCGGACGCTCGACGGCATCTACACGGATCTGAATCTGATCGAGAGCGGCCGGGCGTTCCATAGCCGGCTGTTCGGAATCGCCAGGACGCTGGTGCGGCTGGCCGAAGAGAGCCAGAAACCGAACGGGGAACGTCTGCGCGAGTATTCGGAGGCGGGATTGGAGTCGCTCAAGCAGGAGCTGTTCTCCGACGCGCCGATCTATGACGACCTGGAGACCCTGGAACTCGCCGACTCTCTCAGCATGTACGTCGAGATGAAGGGGACAACGGACGCGCTGGTCGAGAAGGCGCTCGAAGGCAAGTCGCCCCGTGCTCGCGCGGATGAGCTGATCCGCGGCACCAAGCTCAAGGACGTCGCCGAGCGCAAGCGGCTGGCCGAAGGTGGGCTGAAAGCGGTGGAAGCTTCCGGCGACCCCATGATCCGGCTGGCGCGCCTGGTGGATCCGGCAGCGCGGC
Source organism: Bryobacteraceae bacterium (assembly GCA_041486445.1). Classification (GTDB taxonomy): domain Bacteria; phylum Acidobacteriota; class Terriglobia; order Bryobacterales; family Bryobacteraceae; genus Palsa-187. The sequence continues at coordinate 3,960 of JBGPLI010000241.1, forward strand.
AATTGCGCAGGGTGTACGACGAGCAGGTGATCGAGCCGCGGCGGCAGGCTTATGGAAAGATCGCCCAGGCCCGATTCGCCGTCTACGGAACCAACATCTATCCCGATGCGACGTTCACGCTGCGGCTGGCGTTCGGAGAAGTGAAGGGTTACGAAGAGAACGGCAAGGCCGTGCCGTGGGTGACCACCGTGGGTGGGGCGTTCGCGCACGCCGCCGATCATGGCGATCAGGACCCGTTCCATCTGCCCAAGAGCTGGACCGACCGCAAATCGCGGCTCAATCTGACCACACCGTTTAACTTCGTCAATACGGCGGATATCATCGGCGGGAATTCTGGCAGCCCGGTGGTGAATCGCGAGGGCGAGCTGGTGGGGATCATCTTCGACGGCAACATCCAGTCGCTGGTGCTGGATTACCTGTATACCGACAAGCAGGCGCGCGCGCTGGCGGTGCACTCGGCTGGGATCGCGGAGGCGCTCCGAAAAATTTACGGTGCCGACCGGGTGCTCGCGGAATTGGGCATACGGTAGCGCCGTGGCGCCGGCGGTCTTGCCGCCGGTGACAGAGTGTCTTGCACGTCCCGCCCTCCGCGCGCGTCATTGATAGTGTGAGCCTTACGGCCGGGGTGTGGTGTCCCTTGCACAAAGGCCGTCATATGATGGAGATACATGGCTGAGTGGACGCTCAAATACGCCGATTCGCGTGGCGAAATTCACCAGCAGGTGGCCGAGGCCGACTCTGAAAACGACCTGCGTGAGCGCTTCACCGGGCAGGGCTTCCTGGTCTACTCGGTCAAGCCGAGGTCGGAGATCAGCGCGCTCGCCGGCGGGCTCCGCCCCCGCGGCAAGAAGCTCAACCTCGAAAAATTCCTCATCTTCAACCAGCAGTTCGTCACGCTGATTCGCGCCGGATTGCCGATCCTGAAAGCTCTGGATCTGCTGGCCGAGCGGCTCACCGACCCGAAGCTCGCCGTCCACATCAATGGTGTGCGGGAGGAGGTGCGCAACGGCGCGCTGCTCTCCGACGCCTTCGCGCGCCAGGGCGTGTTTCCGCCGATCTACGTCACCAGCGTGCTCGCGGGCGAGCGCAGCGGCTCGCTGCCGGAAGTGATCGAGCGATTCATCACCTATCAGAAGCTCTCGCTTTCGGTGCGCAAGAAGCTGCTGGTGTCGCTGCTCTACCCGGCGCTGCTGATTTTCTTGGTCATGTGCCTGATCGTTTTCCTGATCACCTTCGTGGTTCCGAATTTCGCGGAGCTCTACAAGAGCATGAACGCGGATCTGCCGGTGCCCACGCAGATTCTGATCGCCGTCGGGACCACCGCGCGCGGCTACGTGCTGCTGGGATTCGGCGGCTTGGTGGCCGGCCTGGTTGCGTTCCGCTACTGGTCGCGCACGGCTTCCGGAGCCGAGATGCTCGATCGCTTCCTGATGCGCATTCCCTTCGCCGGTGCGGTTTGGCTGAAGTACCAGGTGGCGCAATTCGCGCGCGTGCTGGGCACGCTGCTGGTCGGCGGGATTCCTCTGATGCAGGCGCTCGACACGTCGGCCGATTCTCTCGGCACGCAGGTCCTCAAGAAAGTGTTGCAGCAGGCGGCGAAGCTGGTCCGCGAAGGGCAGTCGCTCTCCCAATCCCTGCGGCAGACCAAGGTTTTCCCCGGACTGTCGATCGACATGATCGAAGTGGGCGAGTCGACCGGCGCTCTTCCCTCCATGCTCGCGAGCGTGGCGGAGTTCTATGAGGACGACGTCTCGACCAGCGTCACCGCGGCGCTCAGCCTGATCGAGCCCATCATCATGATCTTCATGGGCATCTTCGTGGCGTTCGTGCTGGTTTCCCTGTATCTGCCGATTTTCTCGCTGGCGGATTCGATTCGATCCTGACTCTGATAAACTGGCGACGGTCCAGTGAATCGAAACGATCTTCAGGAATTGCCGGTTCTTCGCATGAAAGAAGCCAAAGTCCTCCTCGACAGCAACTGTCCGGAGGGTGCCTACTATCTGGCGGGATACGCCGCGGAATGCGCTCTGAAGGCGTGCATCGCCAAGCAGACCGGGCGCCACGAGTTTCCCGACAAGAAGCGCGTTCAGGACAGCCATACTCACGATCTCGGCAAGCTCGCGGAGCTTGCCGGGCTTGCCACGGCCTTGAGTGAAGCGGAAAAACTGAATCCCGCACTGTACTTACGCTGGAAGATCGTGCGAAACTGGTCTGAGAGGAGTCGTTATGGGCGACCCTCGCACGCTGAGGCGGAGGAGTTGTTGGCTGCTCTGAACGATCGTCGGCAGGGCGTATTGCGATGGTTAAGACGTTTCTGGTAGGACTGGATATCGAACGTGGAACCGAGATCCTTCAGGCGCTCGACGCCGCAAAGTATCCGTATTCGGTGGCTCTCTGGCGGTTCGACGAAGACGCGGACAGATGGGACCTCGTTGTGGGTACGCCCGTTTACGACAAGCTTGGCATAAGGGAGGCGTATCGCCTGTTCCTCGAGGCGATACACGACAGTCGCCTCACCCTCGGCGACATTCCGCTTCGGCTGCTGGGCAATCGAAACCCGTTCGTTCGTTCCCTGCGCAAGATCTTTGGCAAGGCTGCGTCGGTCGAAGGGATGCAGCTCGGGGGCCAATCGATCGGCGGTGAATGGGTCGACGCCGCCTACGTTTATCGGATCAAGAAATAGAGTCCGAGCTTATCCTCCGTCGCCTCATCACTTTGGAACCTCACCCCCCGCCCTGCTCTCCAATCCACGCTCTATGCTGTGGCTGGATGAGGTCCCGTCACTGCCGCCACGCTTCCCTCCGGGACCTGCGCCGGGCTGGAAATCCGCAGCCCATGGGTTCGTTTTTTCGTGCCCTACAAGTGTTTTCAATAACTTAATGGGTTCGTTTGGTAAAATTGCTGCACGCCCCAGGCCTCTCGCGCGTCAAACCCAACAGGAGGATCTGCGCCTGCGGGGCGCTTTCCTATGGCCACCAGCGACCGACTTCTTCCTCCCGACCCGGCGCAGGAGATCGCGCGCGCCCGCGCCGTCGCCGCCCGCTACTACCACGAGTTCGTCGACCTTCGCGAAACGCGCATCGACCACGAGCTGTTTCACTCCATTCCGGTTGACCTGATGTTCCGCTACAACTTCGTGCCGATTCAGGCGCAAAACGGATCGCTCGAAATCGCGCTGGCCGATCCGCGGAACCTCAACCTGATCGACGAGCTGGCGGTGCTGCTCGGCAAGAAGCTGCGCGTCAGGGTGGCGACGCTCTCGCAAATCTCCGATCTGCTCAAGAAGACCGAGCAATCCCAGCGCGTGCTAGAAGAGGTGACCGAGGGCTTCGCGCTGGACGTGGTGGGCGATGAGGAGAACGCCGACGAAACGCTCTCGATCGACCGCCTGGCCGCTGGCGACACCGACATCGCGCCGGTGATCAAGCTGGTGGACACCACCATCTTCAACGCGCTGGAGCGGCGCGCCAGCGA
>JBGPLI010000242.1:0-7301 GCA_041486445.1 Bryobacteraceae bacterium
CCCAACAACTACATCAAGACCGAGTGCTTCGCCTTTCCCAAAGCGGGCGTGCTGGGGAACCTGGGCCGGAATACCATGCGCATGCCGGTGTTCCGCGATCTGGATTTCAACGTGTTCAAGAACCAAAACCTATGGGGCGAGAAGGTGAAGGCCCAGTTCCGGGCAGAGATGTTCAATGTCCTGAACAATACCAACCTGACGGCCCAGTTGCAATTTCTCTTCGACGGCAATGGCAGGCTGATCCCGTCGGTCGGAAGGCCGGTGGCTCCGACCGCCAACACGTCGCGCCAGATCCAGTTCGGGCTGCGGCTTCTCTTCTGATCCCACCCAGTCTGCTGGCCTGTGCGTCAGCGAGGGGAGCGTTTCGAACACTGCAACGGCAGCGGCTTGGAGACAGATTGGGCGTTTCACTCTTCTATCATAAGAAACGTGGAGATCATTCCAACCGGCAAGCCGCTGGGAGCCGAAATTCGCGGCGTGGATCTTCGGACTATCGGCGCAGAGGAATTCGCCGCCATCTATCGCGCCTGGCTCGACCACCTGATCATCTTGATCCGGGGGCAGCAGCTCTCCGACCAGGACCTGATCGCCTTCAGCCGCCGCTTCGGCGGGCTCGACTGGGCTCCCGTGCAGGAGACTGGACGCCGCTCTGTGGAGGGCCATCCGGAAATCTACGTGGTTTCGAACGTGATGGAGAATGGAGTGCCGATCGGCAGCCTCGGCGCGGGCGAGGCCACCTGGCACACCGACATGTCCTATCTGGAGGACCCGCCCAAGGCCAGCGTACTTTATGCGCTGGAAGTTCCTCCGGCGGGCGGCAATACGTATTTTTGCAGCATGTATCGCGCCTATGAGGCGTTGCCGGACCAGCTACAGCGGCGTGTCCGCGGACTGATGCTGAAGCACGACGGCACTTACAACAGCGGCGGCTATGTGCGGCAGGGGACCGCCGCCGTCGACAATCCGCTGGTATCGCTCGGCGTCTACCATCCGCTGGTGTGCGCGCATCCGGAAACCGGACGCCGCCTTCTGTACCTCGGCCGCAGGCGCAACGCCTACGTCGGCGGATTGCCCCTTGCCGAATCGGAAGCGCTGCTCGATGAACTGTGGTCTTACGCCTCACAGGAGGAATTCGCGTGGCACAACGAGTGGCGGGTGGGCGATCTCGTATTCTGGGATAACCGCTGCACCATGCACCGCCGCGACCCGTTCGACGCAAGCTCGCGCCGGATCATGCATCGCACGCAGATCAAGGGCGAAACCAGACCGGAGGCAGGATGAAGATCACCCGTCGTCATTTTATTGCGGGCTCGGTGGTGTTGGGAGCGTCCGCCACCGCCGCGCGCGACGAGGCGGTGCTTCCGGTGACGGGCCTCGATCACCTGAATATCCACGTTCCGGACGTGCGGCGATCGGCGGAGTTCTACATCAAGCTGTTCGGCGCGGAGGTGGCGAGGGCTCCGAACGCGGCCGCCAATCCGGGCTCGACTCCCGCCGAGCTATGGTTCATCAGACTCGGGCAGAGCTTCCTCGCGATTTCTCCGACGCCGCCGGGAGAGAAGCCGGGGATCGATCATTTCGCCTTCGCGGTCGAGGGGTTCAACGGGGAAGCCATGAAACAGAAGCTGGCTGGATTGAACCGGCAGTTTTCGGATGCGCCCCCAGGCAACAACCTCTGGGCCAGGGATCCCGGCGGCTACCTGATTCAGATGAACGCACCCGCGACTCCGGCGAGGGTTCCGGGCGCGGGCGTCGGCGCGGTTCTGGTCGAGGCGGTCGGCGGCGCCAAGCGCAACCCCGCGTTTCAGGCGACGCGAATCAGCCACCTCACGCTGGCGGTGCCAAAACTCGACGCGTCCGCAAGCTACTACCGGAAGCTATTGGGCGAAGCTGCCGGCAAGCAGAAGGGGAGATTCCGCGTCGGGGCATCGGAGCTGGTCCTGGGAGCGGCCGCCGGCGGAGAATCCTTCCGTGTGGAAGTCGCCGGTTTCGAGGCTGCCGCCGCAGTGAGCAAGCTGAAGAGTCTCGGCGTGAACGCGCAATTGGCGAGGGACAGGAGCGTCGCCTTCCGCGATCCCGACGGGATCAGGGTTCAGATCGGTTAAACGTTAGGAAGAAATCCCCAGCAGCTTGGCCGCGTTGCCGCCCAGAATCGCCGCCTTGTCGGCGTTGCCGAGGCCGGGCGTGTTGAGGATGTGATCCACCGCGACGTTGGTCCATCCGATCGGAGAATCGGTCCCCATGACGATCTGGCTGACGCCGCATTGCGCGATCAGGTGCCGCAGCGCCTCAGGCGTGAAGACCAGTGCATCGAAATAGAGCTGGCGCAGATACTCGGTGGGGTTTTTCTTGAGCGTCCCGGGTTTGACGCAGTTTTGCGGAAACACCAGGCACCCGTGATCGGACCGGTCGGCGTAAGAGGGCAAGTAACCTCCGCCGTGGGCGGCGCACAGCTTCAGGCGCGGGAAACGATCGAGCGTCCCTTCGAAAATCAGATGGGAGAGCGCGATGGTGGTTTCAAGCGGATTGCCGATCACGTTGGTCAGCATGCCGTTGCCTTTTAGCCGCTTCTGGAGGTCCGGGACCCCCGTGGGATGCATGAAGACGAGGACCCCAAGCTCCTCGGCCTTCGCCCAGAAGGGATGAAATTTTTCCGAAGAGAGCTCCTCGCCATTGACGCTGCCGCCGATCGATGCGCCGCGCAGGCCCAGCTTCTTTACGCCTTCCTCCAATTGCTGCACGGCGAGGTCGGGATGCTGTAACGCGACGGTCGCATACGCCACAAACCGGTCCGGATGCGCCGCGCACAGCTCGGCCAGCTTTTCGTTCTGGAGCTTGACAATCTTGCTCGCCAGGTCGCGGTCGGTTCCGTACCAGAAGGGATTGATGCTCAGAGCCTCGATATCGGTGCCCTGCTGGTCCATCAGCTTCAAACGGTCCGCGATGCGGGTGTCCGGCGAGAGGAAGAGGTTCTGACCGTCGGGCGGGTTGGGCATCAGCGCCAGGGCTTCCAGCACGTTGACGTGAGCGTGAACGTCGATGGTCTTAACGCGTTTGCCGCCGACCGTCACCTGCCGGCGTTTTGCGGCGCCTCCGTTTTGCTGAGCGGCGCGCAGCAGACTGCACCCGCTGAAGACTATTCCAGCTGTCCCACTGAGGAATTCCCTGCGATTGGGCATGTGCTCCCTTCCTTCCATGCAAGTGTACCTATGGAAGTCAGTCCTGCGCCAGTTCTCGATCGAGCCAGCCCAGATAGGCTTCCGACCCATCCACCACCGGCAGGGCGACGATCTCGGGGACTTCGTAGGTGTGCAGCTTCCCGATCTCCGCGCGCAGCGCCGCGAACAAATCGCGCCGCGACTTGATCACCAGCACCCACTCGGCGGCGTCCTCGATCTTGTCCTTCCATCGATAGAAGCTCCGCGCGGAGGGCAGGATGGTGACGCACGCGGCGAGCCGCTGTTCGACGAGATGACGCGCCAACTTCACGGCCGACTCTTCGGAGTCGCAGGTGCTGAGCACGACAATTTTGTCGGTCACTTGGCCGCCGGCCCCGCGGGCCACTTCGCGATCTTCTTCTTGATCGCGTCCGCGTTTTTCGCTTCAGGCGATACGGCCAAGTACTTGGTGTACGCCTCCCGGGCGCCCGCAAAGTCCTTGAGTCTCTCGTCGGTCTCGGCGAGCTTCAGAAACGCTTCGGCCGAGCTCGGGTCCCAGCGCGTCGCTTCCAAATAACGCTTCGACGCCGCGCGGTAGTTCCCTTTCTTGAAATAGAAGTTCCCGGCGGTGATGTTGCGCGCCGATTCCAGGGGATTGAGCGCGTACTCCTTGGGCAGGAGCGACTCGTCCTCTTCGGGCGGCTCGGGAGGTTGCTGCTGCGCGGCCAGCGCGCACGTAAGCAGGCAGCCCGCTATGAACACGCGTGACACAATTAAAGTATAGACCTGCGATCCGATCTCCGAGAAAAAGCCGCCGAGCTGCCTTCCGTGCCTGGTGTTTACCTCTACAAGGACGCCCACGGCACGGTGCTGTACGTGGGCAAAGCCAAGAATCTGCGCAACCGCGTGCGCAGCTATTTTTCCGACGAGCGCCTGGCCGACGCCAAGACCGGAACGCTGATCGGCGAGGCGCGCCAGATCGATTTCATCGAGGTGGACAACGACAAGGAAGCGCTGGCGCTCGAGAACAACCTGATCAAGCAATGGAAACCGCGCTACAACGTCCTGTTGCGCGACGACAAGACCTACCCCTACATCAAGCTCACCGCGGAGTGCTATCCGCGCGTCTACGTGACGCGGCGCCTGCGCAAGGACGGCTCCACTTACTACGGCCCCTACTTTCCCGGCAACCTCGCGCATCGCCTGGTGCACTTCATCCATCGTCACTTCAAAGTTCCCTCCTGCAACGTGGACCTCACGCGCAAGCACACGCATCCGTGCCTGGAGTACCACATCCACCGCTGCCTGGGTCCCTGCGTCGAAGGCTTGACCACGGACGATGAATACGGAAAGGCGGTGCGTTCGGTGCGCCTGTTCCTGGAAGGCCGCCACAAGGATTTGAGCGACGAGCTGCGCGAGCGCGTGGAGGCCGCCAGCGCGGGGATGCGCTATGAAGAAGCGGCGGCGCTGCACGACCTGGTGCGGACCGTCGAGGAAATGGGCGAGAAGCAGAAGATGGCCGCGGCCGAAGGCGCCGATACCGATATTTTCGCCCACTACGCCGAGCCACCCCTGATCGCGGTGAATCTGTTCCACCTGCGCGGAGGGCGCATCGTGGACCGGCGCGAGTTCTTCTGGGAAGACCAGAAGGACTTCGATCCGCCCGAGTTCTTCGCGTCGCTCCTCAAGCAGGTGTATCTCGACGATCCCTACGTCCCTGCGTTCATCCACGTGCCGGTGGAGTTCGAGGAGCGGGAGCTGCTGGAAGAGTTGCTCTCCGACCGCCGCGGCCGCAAGGTGGAAATTCACACGCCGCAGCGCGGACAAAAGCGGGCCATGCTCGATCTGGTGGAATCCAATGCCCGGCACAGCTTCGAGCAGCGCTTCCGCGTGCTCAAGCCGTCGTCGCCGGCGATCCAGCATGCGCTCCAGGACGCGCTGGGCCTGGAGCAGGCCCCGCGCCGCATCGAGTGCTTCGACATCTCGCACATCCAGGGCACCGACAAAGTGGCCAGCATGGTGGTGTGGGAAGACGGGCGCATGAAGAAGTCGGACTACCGCAAGTTCGTGATCCGCACCGTGGAGGGAAACGACGATTTCGCTTCGATGCGCGAGGTGATCGGGCGGCGCTATGGCCGCCTGAAGGAGGAGAACGCGCCCCGGCCGGGACTGGTTCTGGTCGACGGCGGCCTCGGCCAGTTGCATGCCGCCGCCGAAGCGCTCGAGAACCTCGGCATCACGGATCAGCCGCTGGCCGCCATCGCCAAGCGGGAGGAGTGGATTTACGTGTACGGGCAGGAGGACGAGCCGGTGGTTCTCGACAAATTTTCACCGGTGCTGCACCTGGCGCAGATGGTGCGGGATGAGGCGCATCGCTTTGCAGTGACGTTTCATCGCACGCGGCGCAATGCCAGCCGTCTGCGGAGCGAACTCGATCAGATCCCCGGAGTCGGAGAGAAGACCGTCGCGAAGCTGCTTCACCACTTCGGGAGCCTGGAGCGTGTGCGCGAGGCTTCCGAGCAGGAACTGGCGGGCGTGGCGGGCGGGGCCGCCGCCCGCCGGATCAGAGCGGGACTGCTGAATTAGAACAGCTCGCCGATTTCTTTGGCCGCCCCGCGCGCTTCCAGGTGAATCAATCCAGCGTTGCCGCCTTGCGGGCTGATGACCGCGAGAACCGCCTTGCTCCCCGCCGAATAAACGAACAGAGCGCCCTCTTCGGCTTGAATGGAAACTTCCCCGAGCGTCCCGGCGCTCATGCTGTCGCTGATACGCCGTCCCAGGCTCGAAGCCGCGGCCGCCATCGCCGCCACGCGGTTCGGATCCGCTCCGTTCGATAACGAATGCGCGATCGGAAGTCCTTCGTTGGATGCCAGCAACACGCCCTTCAGTTCCGGAATCGAGTTGCGTAATGTTTCGATGTGGGCCTTCAACGCTTCGCCCTTTGCCATACTGCCTCCCTTCGATGCCCGCCGCCAGAAATTTCGAGTCGCCCTAGATTACGCTGGAGCACCCAAGATAATCGACAGATAAGCGAATAACTTTAGCGGTCGCGCCTCGAACCAACTAGCTCGGCCTACGGTTTCCGAGCTACAGTCTTCCACCTAGGGGTCCATCAGGCCTTCACCCTAAAGTTTCCCTATAAGTGCTCTATCGATTCGAAAGCGTTAATAGGTGCTCTTTAGCGCAAGCATAGAACGGACGATTTAGCTCTTATGCGGTGTCTGTACTGCGGCAAAGGGCTGGCCCTGCTGAAACGATGGACCGGCGGAGGGGAGTTTTGCTCAGAAGCACACCGCCAGCGCTACCAGGAAGAGTACAATCAGCTTGCCCTGAACCGCCTGTTGCAGGCCAAGCCGGCGAGTGAACCGGAGGCGCCCGCGAAAACCGAGGTCCCGGAAGAGAAACCACCCAACGCCGCGACGCCGAAGGCCGATCCGAGGCTGGCTGAGTTGCAGCGCGCCGTCGAAGCCCCGCGTGTGGCTCCGCCACCGGCCGCGCCGATCCCGCTTCCCGCGGCGGTCACGCCCGCGCCAGTCCCCGAGCCCGTCGCGGCCAACCCGGAGCTCGATCCGCAGGCGCCGGCGGGAGCGGCGGGATTCCTGGTCGAGTTTCCCGTGCCGGCGATGGGCTCCGCGCCTGCGACGCCGGCCGGGGAAAGAGATTTCCTTTCGTCGGCCCGGCCCGAGCTTCCCCAACGCCACTTTGTTCCCGCGCGATCCGGCGCGGTGCTTGCCCGTCCCGTCGCGGTGTCCTCGCTCCAGCGGCTGGTGGATTTCTGCACGCGTCCGCGCGAAGGGCGCCTGGAAGTGCGCGTGTCCGTGCGCACCACTCCTGTGATCGACGTCGGTCTGCGCCCGGCGGGTGGAGCCAGGCTGGAGGGAACGTCGCGTAAGCCGCTGGAGATCGTGCTTCCGCTCCAACCGCCCGCAGCGCAGGCAAAGGGATGGCAGAACGCGCCCAGGGAATTCCCGGCCCTCGCGCTCGAGCTGGGGGCCTGGCCCGGCTGGATTTCCAGACCACAGGACTTCCGAAGGTGAGCGAGAACTCGAACCGGACCGGCCTGTCCCTTGCTCCTCCCGCCGCAATGGTGATTGTCGAAACTACGACGCTCGCCGCGCTGAAGGCTTCAGAGCCGGTGGCGGC
>JBGPLI010000243.1:0-7196 GCA_041486445.1 Bryobacteraceae bacterium
AACGGGGCGGGGCTGGGTGTCCGAGGTGTTGTTATATGGGGTGGGGGTGTTGGTGTTGCTTTTGGTCCATGGCTGGGTCTCATGGGGGGGGTTGGGGTTGGGATTGCCCAGCACCGGATGCCTCTTCTTGTCGTAGGGCGCAGTGAGAAGGATGAACCTCAGGAACTTGCCGTCGCGATCGAACACCTGGATGCGGCGATTGCCGCGGTCGGCCACGTAGACGTTGTTCTGGCGGTCGATGCCGATATTGTGCGGCGTGTTGAAGTGGCTCGGGTTTTCGTTGGCGTGCTCGCCGCCGCCGCCCCGCTCGCCCCAGGACTTGACCCAGTTGCCGTGCTTGTCGAACTTGGCCACTCGCGAGTTGGTGTAGCCGTCGCTGATGTAGATGTTGTCGTCGCTGTCCCAGGCGACGTCGGTGGGCGTCCGGAACATTCCGTCCACGTGCTGGGGCGCGGGACGAACCTCGACACCGGCCCGCAAGCCGTTGCCCTTGTAATAATCCGGCTCGTCCGGCCCTTCCGGCCTGCGTCCCAGGTTCAGCGTAACATATCCGGCCGGGTTGAACCTCATTGCGGTGTTGGCGCCCTTGTCGACGATCCACAAGTTATCGTACTTGTCGAACCGCGCGCCGTGCGCGTAACCGAGGCCGTAGACGCCACGGCCGATCTCGCGCAGGAACTTGCCGTTCTCATCGAACTCCAGCAATTGCGTCGAGGCGTTTCCGTACAGCGGACCCGAGGTACTGCTGCCGGGGTGGTTGATCATGACGACGTGGCCCTTGGAGTTGACCGCCACGGCCAGGACCTCCCCGAGATTCATGTCCGCCGAATACTTGAAGTAGTTCGGGATGGAGTCGAACGGAATCAGAGGGACCGATTGCTGCGCGAACAACGGAGCCGTCAGCAGGGCGAACGCCAGGATACGCAACCGCATTTTCTCACCTATGCCTTTCTCCTTCCCGCCGCGTGGGGGGAAGCGCACAGGTACCATGGTACTCCCAAAGTCAGTCGCGCTCCAGCGGATTGACCCAGCGCAGACCGGTGAAGCGCGCGAAACCGAGCAGTTCGCGCAGGCTATGTGCCGGCTAAGGTGGAGACGAAGCAGCAGCCGTCATCACCGCACGGCAACGAACGCATATTTTCATTTTAAGAAGGCCTTCCGAGCCGCTCGATTAACCCCCACGGCGGGGAGGCCGTTTGGGTTCCCGAAACGGCCGGGTCCGGTCCTCTACCGGCTAGATACGCCACACGCACACGTCGCAGGCCGGTGACTAGTACGACCCGTTCGGTGGGATCGGCTCTCTGACGGAGCGAGCGCCCGATCTCCTCGATTACAAGTTACGATGCGGTGTGGGTTGCGGGGTGCGGATGGAAGCGGCAAGTGGCGGAGAAGGTTGAGGAAGAGGTTTTTGGCGGGGCGGTGATAGAGAATCGGTAATAGTGTGGTTATGGCCACTGCTGACAAAGCGGATCTTTCCCGCATCACTGTTGTGCCCGGTCAGCGCTCCGACCAGCCTTGCATCCGTGGCCTTCGGGTAACCGTGTGGGACGTGCTGGGCATGCTCGCGTCCGGTATGACCGAGGATGAAATTCTGCGCGACTACGCGTACCGGGAGAAGGCCGATTTTCCCGCAGTCTACGCCTACGCTTCGCAGGCCGGGCGAGAGCGCGTAACGCGTTGAAGTTTCTTTTTGATGCGAACCTCTCACCTAAGCTTGTCGGCCGTCTTGCGGAGCTGTTCCCAGACTCGGTCCAGGTTTTCGACACGGATCTGGCACGGTTCACCCCGGACGAAATCATCTGGGAGTACGCGGGGGCGAACGGGTTCACCATCGTAACGGCCGATTCCGATTTTCTCGACCTCGCCAGATCCCGGGGAGCGCCGCCGAGGGTGGTGCGGATCTAGAACTGCAACTATCGGACCTCCCAGGTCGAAGGCCTTCTGCGGCGGCATGCCATTCGGATCGTGGAGTTGGAACAGTCCTCGCGAGCGACGCTGGTGATCCGAAGTACGAGCTGAAGGGAAATGCAGGTGTCCTCCGCAGTGCCCCTCCAGGCCGCGCCGATCAAGTGCGGGAGCCGAGGTACACTCTTAGGAATGATGATGAGATGTTTTTCCACGCAAGCAACCACAATGCTGCTGGCCATCACGCTGCCGGCGGCGGCGCAGACGCTGACCGGCGCGATCGACATGCACGCGCACTCCGATCCCGACGGCACGCCGCGGGCGATCGACGCGATCGATCTCGCCAAGCTGGCCAAGAGCCGGGGAATGCGGGCCATCGTCCTCAAGAACCACTACGAGCCGACTGCCTCGCTCGCCTACATCGTCCGCAAGGAGGTGCCGGGGATCGAAGTCTTCGGCGGCATCTCGCTCGATCTCACGGTCGGCGGAGTGAACCCGGCTGCGGTCGAGTGGATGACCAAGGTCAAGGGCGGCTACGGGAAGGTGATCTGGATGCCGACGTTCGATTCCGAGCATCAGGTGACCACCTCCGGCCAGAACCGCCCGTTTGCGCGCGTCGCCAAGGACGGGAAACTGGTGCCCGAGGCCGTGCAGGTGATCGCGATCGCCGCCAGGAACAACCTGGTGCTCGAATGCGGCCATTCCTCGCCCGCCGAGTGCCTGCTCATCATCCGCGAGGCCAAGCGCCAGAACGTCCAGAACGTGCTGGTGACGCACGCCATCAGTGAGCAGGTGAAGATGTCCATCCCGGAAATGCAGGAGGCCGCCAAGATGGGCGCCTACCTCGAGCTGGTCTACGCGCCGTTCAACGACGCGGGACTGCAGAAGGCCGCCGATTCGATCCGCGCGGTGGGCGCGGCGTCGATGGTCCTGTCGAGCGATCTCGGTCAAGCCACCAACCCGCTGCATCCCGACGGATTGCTGGCGCTCTACAAGGGGTTAGTCGCCCACGGTATTTCGGTCGCCGAGATCGATCAGATGGCCAAGGCCAATCCGGCCAAACTGCTCGGACTGAAGCCTTAGTGCGCTACTATTGGCTGGAACGGCTTGAGTGAAGCAACGACGAGGAGTGTGAGGGATGATTTTGAAAAAGGGAGAGGTGCATGACACATAGAGTATTGGTTCTCACGGTTCTCGCGGTGCTGATGGGCGGAACAGCGGCAGCGCAGTTGGCGCCCGGTTTTGTAGATCCCCAGCCGGTGTTGGCCGCCGCCGCCAGGGCGATCGGCACCGACAATTTGAAGTGCGTCGTAATTTCGGGCACGGGCTATGCCGGCATGGTGGGCCAGCAAAAGGAGTCCGGGAGAAATATCGATTGGCCCCGCGGCGAAGCGCTGGCCAACTTCACCCGCACAATGAACTGGGAAAACCAGACCATGAAGGAAGAGTTCGATCGCAAACCGGGCCTGTATCCGGCCTCCTGGAAATACGGATCGGGCTGGAAGGGCGGAACGCCTCTGGCGCAGAATGCCCATCAGATCTTCGCCGTCAACGGCAAGTACGCCTGGCACATGGACGGACCCGGAGGCGCCTCGGTCGCCGCGCCGCCCGACGACGCCGAGCGCTGGCAGCTTGATTTGTGGATGAACCCGCATGGTTTTCTCAAAGCGGCACGGATGCCTGGAGCCAACCCCAGGGCGACCTGGCGGTGGGAGCTGGGCGAAATGGGCCGCGACGGCAATACCACGGTGCCGGAGAAAGTAACCGTGGTTGCGATCACGGTGCTCGGCAAGTTCCGAGTGGACGCCACCATCAACAAGGCGAATATGCTCCAGCGGATCCATACCATGATTCCCGATCCGGTTCTGGGCGACATGAATTACGAACACGAATTTTCGGACGAGACCTACATCGACATCGGCAACGGCGTGCGGTTCCCCACCCGCTGGCATCATCACGACGGATGGGACGACAACTACGGCGCCCAGAACATCACCGCGGGACACAACGGTTTCGGCGGCAACTTTGCGACGATCCGGGCGAATTCGTGCACGGATCCGGTAGCCGTCCCCGACGCGGTCCGGCAGGCGAACTTTGCCGTGCGCGTGGATTCGCAAAAGCTGGCCGATGGCGTGTACTTGCTGGGCGGCGGGACCCACAACAGCGTGGCGGTCGAATTCAAAAACTTTATTACGGTAGTGGAAGCGCCGCTCGATGAGCGGCGGAGCCTGGCCGTGATCGATACGATCACAAAGCTGATTCCGAACAAGCCCATCCGGTTCCTGGTGAATACGCACCAGCACTTCGACCACATCGGCGGTATACGCACTTACATGCACATCGGCGCCACCATCATCACCCAATGGAAGAATTGGGATTTCTACACGCGGGACGTCTTGAACTACGCGCCGCGGACCCTGGAGCCCGACATGTTGAGCCAGTGGCCGCCGACCGAGCTGGCCGAGGGCTACCAATACGAGACGGTCCGGGAGAATTACATCCTCAGCGACGGCGCCCGGAACATGAACATCACCTACGTTCAGCCGCTGGCGCATGCGGAGGGGATGTTGATGGCGTATCTGCCGGCCGAGAAGATCGCCATTGAAGCGGATCTGTTCGATCCGCCTCCACCCAACCAGCCCCCATCAGCCCCGACTGCCGCCAACAAGAGCTTTTACACGCAGGTGGAACGACTGGGGATGGATGTGTCCACTATCGCTCCGATTCATGGGCGCGCGGTTCCGTGGAGCGATTTCCTGCGCGTGATAAACAATGGAGGCAAGTAAGGGAGGAGGCTTGATATGAAGAAGCTTCTTGTCATCCCAGTAACCGTGATGGGGTTTCTCTTGCAAGCGCAAGCTCAGGAACCACCGCGAATACGCCAATTGCCAGCGGGGCGGCCTGGACCCACGGCAAGCGACGCAGCGCTCCTCAACGCTCCGGCGCCGCGACTGCCTGACGGCAAGCCGGACCTGACCGGCCCCTGGGTCGGTGGCGGCTCCGACAACGACATCGAGACGGAAGGCGGACTGAAGCCCGGCGAACTTCCGTTGCTGCCCTGGGCAAAAGAGCTCCGAGCCAAGCGCGAGAAGGAGAAATATCAGGAGCCCTACATCTACTGCCTGCCCATGAGCGTGCCGCGCGTCAACCCGTATCCTTGGAAGTTCGCCATGTCCTACACGTCGAAGGGGCTCACGCAGATCTACATCCTTCACGAGACCGGCGATGCGGGCGCGCATCGGGTGGTTTACATGGACGGCCGCAAGCATCCGGCCGATCCGTTCCCCACCTGGTGGGGACACTCGATCGGGAGGTGGGACGGCGACACGCTGGTCATCGACACGGTCGGCTACAACGACAAGTTCTGGTTCGATGCCCGCGGAACACCGCACACCGAGCAGCTCCACACCATCGAACGGTGGACGCGCGTCAACAACGGGACCCTGGCCCTCGACCTCACCGTCGAGGATTCCGGGGCACTTTCGCGGCCGGTCCAGTTGAAGTTTACGGCCAAGCTGGCGGCGCCCGGGATCGACCTGCTCGAGTACATCTGCACCGAGAATAACCAGCTCGGCCTCGCGGGCGGCTACCAGCCCAACGGCGACGGCAAGCTGGAAAGTAAACCTTAGAGGAGGCCCTCCTATGAGAGAGAGAAGAATGGTTGGGGTGGCGGTGGTTCTTGCCGGCCTCGTTTATGCCCACCACGGATTCGATACCGAGTATGACGCGGCGAAGAAGGTCAGCTTGACGGGCGTGGTGACGAAGATCGAATGGACCAATCCCCACATGCACATCTACATCGATGTCACCGACGCGAGCGGGAAGGTGACCAACTGGAATATGGAAATGGCCAGTCCCAATACGGTGCAGCGGCAAGGCTGGGGGAGGAACACCCTGGTGATGGGGGACAAAGTGGTCTTCGAGGGATACTCGGGCAAGGCCATCGCAACCAGAGGCGCGCTGGCGAAAATTTCCAAGGCGGACACGCCGGACACGCCGCTGTTTATCCAAGGCGGGCCTGAGGCGCCGGGCAGCCGGTGAAGTGCGGGCTAGCTCTGGCAATCGTGTTTCTGCTGGGGCTTCCATCCGCCGGCGGCCAGGCGGGGCCGGATAATCCCCCGGTTTCGGAAAACTTCTTCAAGAACGTCCAGGTCCTCAAAGGGATTCCCGTGGACGAGTTCATGGACACGATGGGGATGTTCGCCGCTTCCCTGGGTTTTGATTGCGTCAGTTGTCATTCCCCGGAAATCAGCACCAATCGGGACGCGTTTGCGGTGGCGACTCCGCAGATCCAGCGCGCGCGCGGAATGATTCAGATGATGAACGCGATCAACCGCAGTTACTTCGGCGGACAGCCACGCGTGAGCTGCTTCACCTGCCATCGGGCCCAATACCGGCCCGAGATCGTACCGAGTCTGGCGCTGCAATACGCAGAGCTGATCGAAGACCCGAGTTCGATGCGGATCTTCCCCGATCCGCGAGCGACGGCCGACCAGGTGCTTGACAAGTATGTCCAGGCGCTCGGGGGCGCCGCGCGCCTGGCCGCCCTGACCAGTTTTGTCGCCAGAGGCACATTTGAAGGATTCAACACCGGAGGGAATCCTTTCCCCATAGAGATCTTTGCCAAAGCTCCGGATCAGCGCATGCAGATCATTCGCGCATCCGATGGCGAGCAGATCAAGACCTACGACGGCCGTAACGGGTGGCTGGCGGAGGGATGGAGACCGATGCCGTTGATGGCATTAACCGGGGGGAATCTCGAGGCGGCCAGGCTGGAGGCGATGATGTCGTTTCCGGCTAACATCCGCCAGGCTTTCACTCAATGGCAGGTGAGCCGCACGACCATCGACGATCGCACCGTTCGGCTCCTCCAGGGCGTCAACACCGGTCAGCTTCCCGTGAACTTCTATTTCGACGAGTCCGGCCTGCTGGTGCGGATCGTGCGGTGGAACAGGACCGTGGTGGGCACCGTGCCCATGCAGTTTGACTACGCGGAATACCGCGAGGTGGCCGGGATCAAAATGCCCTTTCGGGTGAAAGTGACCTGGACGGACGGGCAGAACACCGTTGTGCTGAGCGAGGTGCAGTCGAGCGTCGCGATGGACGCGGCGAAGTTCGCCCGGCCTGCCCCGTTCGAACGCCGGTAACCGGCGGCTGTCCGCTCCCCTGAAAGTAGGTTCTAGGCGGCGTGTTCCCGAGGTTGGAGGATCACGCGGTGACCGAGCCTTTCCAGACGTTTGACCAGAGTTTTTTCCAAATGGTGTTTGTGGAGTCGGTTGAAGTAGTCCAGT
>JBGPLI010000244.1:0-7188 GCA_041486445.1 Bryobacteraceae bacterium
ACGCAGACGTGGACCTATGGCCCGGTAATGCGCAATCCCAGCCTCTTGAATTTCAGTCCGCGCGTGGGATTCGCCTGGGACTTGATGGGCAACGGAAAGACCGCTATTCGCTCTGGTTTCGGATTGTACCAGGATGTGGCGACCTTCGGAACGGCGATATTTCAGGATGCGCTTGCGCAGCCGCCGTATGCCACCCAAAGCTCGGTCAATAGCAACCCGACCGGGCAAGTGCTTACTCTTCCCTTGACGTTCGGGCCTGCAGACCTGGGCAATCGCTTGCAATCGATGGCCTACAACCTCGACCAGCCTCATTCGCTCAAGTACAATTTCACCGTGGAGCAACAGCTGCCATTTGGAATGGGCTTGGCCGTCTCCTACGTGGGCCTCCGCGGTATCCACCTCTGGCAGGTCAAAGAAGGAAACCCGGTGATACCCCAGATCGTCAATGGCGCCGAAGGCTGGTTCCCCTTCCTGTGCAGCGGAGTTCCTTCTGCGGCGACTTGCCCGGGCGCCGTTGCCAATCCAGCCTACCAGAGGCTCAACCCTAACTACGCCAGCTTTATTGACATCGCGACCGGGGGAGATTCATGGTACAACTCCCTGCAGGTGCTGTTGAACAAACGATTGAGTCACGGGTTGGAGCTGCAGAGCGCGTATACTTGGGGCAAATCGCTCGACACTACCCAAGGTCAATTCTTCTTCGCGGATTGCGCCGCCACTGGCGAATGGGGAGGCGCCAGCCCCACGAACGCGCGGCTGGACAAAGGCCCGTCTTGCTTCGACCTCAAACACAATTGGCACTTGAACCTCTTGTATCACGTTCCAAACATCAATTCCAATAACTTTGCAGCGAAACTTCTCCGCGGATGGTGGGTGGGCAATATTGTGACGGCACAAAGCGGATATCCCTTCACGCCGCTACTCAACGCAAACCGGTCTAACAATGGGGAATGGGTGGGCCAGGGGGCCACCGGCATACAAGACCGGGTTAGTCTGGGGACCGCCACCACCAGTACAACGTTCTCTTGTTCCGGCACAGGGTCAGCCTTCCCAGGCGCCCCCCCCTGCTCCAATGGACGCGTGACTTATCAGTTCATCCCATATGATTCCAGCAAGGTCATTACGGGCAATCCCAACATGTGGTTCAATCCGCTCATGTTTCGACTGGCACCGGCCGGCTTCCAGGGAAACGCAGGACGCGGCATACTCCGGGCGCCGGGGCTGGGCACTTGGGACATTTCTGTGAACAAAGACACCAGCCTGCCGTTCCTGGGCGAGGGCGCCAGACTTCAGTTCCGCGTGGAAATCTTCAACATACTGAACCACGCGAATTTCGATGCGCTGGACACCAATACCGGCCGGGTGTTCACAGGCACAGTGACCGACCCCGCTGGCGCGTCGGAGGCTCCGCTTGCCAACGTGGGGAAGATCACGGCAACGGCGACCTCCTCGCGGCAAATCCAGTTGGCGCTGAAGATCGTGTTTTAACTGGGGGAAGACCGCCTCCGGGCTCCCCGCTTGTTTCCTCTATGTTGTTACAGTATTGCCAACGTGGTTCGGAGGTGGAGGATAAGTGACGACGCCTGCGCGAATTGCCTACAAAGTTTACCGCGACAAGGGCGGCACCGAAGGAAGCGGAGCCACCCAATGTTAGCCCCCACGAGAGGAGAAATAAAATGCGCCTGACGCCCCTTATTTCGACAGCCTTAGCGCTTGCTGTTTCAGGACCAGTGTTCGCCCAGGAATGGGTTGAATTTGCCAACCGGCAAGATCGGTTCACGTGCCTTTTTCCGACACAGCCGAAGGTAACCGAGACCACGTACCTCTCCCAACACGAAGCCAATCTGCCGGCGCGCGTCTATACGGCGGCACAAGGCCAGAGCACTTTTAAGGTGACCGTCGTCGATTACAACCAGGCCGAACGTATACTTACGGAGAAAGCCAAATCCTGCCCCGCGGGCGCCGAGCCCTGCCTGGGGGGCCCGAACGATCGGGGGCACTGGAAGGCGGATATTCGCGGAGCGCTTGACTGGGGGACCTGGCAGCTCCTGAAACGGGACGCGAAACTGACGCTTTTTACATGGGGCATGGTCGATAACGTGGAAGGCCGTCAAATGCAGCTTACAAACAATGCCGATCAATCGCGGATCTTCATCGGACTTTACATGCACCAAAACAAGCTCTACATCAGCGAAGGAACGGTGCCGAAGGGCTACCCCGAGCCGGGGCTGTTTCAGCAATCGTTGGGATGGCTCGACGAGAATGGGATTGGGCTTCGCTATCAGACCTACTACAACAACGACTACCCGGCGCCCCCTCGCGTCAATCGAGCTCTTCGAGATCCTCGGATAGAGCAGGGTCGGATCGACGCACCTGACGCAGATCCAGCTAAACGGTAGGGAGGCAAGTATTGGGACAGTCAAAGATGGGGATGGCAACGGCGCGACTGCACCGGCTGACTTCTAAGAAGTAAAGCACACCTTCGACGGCCGCTCGCGGCGGAGTTGGCCGCGGGCATCAGTCGCGTGACTCCCGATCAGTGGATACTGCTGTTAGCGGGCGTAGATTTCGAAACTAGACTAGACTCTTGCTCACTGCGATGCTCAAATTCTTTTTGAGCATCGCCTCCGCATCGAACGGCAGTAAAAAGCCCGCCCGCTCGAGGTTGTTGATCGCGTTGCGCAGCAGGGAGGAGTAGGTTTCGATGTCTGGGTAACGCTCTTCGATCGACAAACGCGGATCACCCCTTGCAAGGCGGTCCGCTTTGGTTCTGGGGAACGGAATGTATTGGCCGGAACCTTCACAACCATCGTTGCCCTGCGGTGCGGCGCGGAGTGCCCATCCGGTGTAAGTGGCAAGCGGTACCTGGACCTCCGGCAGACGAATACCGGCAAGATCGTTGCCATCCCCATCGATCTTGCATCGCATGTCTGGATTATACAGGCACGGGCTATCGCCCGTTCTTGGTGATCTGCGATGGATCGGCGCCGACGCGGCCCGAGAACCCGTCCTTGGCCGCGGCCAGCGTGAAGTCGTATCGAATACTCGGTAGTTCGGGAAGCGGCGAACCCGGATCGCGCTTCGGCTCGACCACCAGCGAGTCGCTCACGCCGAAAACCGTATCCGACTCGATGCTCGGATCGCCGGCCAGATAGAGCGCGGTCACCACCTCGCTGTATCCGGGAGCGCCGATCAGAAAATGAATGTGCGCCGGGCGCGCGCCAGGGCGCTCCTGGGCGCGCAGCAGATCGCCTACGGGACCATCCATCGGAACTTTGTACCCGCACGGAAGGATCGTGCGCACATGGTATCGCCCTTCCGGATCGGCATGAAAATGGCCGCGCAGATCCATCACCGACGGGTCGTGATTCTGCAAGTCGTAGTTGCCGGTCTCATCGGGCTGCCAGACCTCGACCGACGCATGGGGAATTCCCCGCCCGTCCGAATCCACTACGCGGCCGTACAGCGCGATCTCCTGTCCCGCGGACTTGGCCGCAACGATGGACTGGCCCAGCTCCAGCTTCGGCGCATCCTGGCGATAGAACGGCCCGAGCAGGCTCGACTGGGTGCCCTCGCCCGTGGCTCGCTTGTCGTGCAGCGAATTGACCAGGCTGCTCAATCCCATCGTATCGGAGAGCAAAACGAATTCCTGGCGGTATGGCGTGCACGTCTGACCGACGGCTGTCAGGAAACGGATTCCCTCCAGCCACTCCTCCGGCGTGAGATCGACTTCGCGCGCGAAGGCGTGCAGATGCTTTACCGCCGCCGCCATGACCTGCTTGAGGCGCGGATTGGGCGTCGACGACATCTGATCGAGCGCAATTTCGGTGATGGTCACGTCGTTGATGGTTCGCATACTATCCTCTTATAGCACTGCCTTCAGAAGGAAAACCGCAGCGTCAGCTCGATCCTGCGGTTGGCGGACTGGGTACCGCCTCCACCCGCGAGAGCCAGCGTTTGGCCGAAGCGCGGAGACAGCAGATTTCCTTCCGGGTCGCCTGGATTCCAGGTGTTGAGGACGTTCCGGACGAACAGTCCCGCCGTCACCGTGTACTTCTTGCCGCTCGCATCGCCACCGCCGAAGAATCTACCGCCGCCTCCGCCTCGCGGGCCGCCCCCGCCGCCTCCACGACCAGCCACGGCGCCAAAACCAGGGCCGCGGGGGCCGCCGCCGTTCGGCCGGGGAGCAGTCGCCCTTTCGCCCCAGCCCCAGGTCCGCGTGAGCCGCATGTTTACGTTGACCTGCGCAAAGGCCGTGCCGTAGTTGGCCGGGATGACGGTCATCCCCGGCTTCGGATTCACGACGAAGCTGCCGTACAACGGGCTCGCCGCGATGCACGAGACCCCCGCATTCGCCAGTTGCGACGTGCAGGCCGGCGCGGAGAAACCCGGCGGGACAAACGCGGGACGCGAGTTGTACAGGGAATTCCCAAACTGGTCGACGCCTTGCGTGATGTTGAATGGCGGTGCGGAGCTCATCGTAATGTTCGGGGAAAGCCGCAGACCGAAGGGCAGCGCGAGGCTCCCGTTGAGGTTCATGCTGTGCCGGATGTCCCAGCCGGCCCGGCCCCAGTCCGCGGCAAAGTCGTAGGGATTGGACGGCGAGCCGTTCACGTCGGTATGGACGTGTCCGTAAGCGTAGTATCCGTACAGCGAGAACTTCGCGTTGATCCGCGCGTTGGCGCTGACGATCAACTGCTTCTGTTTGAAATTACCGCTCGATGAGTACAGATCCAGGACTCCGGCAGCCGCGGCGCCGGGAGGATAAACTACCGTACGCAGTTCGTGAAGGCCGCGCGAGTTGATGTAGTTCACCGAGAGCGTGATGTTCTTCGGCAACTGGCGGTCGATGCCGATGGCCGTTTGCTCCAGCAACGGCCCGCGCAGATTGGAATCGACCACGTAGGTGTTCAGCGGCTGCGAGCCGGTTAACGGAGGAGGCGCGGGGAACGAGACAGGGCTGCTGATAATGTACTGCTGCTGATTGACGCCGTTATAGCGCAGCGCCGTGAGGGTGTTGTTGATCGGGAAGCGCTCGTAGAACCATCCGTAGCCCGCGCGCAGCACGGTCTTGGGCTGCCGCAGGCGCCCCTGTCCCGGCCCGATGCCCCATGCAACGCCGATGCGCGGCGCCAAGTCGCGCTTGTCGCCGATGTTGTTCTGGACCTCATATCGCGCGCCGAGGCTGAGGGTGAGGCTGGGCAGCAGCTTCCAGTCGTCCTGAAAGAAGAGTCCCGCGTCCACCTGGTTCCCGCCCACCAACGGATTCCCCCGCGCCTGGATGTACTGGCTGGGGCCGCTCCCAGGCAAGCCCTGCAACGTCGCGATGTAGGCATCGAGCGATGTGAAGACGAGCTGCCCGGTGTAGTTGGTGGTCGAGTAGTTGTCCTGCAGCGCCCCTCGAATGCGCACGCCGAACTTGATGAACTGCGTCCCGTGAGCGATCGAGGTGTAGTTCTGGAACTCGTTGTCGCCCCGGTGCTGGTACTGGAGCGGAAAATTGCTTCCCGTGGAGAAGGCGGAGTTGACCTGGACGTTCAACACCGGGTTGTCGCCGGTCTGATCCTGCCGCTGCCGGAACAGTTGGAACCGCGTCTCGTTGATGGTCCTGGCATTCACCACCCACGTCGTGGTCAACTGAGCGATCTGCGTCGTGCCGTTAGTCGAATACGACGTGCTGGGAAGGTTGATTCCGCCCACGCCCTGGTTCGACACGTCGGTTCTGGTCCAGGAATAGCGTCCCTGGAGCGTGATGTTCGGGGTCACCTGATAGTCGATCCGCGGGCTGATGCTGGTGCGCCGGTTCGGCGAAATGATGCTCTCGCTGAGGCCACGGACAGCGAACGTCACCGGATCGACCACTTGAGCGTTGACCAGCTCGGAGTCTTTCATGTAGCGGCGGGAGAAGTCGAGAAAGAAGGACGCTCGCTTTGCCAGCGGACCGCTCAAGTTGGCGTTCAGGTTCTGGGTATTGTAGTACGGCTTGCTGGGCGCGTATGGATTGCGCGAGTTCCAGATCGAGTCCCCGTAGTTGAGCTGGGCCATGCCGCGAAACTTGTCCGTGCCCGGCTTGGTGAAGATCTCGATGCGCCCGCGGCCGGGACGATCGTATTCGGATGAAAACGGATTGGAGTTGATGCGGATCTCGCGGATCGAATCCTTGGGCGGAAGCTGGCCGTTGCTGAAGCCGTCGATAAAAATCTGGCCGCCGTTGGGACCCGCGGCTGGTCCGGCCAGCGCTTGAAGATCGGCTTGGAGGTCGTCCGGGTCGTCCGGCAGTGCGTCGAGATCGCCTTCCTTGAGCACCAGAGCGCCGGCGTTCCGGGCCGGATCGAGCTCCACCTGCTGCGTGTCCGCGATCGTGACTTCCTGTATTGCCGTCGCCAGACTCAGTGTGATATCGAGCGTGGAGGCGCGTTCTCCCGGCAGATCCACGGCCGTTCTTTCCCACGCTGAGAAGCCTGCCGCGGTTGCGCGAATTGTGTACTGGCCGGGGGGGAGCCCGGCGATCGCATACGTGCCGTCGTTGTCGCTACGCGCCGTCTTCGCGACTCTGCTCGCGCCGGTTACCGTTACCGTGGCCCTGGGAACGGCCGCGCCGGAGGGGTCGAGCACCTGGCCGCGCAGGCTTCCCTGCCCTTGCGCCATCAGCGAGCTCGAGCAAAGCAACCCTACCAAACAACAGAACCGGGGTGCCCTCAGGGCCCGTGAGGGAGCGGACAGGCGGATCATCATGGCTCGCCGATGCCCCCGGCGACATCGCTCATATTCCAATCCCCGAGCGACATTTGCCGCGTACCAGGCTTGGTGAGAATCGGCTCGACGCCGGCCAGCAGAGTGATCGCGGTCACCTGGTCCGCCGCCGCGCCCACCGTGCTTGAAACCACGATCGCATCGCCATTGTTCAGCTCCGCGAGAGTGATGGGGGGCATCCGGTCGAGCATCTGCTGAAGATCGCCGCCCGCGCCGCCCCTGCCGCCACCGCCACCGGCCGGCGCCGCCCCCGCCGTGGCCTCTGTCACGCCATGGACTCGAGCTGCGATCAGTTGCGCCGCCTGAGGCGCCAGCTTCTTCACGCTCGAATCCGGCTGGATCTTCACCACCACGGGCTTCTTGGTTTCGAGATCGTTGACGCGAATCTCATTCTTCTGCGCATCCATCGACAGGATCACGCCGGCGATGGTGCGG
>JBGPLI010000245.1:0-7131 GCA_041486445.1 Bryobacteraceae bacterium
GCATTCCAGGTGCTGGGGACCACCGCCTGGTAGTTCCGAATGGACCGGCCTTTGATCTCGACCCAGTGGCCCAGGGCGCCGCGCGGCGCCTCATGCCAGCCGTAGCCTCTGGCCTGGTCCGGCCACGTGCTGGGATCCCAGCGGACGGGGTTGAAGATCGTCACCTTGCCATGAGCGAGGTTGGCGGCGAGATCTTCCACCCACGTCTCCACGTGACGAGCCATGATCTGGGTTTCGAGCGCCCGCGCCGCGATGCGGCCGAGCGTGGAAAAGAGCACGGTTGCCGGCGCGTTCAGTTTTTTCAGAAGGCCATCGACGGCCTCGCGGATTTCCTTCTGGCCCGCCGCATAGCCCACCACCATTCGCGCCAGCGGTCCCACTTCCATGGGCTTGCCATCGTAGCGTGGCGCTTTGAGCCACGAGTATTTCTTGTCCACGTCAAGCTGGGTGTAAGGCGGTTTGGGGCCGCTGTACTTCGGGTTGGTTTCACCCTCGAAGGGATGCTTTCCATTGGCGTCGCCGGTCGAATATTCGTACCAGGAATGCGCCACGGATTCGGTGATTTTCTCCGGGTCCACGGGCAGGACTTTGCCGATATCCCGCCCAAACACGGCGCCGCGAGGAAACAGGAAGGTGCTCGGGTCGTTTTGATCCCCCGAAGAGTAATCTCCATAGGCGAGAAAATTCCCCAGCCCCTCACCGCGTGAGAACCAATCCTTATAGAGCGGCGCGATGGCCAATACGTCCGGAATGTAAACCTGCTCGACGAACTTGCGACCCTCTTTCGCCAGTTGGCGAAGGAACGTGATCCGTTCAGGATTGATGACCGCGGCAGGCTCGTTCGGATCCATGGCGGTGGCCATCCCGCCGACGAGGAATGTCTGCGGGTGCGGATTCTTGCCGCCGAGCACCACCTGGAGGCGAATGAAGTCCTTCTGCCAGGCCAGGGCTTCCAGATAATGGGCCACCGCCAGCAAGTTCACTTCGGGCGGCAGTTGATAGGCGGGATGGCCCCAATAACCGCTGGCGAACAGGCTCAACTGGCCGCTATCCACCACGCCCTTGACGCGCTGCTGAACGCCGCGGAAGTAGGTCGCGCTGGACTTTTCGTAATCCGAAATCGACTGCGCGATCTGCGAAGTCTTGGCCGGATCGGCCTTCAAGGCCGCAGCCACGTCCACCCAATCCAGGGCATGGAGGTGATAGAAGTGAACCACGTGGTCCTGCACCATCTGCGATCCGGCGATCAGGTTGCGGACCAGCCGCGCATTATCGGGAACCTCGATTCCCAGCGCGTTCTCGACCGCGCGCACGCTCGCCAGCGCGTGCACCATGGTGCAGACTCCGCAGATCCGCTGCGCCCAGATCCAGGCCTCGCGCGGATCGCGGCCCTGGAGGATCATCTCGATGCCGCGAAACATCGTACCCGCGCTCCAGGCGTCGGAAACCTTCCCACCATCAAGTTGAGCCTCGATGCGGAGGTGGCCTTCGATGCGGCTGACGGGATCGACAACGATGCGTGCCATGTCAGTTCTCCTTTCCGGCCGGAGTCTCCGCCGCGGGCTTGGGGACGGGTTTGATCATCTTGATGAGGCCGTGCGCGGTCACCCCCGCCACCACCGCTCCGGTGAGACCGAGGCCCAGCTCTCCCGCGGTGACTTCGACGCCGAAACCGGGCACCGAGGGCAGCCGGTCGTAGAACGGCGACATGTGATCCCAGAACCGGGGCGAGGCGCAGCCGATGCAGCCGTGCCCGGCGCGGATGGGCCAACTGGTATGGTCGTTCCACTGCACCACGGGACAGTTGAAGGTGGCCTGCGGGCCTTTGCAGCCCATTTTGTACAGGCACCAGCCCTTGCGATGGCCTTCATCGCCCCACTCCGTCACAAATCGTCCGGCATCGTAGTGAGCGCGGCGCTCGCATTGATCGTGGATCACGCGGCCGTACGCGAATAGTGGACGATTGTACGAATCCAGGGCCGGCAGATCGTTGAACGTCAAATAGTGCACCAGGACCGCCGCGGTATTGGCCGCATTGTGAGGACAGCCGGCCATGTTGATGACCTTGATGCCGGGCACGGCTTCCTGGACTCCCAGCGCTCCGGTGGGATTGGGTTTGGCGCGCACCAGCCCGCCATCGAACGCGCAGGCACCCACGGCGATGGTGGCCGCTGCATTGCGGCAGACAGTGCCGGCGATTTCGAGCGCCGTATGGCCGCCAATGGTGCAATAGATTCCGTCGTCGGCGGTCGGGATCGAGCCCTCCACCACGACCAGGTATTTGCCCTTTTCTTCCTTGACCACGCGATCGAGAGCGGCCGTGGCGTGCCCTCCCGAGCCGGCCATGATGACTTCGTGGTACTCCCAGGACAGCAGATCGAGCACGGCATCGGCGACCTCGGGATGACTCGAACGCAGCATGGACTCCGAACATCCCGTGCAATCCTGAAACTGGAGCCAGACGAGCACCGGCTTTTTCGCCTTGCTCACGGCGGCGACGGTTTGAGCCAGGTAGCGCTCCGGCAGCGCCAAGGTGGCCAGCGTGGCGCTGCAAAATTTCACCAGTTGCCGCCGGGTGATGCCGCGCCGCGTCAGCGCGGTGTTGAGATCGGTATTCGGGGCTAACATGGCCCAACCTCCTTACGAGTTGGTTCTAGACTCCGCTTGCTGACGCGCGCGGTTCAGTAATTTTTCGTTTCGCGCGATCGGCGAGCCAGTTCATCCAACGGTCCAATCCGGCGCCCGTCGTGCAGGAAGTTTCGAGGATTTCGATTTCCGGATGGATCCGCCGGGCGTTCTCCAGCGCCGCCGCGACCTGGAAAGGAACATGCGGCAGCAGATCGACCTTGTTCAGGATCATCAGCTCCGCTTTACGGAAAATGCCTGGATATTTCAGTGGCTTGTCCTCACCCTCTGCCACGCTCAGAACCACCACTTTCGCGTCCTCGCCGAGATCGTAACTGGTGGGACAAACCAGGTTGCCCACGTTTTCAATCAGCAAGAGCTCCAGGCCCTTGTCGAGCCAGCCATCCAGATGGTTTTCCACCATTCGGGCATCCAGGTGGCAGGCGCCGGCGGTGGTGATCTGGCGCACAGGATACCCGTAGCGCCGCAGCCGGATCGCGTCGTTCTCGGTTTGGATATCGCCGGTGAGAACGGCGGCGCGCGTGCCATGCGGCAGCATTTGAAGCGTTTTTTCGAGCAGCGCGGTTTTGCCCGCGCCGGGCGAGCCGATGAAGTTGAGAGCGAGCGTGCCGGTGTTCGCCAGCGCTTCGCGCAATTGCGCCGCAATGCGGTCGTTCTCGCTCAGGACCTTTTTCTCAATCGCAACACGGTTCATACTGCTACCTCTTGCGGCGCGTCCTCCAGTTCCAGATACGCCAAGTCCAACTCTTCTCCGGCACGGCGCCACTCGATCTCCAGCTCCAACGGCTCGAATTCGGTGCCCTTCACCAGCGCGTCGAAACAAAACCGCAGGGACTCGGTGTCGACGCCGGCGAACTCGCCAATCCGCACTCCGACCTTTTCCGCCCGGTGGCCGGGGTACCGCAGCAGTTCTTTGTGAACCGCGGTCAGAATCGAACTGGCGATGCCCATCTCGTGCATATCGTTTTCAGCAAATACGAGGCAATTGGTCCCCGGCCAGCAGATCCACAATCCGGGTTGACCCGAATGCCGTCTTCATCGTCACTAAGCCTGCACGCCGGTCGCCAACTGTTCCGATGACGGCCGCTTCCGCTCCAAACTCGGTTTTTCGCATGGCAGCGACAATCTCGTCCGCCGCATCGGGCGCGACAATCGCGACCAGCTTCCCTTCGTTGGCCACATACAGCGGATCGAGACCCAGAAGCTCGCACGCCCCCCGAACCTCATCGCGGATCAGAAGCTTTGATTCCTCGATCTGGATGCTGACCTGAGACTGCGCGGCGATTTCATTGAGCGTGCTGGACAGTCCGCCTCGCGTGGGATCGCGCATGCACCGGATTTCCGCCGACGCCCCCAACATCGCGGACACCAGGCCATGCAGGGGCGCGGAATCGCTTTGGATTTCGGTGTCGAACTCCAGGCCTTCCCGTTTGGCGAGGATGGCGATGCCGTGGTCGCCGATGGCGCCGCTCAGAATCACGCGGTCGCCCGGACGGGCGCGGCTCGCCGAAAGCTGCACGCCGTCCGGGACAACCCCGATCCCCGTGGTGTTGATAAAGAGGCCGTCGCCCTTGCCTTTCTCAACAACCTTCGTATCCCCGGTCACGATGGTCACGCCGGCAGCCGCGGCGGCATTTGCCATCGACGCCGCCAGCCGGCGGAGATCAGCGGTGGGAAACCCTTCTTCGAGAATGAAAGCGGCGCTCAAGAACAGCGGCCGGGCGCCGCCCATGGCCAGGTCGTTGATGGTGCCATGCACGGCGAGAGAGCCGATGTCGCCGCCGGGGAAAAACAAAGGCTTCACGACGAAGGAATCCGTGGTGAACGCGATCCTGGAGCCGCCGATCTCGAAAATCGCCTGATCGTCCATGCGGTCGAGCACCGGGTTGGAAAACAGGGGCAGAAAAACATCGCGCAGCAACTCGGCGCTGAGGCGCCCTCCGCTTCCGTGGCCCAGTAAGATCCGGTCCCGCACGCCCAGGGGCGCTGGGCAGGTGAACGCGGCGGCTTCCGGCTCGGCTTTAAGCATGGCGTCTGTATTGGTAGTAGGCGGCGCAAGCGCCTTCGGCGGAGACCATGGGCGCGCCCAGCGGCGTCATCGGCGTGCAGCGCTCTCCGAAGGCCGGGCAATCCACCGGCTTGCTGAGCCCTTGCAGCACCAGCGCGCTGATGCATTCCTTGGGTTCCTCGGCGGTGACACTTTCGAGGTGGAAGATTCGCTCGGCGTCGAAGGCGGCGTAATCGTCACGCAGCCGGTAGCCGCTCCCCTCGATGGAGCCGATGCCCCGCCATTTGCGGTCGGTGACCTCGAACACGTCGCGCATGATGTTTCGCGCGGCGAGATTCCCTTCGTAGCTGACCGAACGGACGTACTGGTTTTCGATTTCGGCGCGCCCTTCTTTCAACTGCGAAACCAGCATGTGAATGGCTTCGAGAAGGTCCACCGGCTCGAATCCACCGACCACGATGGGCACGCGAAATTCGTTGGCCAGCTCTTCATACTCGCTGTAACCCATCACGGTGCAGACGTGTCCGGGAGCGATGAATCCCTGAACGCGGTTGGAGGGCGAATTCAGAATCAGGCGCATGGCCGGAGGAACCAGCACGTGCGAGACGAGCATCGAGAAATTGCGCAAGCCCTCGCGGCGCGCCTGCCAGACCGCCATGGCGTTGGCCGGCGCGGTGGTCTCGAATCCCACGCCAAAGAAAACCACCTGGCGATCCGGACAAGCTCGCGCGATCCCTACCGCGTCCATGGGCGAGTAGACGACGCGGACATCCGCGCCGCTGGCCTTGGCTTGAAACAGATCGGAGGCGGATCCCGGCACTCGCAGCATGTCGCCGTAGGAGGTGAAAACGACGCCCGGAAGCGAGGCGATCCGGATGGCGCGATCGACCATTTCGAGCGGCGTGACGCAAACCGGACAGCCGGGGCCGTGGACCAGCTCGACCTCCGGCGGAATCAGTTCGTCGATTCCGTAGCGCATCAGAGTGTGGGTCTGGCCTCCGCAGACTTCCATCAGCACCCAGGGCCGAGTCACCTTGCGGGCGATGCGATCCGCCAGGGCGCGGGCGATGTGCGGATCGCGGTATTCGTCGACGTACTTCAAGGGGCGCTGCCTTCGGGGGCATGGAAATCGAGGCCCTCTTCCTTCAGGGCGCCGATCTGTTGCAGGTAAGCAAAGGTGCGCGCCGCCTCTTCCTCGTCCACACGGGTGATCGCGAAACCGACGTGGACCAGGACGAAGTCGCCCGGCTGGACCTCGGGAGTGAAGGCCAGGCTGACGTTCTTGCGGATGCCGCAAAAGTCGACGTACCCGGAGCGGAAGGCGGGGTCGGCATCTTCAACGCTTAATACTCGGCCCGGAACTGCCAGACACATGTGGACCTCGATGAACGGAGTGGAGCAATCGACTCACCAAATTGAATGCATACAAGTCGCCGATGGAAAATGGCGAGTGTCGAGCGCGGGCTGCGCCAAATCACCCAAATTCGGGTGATTCTGCGCCTTACGTCTTCTACGCCCGCGAGATCGTGTACAGCCTGGAGTCGGAGACGGGAGCGGCCGGATGCGCGAGCGTCAGCGCAAGGTTGAGCGCGAACAGGCTCACGGCGATCAGCTCCACCACCGCGGACAAGGGGAGCACGTGCCAGGCGGCCTGCGCGAAGCCCTCGTACGCCGGTATTTCCGAGGCGACGCGAAGCAGGCAGCCCAGGCTCAGCAGCGAGCACGCCGCAAACATGAGCCGGGCGCTGAAGAGCTGGCGTCCGCCGCAGAACGCCGGCAGAATCCGCGGGCCGATCGCGAAGATCATGCTGGCGAGGAATCCGACGGTGAGTGCGTGCCGGGAGGCTCCCCAGATGCCGCCATTGCGGTCCGCGCTTGCGGCCCACATCGAAAGCAGTGCTGCGATCACGAGCCAACCGTAGCAGAAGCGCACAAAGATCGGGAACGATGGATGCACACCCTGAAGATTGGCAGGCCGGCGCGCACGGTCGAAAATGTTCAAGGCGACTGCGGCGGTAACGGAGGCTACCACGAGCAGCGCCGCCGCGAGGCGAAAGTTTCCCAACACTGCCGAGGTCACGCCCAACCCGCACACGACCAACGCGGACACGAGACCTTTGCTCGACGCCGGCTGGAGTCCCATGAACGCGGGAAGCCAGCGGGCGTTGAACCCCCAGACCGCCAACACGGGAACTCCCCAGGTGGCCAGCACGAGGAAACGTTGATCGAGCCAGTGAGGGAACTCCGGCGTCTCCGCGCCGATCGCGAGGTAGGTGGCGATCGCGGCGTTAAACAGCAGCAGGATCAGGAACCCGGCAGTTGAGCCGATGACCAGCCCCATCCACGCCTCGATTGCGCGGCGGGGGCCACCGCGCCGGTGAGTGCTCACGGTGATGAAAAAGATGAAAAACGCCGCGAGCTCGGCCGCCGCGGAGAGCGGCAGCAGGACGCGCCAGTTCCACAGGCTGACGTTCCCC
>JBGPLI010000246.1:0-7077 GCA_041486445.1 Bryobacteraceae bacterium
CAGATTCTACAGATTCTCAGCCTCACGCTTTTTGAAAAAACGCCCATTTTGCAGGCGCTCCACGAGTCAGACTCCCAAGAAGAATTACTCGATCCTGGCAACCAGTTGAGCCTGTTCGACTTTTAACCGGACAGCAGTGAACTCTTGTCTATTGGACACGGCACACAGGCTTGAAGGTCGCAGACAGGCTGATCGAGAGTATCACCGGCCGCCTCTGGCTGGTGGGTCAGCACCCCGACGCAGGGCGGCCATCGGAGGAAATTGCCCCTGACGTAAGATGCTTTCCGGCGGGCCAATACCTCATTTACTACCGCAGGGTCCGTGAGGGAACAGATATCCTCCACGTCTTCCACGGCGCCCAGGATCGGAAGAGGCCCCGCTGAAATTGAAAAAGGCCGCCCGTCGCCAAACGGGCCCGCCTTGTGCCCAATTCGGGAACACAGTAACCTAGAGGGCGAGGATGCGAGTCATCGCCCGATCCACGCTCATGAGGTTTGTCGAGACCCTGAAGGGCAAGAGGGAACGAGCCGCGGTGGAGTCGGCGTTACGTGCATGGTTTCATGAAGCGGAGCGAGCGGCGTGGAGGAATGCGGCGGATGTGAAGAACTCCTATGCCACCGCGAGCATAATCGATGCGGAGCGAGTTGTGTTTAATGTCAAGGGCAACAGTTATCGGCTGGTGACCGCAATCGACTTCGCGCGTCAGACTGTATTCATAAAGTGGTTGGGTTCGCATGCGGAGTACGACGAGATAAATGTCAGGACGGTGCAATATGGAGATCAAGCCTATCAAAAGCCAAAAGGATCATGACCAGGCGTTGCGGGAGATCGAACGTCTGTGGGGCGCACCGGCGGGGACGCCAAAGGGTAACCGCCTGGAAGTTCTGATGACCCTGGTGGACGCCTACGAGCGCGCGCACCATCCCGTCGATCCACCCGGCTCACTCGCGGCGATCCGGTTCCGCCTGGAACAGCAGGGTCTGAGCCCGAAGGCTTTGATCGGGGTGATCGGCAGCCGCACACGAGTTTACGAAGTCCTGCGCGGGTCGCGACCCCTTTCGCTCGCTATGATTCGCCGGTTGCACGAGCGTTTTGGAATTCCGGCGGACGTGTTGATACGTCCGGTGGGGAAGCGGCCCAGGCGCGCTGCTTGAGTCAAGCGATGCCGCGACAGCTCGCGGCTGCCCAAGGTTGGTACGCTCCTGTCATCAGGCGCGCCAGCGTCTCCCGCTTCGCCCCGGGTTGGGTTGGCGCCCGGACGATCGTTGGGTTGCATGACCCAAGCACAGTGTACGTTTTTTCTTGCGCGTTGGGAAGGTATCCGATCGCGTCCGCGTTCGCATTAACGCTTGGCAGTGATGGACAGCCGCCTGAAGTGATAGAATCGCCCCCATGTCGCCTAACCGCGCCGTCGGGAGCCTTGCGAACGATCGATTCAGCGTCCTCTTATGAAACAAATCCGCTACTCGCTCAACCGGGCTCTTCCTCCCACGACGCCCGATACGCCAGAGGTCCGCTACGCCGCGCTGGGAAGCGTCGCGCTCGATAAGGTCCGCCTGCTGCCGCCTTCCTGGCCCACCAAGATCGTCTGCGTCGGCCGTAACTACGCCGAGCACGCGCGCGAGATGGGCAACGCACCGCTGGCCGAGCCGGCGATTTTTCTGAAACCGCCGTCGTCGCTCATCGCTTCGGGCGACGCGATCGTCTACCCGGCGCTCTCCCAGCGCGTCGATTTCGAGGGTGAGCTGGGCCTGGTGATCGGCCGGCGCGCGCGCAACGTCAGCCGCCAGGATGCGCTCGATTGCATCTCCGGATTCACTTGCCTGAACGACGTCACCGCGCGCGATTTGCAGCGGAGCGATACGCAATGGACGCGCGGCAAGGGCTTCGACACTTTCTGCGCGGTGGGCCCCTGCCTGGTTTCCAAGGACGAAGTCGACTACTCGAAATTGCGCGTCCGCACTACGCTCGACGGCGTGGTCAAACAGGACGCCTCGGTCCTCGACATGATTTTTCCGATCGAGGAGATCGTCGCCTACGTCAGCGCCTTCATGACGCTCGAGCCGGGCGACCTGATCGCCACGGGCACGCCCGCCGGCGTCAGCCCGATGCTGCCGGGCTCGATCGTTCGAGTGGAAATCGACGGCATCGGCGTTCTGGAAAATCCTGTGGTGAAGGGGTAGCTCCGTGCCCTTCGGCGTGCAAATCGCGGCACTCGCTGGCCTCGCCCTGGCCCTGGTCGCGCTCGCCGTCTGGATCGCTATGCGCGTGCGCGGCAGTCCGGAGAAGCGCGAGAAGAAACGCCGCCTGAACGTGCATCGCCACGGCCGGCTCGGCGACGCGCTGATCAACGAAGCCAGCGAGACCGCTTTCTACTATTCCTATTCGATTCGCGGCGTCCAATACACCGCGTCCCAGGACATCACCACGTTGCGCGACCGCCTGCCCGCCGCCCCGGACCGCTTCATCGGCCTGGCCAGCTTGAAATATGCGCCGAAGAATCCCGCCAATTCCATTCTGATCTGCGAGGAGTGGAGCGGCCTGCGCGCGCCCGCCGGCGTGAATCCGGCCGCCTGACGTTGGTCAGTCCTCGGCCACGTTCCGGGCGATTTCATCCGCCACTTCCACCACCGCCTTCATCGCCTTCACGTCGTGCACGCGGACCAGGTGCGCGCCGTGGAAGATCGCGGCGGCGACCGCGGTCGCGGTGGCGAACTCGGTCTGGTCCGGCGAATCCTTTGCCAGAAAGTGCTTCCGCGACGGTCCCACCAGCACCGGCAGATCCAGCCGCGCCAGCTCCTCGAGCCGCGCCAGAATCTCGACGTTCTGCTCCTTGCGCTTGCCGAAGCCGAGCCCCGGATCGATCACGATGTGCCGCCGCTCGATCCCGGAGCGCGCGGCGCGGTGCACCGACGCATCCAGCTCCGCCGCAATCGTGTGCATCACGTTCTTGAGCGCCGGGAGCTTGGCCCACGTTTCCGGCGTGCCGCGCATGTGATTCAGGATCAGGCCGGCGTTGGCCCGGGCCGCCGTGCGCGCCAGGTCCGCATCGAAGGTGAGGCCGCTCGGATCGTTGATGATCGCGGCGCCGAGTTCCAACGCCTTCTCCGCGACGCGCGCCTTGTAGGTATCCACCGAGAGCGGAACGGCCAGCTTGTCGCGCAATCGCTTCAGTACCGGCACCAGGCGGCGAAGCTCCTCGGCCTCCGCGATGCGCACCGAGCCGGGCCGGGTGGACTCGGCGCCGACGTCGATCACGTCCGCGCCCTCTTCTTCGAGCTCGATCGCGCGCGCGAAGGCGCGGTCCGGGTCCTGATACTTCCCGCCGTCGGAAAACGAATCCGGCGTCACGTTGAGCACGCCCACGATGAGCGTGCGCTCGCCCAGGTTGAGCGTTCGATCGCGGATTTTCCATTCGAAGCGCTTGCGCGGCACGGGTCCTTCCACCATAGCGTATGCGCCACAATGGAGGTTCATGGTCGAAACCATTCAGTGGACCGAAGCGGGCGTGGTCATGATCGATCAGACGCGGCTGCCGCGCGAGCAGGTGCTGGTCACCTGCCGCAGCTACCGCGAAGTGGCCGAAGCGATCCGCTCCATGGTGATTCGCGGCGCGCCGGCCATCGGCGTGGCGGCCGCGATGGGCGTGGCCCTGGGCGTTCAGGAAGGCGCGGATTTCGAAACCGTGTGCGATACGCTGGCGCGGACGCGGCCCACCGCGGTAAACCTGTTCTGGGCGATTGAGCGCATGCGCAAGCTGCGCGCGTCTTTAAACGGGGCGGCTCCGGAAGAGCTGCGGCGGCGGATGATCGAGGAGGCGATCCGGATTCGCCTCGAAGACATCGCCATCTGCGAGGCCATCGGACGAAACGGAGCGCCGCTAGTGCCCGACGGCAAGACCGTGCTCACGCACTGCAACGCGGGCGCGCTCGCCACCGCCGGTTACGGCACAGCGCTGGGCGTGATCAAGGCGGCCGTCAGCGCGGGCAAGAAGATCGACGTTTTCGCCGATGAGACCCGTCCGTTCCTGCAGGGCGCGCGGCTCACCGCATGGGAGCTGCAACAGGAAGGCATCCCCACCACGCTGATCACCGACAGCATGGCCGGGCATTTCCTGCGCTCCGGACGCATCGGCTGCGTGGTGGTGGGCGCCGACAGGATCGCCGCCAACGGCGACGTGGCGAATAAGATCGGCACCTATCCGCTGGCTGTGCTGGCGAAGGAAAACGGCGTTCCATTTTACGTGGCCGCGCCGGTCTCGACTTTCGATCTGACGCTCGATTCGGGCGATCGCATTCCCATCGAACAGCGCGCCGCGAGCGAAGTGACCCACGTATTCGGCGTCGCGGTCGCTCCGGAGAACATCGCCGTCGAGAATCCCGCCTTCGACGTGACGCCGGCGCGGTATGTGACCGCCATCGTCTGCGAGCGCGGCGTGCTGCGGCCTCCCTATGAGCAATCTCTCCGTGATACGTTGGGCTGATGCGAAGAATCGCTTTGATCTTGGTTTGGGCCGCGCTGCCGCTGGCCGCGCAAAGCCTCTCCGGCCGGCGCGCTCCCAGTTTCTCTCTGCCGGATTCCAAGCTCCAGCAGCACGACATCCTCGATTATCGCGGCAAATGGCTGCTGCTCGATTTCATGAAGACCGACTGCCCGTTCTGCCAGGCGCTGTCCAAGAATCTGGAAGATATCAAGCGGCGCTACGAGGGGAAGGTCGCGATTCTCTCGGTGGTGGTTTCGCCTCCGGAAAACATGAATACGGTGGGGA
This sequence comes from Bryobacteraceae bacterium, assembly GCA_041486445.1. Taxonomy (GTDB): domain Bacteria; phylum Acidobacteriota; class Terriglobia; order Bryobacterales; family Bryobacteraceae; genus Palsa-187. The sequence continues at coordinate 4,769 of JBGPLI010000246.1, forward strand.
AATACATGACCGATAACAAGCTCACCAATCCGATCGCCTTCGACATGGGACAAGTGGCCATCACGTATTTCCAGGCGACGCCGCAGCGGCCCACCTTCGACACGCCACACCTGTTCCTGATCGATCCCGAGGGAAAGATCGTGCGCGACTGGGGCCAGTCCGAGCAGAACCGGCAGATCCTCGAAGGCAAGGGTCTGGCGGCGACGCTGGATGCGCTGCTGAGCGCCAAGAAGTAACGCAAGTACTAAAGAGAACCCCTTAGAATGCCGATTTCAGTACTGTGCAGACTGCACAGCTATCGCCGGAGCTCGCCGACGCGGCAGACGTATTGAGCGATCAGCTCCGCGTCCACTTGCGGCGGCTGGCGGTGCTGCTGGAGCCGCACGCGGACAAGCTCGACAAACGCTTTCTGCGCCGGTTGCGCGGGCTGGGTTTCGATCCGAAACAACGACTGGCGCTGGCGGCCATCACACCGGGCGCAGCAGCGCGGGTTCTGAGTTCCGGCCAGCCGCCGCTGAAGTTCATCGAGCAGGTGGAGTACAACGGCCGCCGCCTGGCCAAGCTGAATCTGCCGCCCAGCGCGATTCTCGAAGCCCTCCAGGAATACGACCGGCTGTTGACGCCCATGCTCGCGGAGCTGATTCCCAACGAACACTCGAATTTCCATTGGGTCCGCGAGCAGCTTCATTTCTGCGTGATTCTGACGCTCAACAACGCCTACTACCAGGTCCGCGAGGCGGAAACGCAGGCCTTCTACGAGCTGTTCCGCGTGGAGCTTGAATCGCGCAACCTGGGAGAGCTGCTGCGCCGCTTTCTCGAATCGCTGGTGCACGTCTGCTTGGCCGATGCCGGGCGCCTGTACATGTTGAACGAGGACGCCTCCGCCTGGGTCCTGAAAGCCGGCACGCCCAAATCGGAAGAGTCCGTGGTGCCCAATCGGCCGGGCCTGACGAGGAAGCTCTCCAAGCCGCGTCATTTGAACGGCGACGGCCCGTCATCCGGAGTTCTGCTCGACCCGAGCTGGCATGGGAAGTTCGCCTCCTGCTGGTCGATCCCGCTCGCCACGGGCAAGCGCACGGCGGGCGTGATGCAGTTCGGATTCTCCAAGTCCTACGAGTGGCTGCCGCGCGAGCTCGAGTTGCTGGCCGCCGCCGCCGAGCGCTGCCTGATGGCCGCCGACAAGGCGCACTTGATGGAAGACCTGGCTCGGCGCGAGGAACAGGTCCGGCGCCTGGCCGAGCACATGCTGCACGTGGAGGAGATGGAGCGCCGCCGCATCAGCCGCGAGCTGCACGACGAAGCCGGCCAGAGCCTGCTGTGCATTCGCCTCCAGATAGAGCTGATCGAGCAGGCGCTCCCCGATAGCGAAGGCGAATGGAGGGCGAAACTCCGCGAGGCCCGAGATCTGACCGAGCACACCATTCTGGAAATGCGCCGGCTGATCGCGGCGCTGAGTCCCGCTGTGCTCGAACAATTGGGCCTGGGAGCGGCGCTGCGGCAGTTGATCAACCGCTTTCAGAGGCTGCACGCATGCCGCGTACGTCTGCAGCTTTCCAAGATGGGCACGCTTCCGCACCAGCTTGAAATCATTGCCTATCGGCTGGTGCAGGAATGTTTTAACAATATCGGCAAACACGCGGCGGCGGCCCAGGTAAACATTTCCCTCGCATCCGCCGATGGAAGGCTGAAGCTGGCGGTGGAAGACAATGGCGTCGGTTTCAGTTTGCCCGAGGCGATGGCCAAGCGCGAGTCGTTCGGACTCTCGGGGATGCGGGAGCGGGTAGCCCTGTTGGGCGGCGAGTTCCATGTGGAGAGCCGGACCGAGGGCACAAAAAAGGGTACAAAGATTTCCATCGAACTGCCGATAGCCAAGTAGTACAGCGTGTAAGGCACCGTGTCTAAGCGAGGCATACGCAGAAAGCCGGGCAACAAAACGTTATGGCGAAGATTCGAATCCTGCTAGCGGACGATCACACTCTGTTCCGCCAAGGAATCCGCACCCTCATTTCCGCCGAGCCGGACATGGAAGTCGTCGGCGAGGCGCCCAACGGCGGCGACGCCGTCGACAAAGCCAACGAAGCCCGTCCCGACGTGGTGCTGATGGACATCGGCATGCCCGGCCTGAGCAGCTTCGAGGCGACGCGCCAGATCAAGAAGAACCGTCCCGAAACCAAGGTGCTGTTCCTCACCATGTACGACGACGAAGACTATCTGGTCGAGTGCATGGAAGCCGGCGCCGCCGGTTACGTCCTCAAGGACAGCCCGGCTCTTGAGCTGCTGAACGCAATTCGTGAAATCCACCGCGGCGG